>NZ_JAMYQT010000003.1:0-384357 GCF_040320985.1 Mesorhizobium sp. M0571
GCACCGCCCTCCCGCGGGGGGTTCACACCCGGCTGGGGGGGGTTTTAATACACGTATTAATTTCCTTCAAACCCCGGGGCGTGGGGGCCCCCCGCCCCCCCCGTTCAATTTCTCAGGACTTATTCGGTGACGTCGACGCCGTCAAACCGGTGAATGCCAAGCGGGTCCATAACGAAGCCCGAAACCTTCTTGTTCATCGGCATGAAGACCTTGGAGTGGGCGATGGTCAGCCACGGCGCCTCACGCTTGAACACGACCTGGGCTTCCTCGTAGATTTTGGTGCGCTCGGCGACGTCCGTTGTCGCCTTGCCCTTCTTCAGCAGGCCTTCGAATTCCTGGTTGCACCAGATCGCATAATTGGACTGACCGATGGCATCGCAACCGAGCAGGAACAGGAAGTTGTCGGGGTCGCCATTGTCGCCGGTCCAGCCCAGCTGGAAGGCGCCGTCGCGATCCTTGGCCTTGCCGCGCTGGCGGTACTCGGTCCATTCGTAGCTGACGATCTCCGCCTTGACGCCGACGGCGGCGTAGTCGGCCTGGATCAGTTCGGCGACACGCTGGGCGTTCGGGTTGTAAGGGCGGCTGACCGGCATAGCCCAGATCTTCATCGACAGATCCTTGACGCCCGCGTCGGCCAGCATCTTCTTGGCCGCCTCTGGATCATAGGGATCGTCCTTGATGTCCTTGTTGTAGGACCACATGGTCGGTGGGATCGGGTTGATGGCCGGCGCGCCGGCGCCCTGATAGACCGCGTCGATGATCGCCTTCTTGTTGACCGCCATGTTGAGGGCCTTGCGGACCTCGACCTTGTCGAAGGGCGGCTGCGTCGTATTGTAAGCCATGTAGCCGATATTCAGGCCTTCCTGCTCGTCCACCTTGAGGTTCGTGTCGGCCTGCAGTCCGGCGATGTCGGCCGGCGCCGGGTACGACATGATATCGCACTCGCCTGCCTTCAGCTTCTGCGCGCGCACGGCCGGATCGGGCGTGATGGCGAAGATCAGATCGTCGATCTTCTGGCGGCCGCCATAGTAGCCGTCCCATGCGGCGTAGCGGATGACCGCATCGACCTGGTAGTCGACGAACTGGAACGGACCGGTGCCGACCGGCTTCTGGGTGAACTGCTGCCTGGTGCCGGCCTTGTCGAGCTGGTCGGCATATTCCTTGGAGACGATCGAGGCGAAATCCATGCCGAGGTCAGGCAGGAAGGCGACTTCAGGCTTGTTCAGAACGAATTTCACGGTCAGGTCGTCGACCTTGACGATTTCCTTCAGGAGATCGGGGAAGCCCATGCCGGTGAAATATTCCCAGCCGGTGCCTTCCAGATAGCTGTACCACGGGCTTTCTTTCTTCCACTGGCGTTCGAAGGAAAAGATCACGTCGTCGGCATTGAGGTCGCGAGTCGGCGTAAAATAGTCGGTCGTCTGGAATTTCACACCCGGGCGAAGCTTGAATGTATATTCGAGACCGTCGTCGGAAACCGTCCAGCTCTCTGCGAGGCCGGGCGAAATGGTGGTCTTGCCATGCTCGAACTCGACCAGGCGCGAATAGATAGTGCGCGACGAGGCGTCGAAGTCGTTGCCGCCGCTCCATGGCGACGGGTCGAAGCCGGCCGGCGATGCCTCCGAGCAATAGACCAGTTGTTTTGCATTGGCCATGCCGCCGAGGACGCTTGCAGCCAGCAACGCGGCTGCAAAAGTCAGTTTCTTTTTCATTGAGCACTCCCTGATGTTCTTCCAAGCCCCTCTATCAGGCTCGCGAAGCGCGCATATAAGCACCGTTTTTCTAGCTTTGGAACTGCTTGTTTGCCTAACCCACGGGAAGCAGAAAAAAATTCCGGCATGCGGCGGATTGTGGAAAAAACGAGCCGAATCCGCAGATCACGACATTATTAGCGACCTCAATTTTTTGTTGATCGGCGATGCCGCCAATTCGGGGAATCCAGCCGTTCGGTTCGGCAGCGATGCCAAGAGATGCCCGTCCGAAACCCGGTCGCGGCCGAGAGGTTTGAAGGCAAGTCTTGCCGCACTGCCAGGTGGGCGAGGCTTGCACGGCCGCCGCTAGTGGCAATACATAGATAGATGGACGGCGTGCTGGATTTCCCAGGTTCCGGACATTGCGGCAGCGTGGGATACCTTTGTTCGCCAGGGGCGGCGGTGGCGCTCAAGCGTGCCGAAACAATAAGAACGATTGAGGGAGCGACAGGTGGCAAAACCGGCAAAGACAACAACCCCGGCGAAAGCAAAGGCCGAGGCAACATCGAAAGCGGTCAAGCCAAAAGCGGCCGCCGCCAAGCCGAAGGCTACCGCGAAGACAAGCGCGAAGCCGGCGGCGAAAACCGCGGCTGGAAAGTCTGCCAAGCCGGCAGCCAGTAAGACGGCGACCCCCGCAAAGTCCGCCGCTGCTGCCAAGCCGGCGGCGAAGGCAGTGCCGACTGCGCCAAAACCGCCGGCAGGTCCGGCCAAGAGATTACCGAAGGCGATCACGTCGCTGGCCGCCGGCCTGCCGGAAAAACCGTGGCTCAAGAGTTATCCAAAGATCGTGCCGGCCGAGATCGGCGCCCTGCCCTCCAGCTCGATCGGCGACTTTCTCGTCGCCGCCTGCAAGCAGTTTGCGAATCGGCCGGCCTTTGTCTGCATGGGCAAATCGATCACCTATGCCGATCTCGAGCGACAGTCGGCGGCCTTTGGCGCTTATCTGCAATCAAAGGGGCTGCAGAAGGGCGCGCGTGTCGCGCTGATGATGCCGAACGTGCTGCAATATCCGGTCGCGATGATGGCAGTGCTTCGCGCCGGCTATGTCGTGGTGAACATCAACCCGCTCTACACGCCGCGCGAGCTGGAGCACCAGCTCAAGGATTCCGGCGCTCAAGCCATTGTCATCCTCGAAAATTTCGCCTGCACCTTGCAGGCGGTGATCGCCAGGACCGCGGTCAAGCATGTCGTGGTCGCGACGATGGGCGATATGCTCGGCGGGCTCAAGGGAACAATCGTCAACTTCGTCGTGCGCCGCGTCAAGAAGATGGTGCCGGCATGGTCGCTGCCCGGCCATGTCAAGTTCAACGCCGCATTGAAGGCCGGCGCCGGCGTGGCCTTCAAACCCGCCGAGGTCGCGACCGCCGACATCGCCTTCCTGCAATATACGGGCGGTACGACCGGCATCTCCAAGGGCGCGATGCTTTTGCACAGCAATGTTTTGGCGAACGTCGCGCAGAACGCGCTGTGGGTCGAAGACGCCTACACGGTCAAGCCGAAGCCGGCGCATCTGAATTTCCTCTGCGCGCTGCCGCTCTATCATATTTTTGCGCTGACGGTGAACGCGATGATGGGCATGCAGCAAGGCGCGCAGAACGTGCTCATTCCCAATCCGCGCGACATTCCCGGCTTCGTCAAGGAGCTGCAGAAATACCCGATTCACATCTTCCCGGGCCTCAACACACTGTTCAATGCCCTGCTCAACAATGAGGATTTTCGCAAGCTCGACTTCAAGCCGCTGATCTTGACGCTGGGTGGCGGCATGGCGGTGCAGAAGGGCATCGCCGAGCGCTGGAAGGCGCTGACCGGCTGCCCGATCAGCGAAGCCTACGGGCTCTCCGAAACCTCGCCGGGGGCGACCGCCAACAAATTCAGCGACGGAGCCTTCACCGGCACGATCGGCCTGCCGCTGCCCTCGACCGAGATCGCCATCCGCGACGACGACGGCAACAATTTGCCGCTCGGCGAGGTCGGCGAAATCTGCATTCGCGGACCGCAAGTGATGGCCGGCTACTGGAACCGGCCGGACGAGACCGCCAAGGTGATGACCGAGGACGGTTTCTTCAAGTCGGGCGACATGGGCTTCATGGACGAGCGTGGCTACACCAAGATCGTCGACCGCAAGAAGGACATGATCCTCGTTTCCGGCTTCAACGTCTATCCGAACGAACTCGAGGAGGTGGTGGCGCAGCATCCGGGCGTGCTCGAAGTGGCGGCGATCGGCGTACCGGACGAGCATTCGGGTGAAGTGCCGAAGCTGTTCGTCGTCAAGAAGGACCCGGCACTGACCGCCGAGATGCTGACGGCTTATTGCCGCGAGAACCTGACCGGCTACAAGCGACCCAGATATATCGAGTTCCGCCCCGAGCTGCCGAAGACACCGGTCGGCAAGATTCTGCGACGAGCGTTGCGGAGCTAGGCGCAGCTTGAGCGATTGCATCGCCGGCGCCAACACCGGGGATATAGGTTCGCGTCCAGACCCGGCAGACTTCATCCGGGCGAACATGCGGATCACCGCCGTGCCCGCGCTTCCCGAAATCCAGCTTTACACCGCCCATCCGGGAAGCGGGCTCAGGCGGCTTGTCGAGTGGAACCAACACGGGATCGAAGAAGACGGACCTGAACCGGAGCCACCGTACTGGGCCTATGCCTGGGCCGGCGGCGCGGTGCTCGCCCGCTACATAATCGACCGGCCGGAGACCGTGGCTGGGCGGCGCGTGCTCGACCTCGGCGCCGGCTCGGGCCTTGTCGGCATCGCTGCGGCAAAGGCCGGAGCCAGCGAGGTCGTCGCGACAGAGATCGACCGCAATGGCGTGGCCGCGCTCGGCCTCAATGCGGCTGCGAACGGCGTCGCTATCATGATCATTGGCGAAGACATCACCGGCGGTCCGCCGCCACCAGTGGATATCGTGATGGTCGGCGACCTGTTTTACGCCCACGATCTTGCCGGCCGGGTCGTTCCCTTCCTCGACCGCTGCCTTGCTGCCGGCATCGCCGTGCTGATCGGCGATCCGGGCCGCGCCTATCTGCCCCGCTCGCGGCTTCGCCTGCTGGCCGAATACGAGGTGCCGGATGTCGGCGCCGGCAGGAATGCGGCGATGAAACCAAGCGGCGTGTTTTCGTTCGAGCCGGATAGCTGCGCGCTCAAGCCGTCTCGCTGACTCGGGCCGCAAGAAAATCGGGCAGATCGGCAACCGAATCCAGGATGACGTCGGCGATCTGCGATAGCGATTCACGTGTGCCGGTGCCGGACAGCACGCCGATCGCCAGGCCGCAGCCGCCGGCGCGCGCCATTTCCAGATCGTGACGGTTGTCGCCGACCACGGCGATCGTTGCCGGCCTTAGCCCTGTCAGATCCGAGAAGGCAAGGATCGTATCCGGCGCCGGTTTTGGATTGGCCACCGCGTCGTAACCATAGGCGGCTTCGAAAAGCTGCGCGACGCCCAGCGTGACCAGGGTCTTTTCCGCGCCGCTGGTTGAGTCATTGGTGGCGACGCCAAGCCGGTAGGATTTTCTGTGAAGCAGCCCAAGCGTCTCGACCACGCCCGGCAGCGCCACGGCCATCGCCGATCCTTGCGCCGAGGTGATGGCATTGAAGCGGGCGACGGCAAGCATCTGGTCCTCATCGGACAGCCGCGGGAACCACAGTTCGACGACATCCATGTTGGTGCCGGAGGCAAAAATCGAATCCGGCTTGAAGCGCTTGGCGGCGAAATCGAAGCCCGCCGCCGCAAGCAGCCTGTCTGCTTTCCAGCGATCGCCTTCGGCCGCATCCATCGCCATGAAGTCGGCGATGCCCAGCCATGTCGCGTTGAAATCTACGAGCGTGCCGTCCTTGTCGAACAATATTCCCTTGATGTCCGCCAAGCTTTTCACTCCGAGCCACGCAAGCGGTGGATGTGTTCCACCAATCCAGCCGTCGAGGCATCCCGCTTTGCGGCATTCTCCTTGCCTTCAACGACGGGCAGCAGCCCGGTCGCCAGTTCCTTGCCGAGTTCGACGCCCCATTGGTCGAAGGAGTTGATGTTGAACAGCGTGCCTTCGACGAAGACGCGATGCTCGTAGAGGGCAATCAGCCGTCCGAATGTGTGGGGGTCGAGCTTCCTGTAGAGGATCGTCACCGAGGGGCGGTCGCCGGAGAAGACGCGGTGCGGAGCAATCCTGTCGACGTCGGCGGGCTTCATGCCTTTCGCCAGCATCTGCGCGCGGGCTTCCTCCAGAGTGCGGCCCTTCATGAAGGCTTCCGACTGCGCCAGGCAGTTGGCGAGCAGAAGGTCGTGGTGATGCTTCAGTTCCGGCTCGTGGCCGACGGCGGCGGCGAGGAATTCGACCGGGATGAAGTCGGTGCCCTGGTGCAGCAGCTGGAAGAAGGCGTGCTGGCCGTTGGTGCCGGGCTCGCCCCAGACCAGCGGGCCGGTCGGCGTCGTTACAGCGCCACCATCCAGGGTGACGCTCTTGCCATTCGATTCCATGTCGAGCTGCTGCAGATAGGCCGGCAGCCTGGAAAGGCGCTGATCGTAGGGGATGACGGCACGAGCCGGATATTTGCAGATCACGCGGTGCCACCAGCCGATCAGGCCCATCAGCGCCGGCAGGTTCCTCGCCAGCGGCGCGGTGCGGAAATGCTCGTCTATCTCATGCGCGCCGTCGAGAAAGGCGTGAAAATTCTTCGGGCCGATGGCAATCATCACCGGCAGGCCGATAGCGCCCCAGACCGAATAGCGGCCGCCGACCCAGTCCCAGAAGCCGAAGACGCGGTCGGGTGCGATGCCGAACTTGGCGACCAGCTCGAGCGCCGTCGAGACCGCGGCGAAATGCTTGCCGACCGCTTCCTTGCCGAGCGCCCTCTCGACCCATCTGCGCGCCGTCTCGGCATTGGTCATCGTCTCGACGGTGGTGAAGGTCTTGGAAGCGATGATGAACAGGGTGGTTTCGGCAGAAAGGCCCTTCAGCGTGTCATGGATATGCGCGCCATCGATATTGGACACGTAATGCGCGCGCGGGCCGTCATGATAGGGCGCCAGCGCCAGCGTCGCCATGGCCGGGCCGAGATCGGAGCCGCCGATGCCGATGTTGACGATGTCGGTGATCTTCTTGCCGGTCGCGCCGGCCGCATTGCCGGAACGTACCGCATCGGCGAAGGCGCCCATCGCGTTGAGCACGGCGAGGACTTCCGCCTTCACGTCCTGGCCGTCGAGCACGATGCCCTTGCCGGTCAGATTGCGCAGCGCCGTGTGCAGCACGGCGCGGTCTTCAGTGACGTTGATCTTCTTGCCGGCAAACATCGCAGCGCACCGGCCTTCGAGGTCGGCGGCCGCAGCCAGCTTCTCCAGCAGTTCCATCGTCCACGCATCGACCGCGCATTTCGACCAGTCGAGCAGCAGGTCGCCGTCGCTGGCGGAGAATTTCTCGAAGCGCTGCGGATCGGCGGCGAAAGCCTCGCGCATCGAGCCCGATTTGGCCGCACGATGATCGCGCAACGCGTCGAGCTGCTTTTGAAAGGACGATTGATCCACTGCTTCGCTCCGGTCTCTTGAGAGGCATCTTATCAGGCCGGATGTTTCCGGCGCGTGTCGTCGCGGCAAACTATCGGGTCGAATTCCATCTGTTTCAATGCGCAGCGATGCCGCAGCGCAGCGCGGGCCGGCGCAAAGGATCACTGGCATAAATCCCAGCGATCAGAAAAATTGATTGGCGCAACACCTTGTGCCACCGGTACATTCGACTGGTCCAGCCAAGTGAAAATAGCTGGCCATCGAGGAACATCTCCCATGCCACAGCGAAACGACACGGCCATATGGTCCGGCCTGTTCCGGATTTCGGCGGAATCCGGTCAGACCCTGCAGGCGCAGATCCGCCAGGCGATCGTCGCCGCTATCCTCGACCGGCAGATCGCGGCTTCGATGCCGCTTCCGTCCTGCCGGATTCTTGCCGAGAAACTCGGCGTCGCGCGCGGCACCGTGGTGCTGGCCTTCCAGCAGCTGGTCGACCAGGGTTTCCTGGTGGCGCGCGAGCGGCGCGGCCACTTCGTCAATCCCGAAGTGCTGGCGACGCCGGCCAAGCCGCACCAGAAGGCGCCCGACCAGGCCAACGAGATCGACTGGAAGGCGCGCCGGCAGATCGCGGCCAGCGACATGCCGCCGCCGGCCAAGCACGACAACTGGATCAAGTCGTCCTACCCCTTCGTCTATGGCCAGTTCGACCCGGCGCTGTTCCCGACCGCCGAATGGCGCGAGTGCAACCGCATGGCGCTGGCGGTGCTCGAAATCCGCAACTGGGCGTCCGACATGGTCGACCGCGACGATCCGCTGTTGATCGAGCAGATCCAGGCGCGGCTGCTGCCGCGACGCGGCATCTTCGCCAACCCGGACGAGATCATCGTGACGCTGGGCGCCCAGAACGCGCTTTACATGCTGGCGACGCTTTTGATGACGAAGGGCTCCAAGGTGGCGATGGAAGACCCCGGCTATCCCGATGCACGCTCGATCTTCCGGCTGGCCGGCGCCGACATCCAGCCGGTTCCGGTCGACCACTCCGGCATCGTAACCTCTGCCATTCCCAATGATTCCGGCTTCGTCTTCGTCACGCCCAGCCACCATTGCCCGACCATGGTGCCGCTGTCGGCCGAGCGGCGGCAGGATCTTTTGGCGCGCGCCAACCGCTACAACCAGATCATCATCGAGGACGGCTATGACAGCCAGCTCCTGGACGAGGCGCCGCAGCAGGCGCTGAAGAGCCTCGATCGTTCAGGCCGCGTCGTCTATGTCGGCTCGATGTCGAAGACGCTGGCTCCGGGCCTCAGGCTCGGCTACATCGTCGCCTCGGCCGGGCTGATCTCCGAGCTTCGGGCGCTGCGCCGCTTCATGCTGCGCCATCCGCCGGCGAACAACCAGCGCGCCGTCGCGCTATTCCTGTCGCTCGGCCATCACGAGGCGCTGGTGCGGCGGCTGTCGAGCGCCTTCGACGAGCGGCGCAAGCGTCTGGTCCATGCGATTTCCGCCTTCCTGCCGGAGTGGCGTTCGACCGATTCGGCCGGCGGCACGTCGCTCTGGCTCGAAGGGCCACGCGGCACCGATTCGCGCGGCCTGGCCGAGGCCGCGGCGTCGCGCAGCGTCATTATCGAGCCCGGCGACCGGTTCTTCGACCGCACCGACAAGCCGTCGCGTTTCATGCGCTTGGGCATTTCATCGATCGCGCTGCAGCACATCGAGCCCGGTATCCGCGAACTGGCGACGGCAGCTGGACGAAGGCCGGCAGCGGCTTGATCGCCCTCCCCCGACCGGAGCTTGGCGCATGTAGCGCGGCTCCGGTTCTTTAGCACCTTGGCATATGCGACGGGACCGGCTGGCACATAGGCTGTGCCAATGCCGGCGGCATAGTCGCAGTATAAGGGGACGAAGCAGGCCGATGGTGGACCAACCGCCGCGCCCGCTTCGCAGCTAAAGGTGGAGTGCCTTCATGCCGGTGGCTCATGAGAAGCAGGATTCGTCCGCAGACCAGCGTTCGCGGCGTTCCGGCGGGCGCGAGGCGCGCCGCGCCATGCGGGCGGCACCGCTTGCCGACGACATCAAGCCGGTGCGCGCCGGCCTTGAAGGCGGAAGCTACAGCCCGCTTAGCGGGAACGATTGCGAACGTATCCACGAAGCCGTGCTGACGCTTCTGGAGACAGTCGGCTTCGCCAATGCCATCCCCTCCTGCATCGAGGCGCTGACCAAGGCCGGTGCGAGCCTCAGCGAAGATGCCCGTCTGCGCTTTCCCCGCGGTCTCGTGCTCGACACGATCAAGAAAGCGGCACGGCATTTCACCCTCTACGGCCAGAATCCGAGGCACGACATGGTGATCCAGGGCAAGCGCGTGCATTACGGCACGGCCGGTGCTGCGGTGCACCTTGTCGACGTCGAAAAGCGTGAGTATCGCGAGTCGCTGCTGCAGGACATCTACGATGCCGCGCGCTTGGTCGAAGGGCTCGACAACATCCATTTCTTCCAGCGGCCGATGGTGCCGCGCGACATTCCCGACCCGCTCGATATGGATTTCAACACGCTCTACGCCTGCGTCATGGGCACATCGAAGCATGTCGGCACCTCGTTCACTGTGCGTGAGAACGTCAAGCCGGCGCTCGACATGCTTTATGCGATCGCGGGCGGCGAAGAGAATTTTCGCGCGCGGCCTTTCGTCTCCAATTCGAACTGCTTCGTCGTGCCGCCGATGAAGTTTGCCGAGGACGCCTGCGGCGTGCTCGAAGCCTGCGTGGAGGGCGGCATTCCGATCCTGCTGCTGTCGGCCGGCCAAGCGGGTGCAACAGCACCGGCGGCGATTGCCGGTGCTGTGGTGCAGGCGGTCGCCGAAGTGCTCGTCGGCCTTATCTATGTCAACGCCATCAAGCCCGGCCATCCGGCGATCTTCGGCACCTGGCCGTTTGTCTCGGATCTCAGGACCGGCGCCATGTCGGGCGGTTCGGCCGAGCAGGCGGTGCTGACCGCGGCCTGTGCACAGATGGCGCAGTTCTACGACCTGCCAGGCGGTTCGGCCGCCGGCATGACGGATTCGAAACTGCCTGACATCCAGTCCGGCTACGAAAAGGGCATAACCGACGTGATGGCCGGTCTCGCCGGCCTCAACCTAGTTTATGAGTCGGCCGGCATGCATGCGTCGCTGCTCGGCTTCTGCCTGGAGAGCCTGATCATCGACAATGACATGCTCGGCCACTGCCTGCGCTGCGTGCGCGGCATCGAGGTGACGGACGAGTCGCTGTCGATCGACACCATCGCCGATGTTTGCCTGAAAGGGCCGGGCCATTATCTCGGCAACGAGCAGACGCTGCGGCTGATGCAGACCGAATATTTCTATCCGGCCGTCGGCGACCGCTTTTCGCCGAAGGAATGGAACGAGAAAGGCAGGCCCGACATCTTGCAGCGGGCAATCATCGAGAAGAAACGCGTGCTTGCCGAACGCTTCCCGCGCCATGTGCCGAAGCCGGTCGACGACAGATTGCGTGCCCGCTTCGGCGATATGATCAAGCTGCCGCGCAGCGGCATGGGCGGTTGAGCTCTACCCGCTCACCGCCAGCAACAACACACCGGCCAGCGCCGATCCGGCAAGCGTCGGCAGCATGCCGATTTTCAGCTTCAGAATGGCGATCATGGCGGCACAGGAAAGCAGCGCCGCGCGCCAGTCGATCGACGCGAGCACCGGCACGTCCATTCCAAGCCCGACATTGCGCACTTCGCCGAAGATGACGTGTAAGCCGAACCAAAGCGCGAGGTTCATGATGACGCCGACGACCGCAGCGGTGATCGCGCCGAGCGCCGCCGACAGCGCCCTGTTGCCGCGCAGCGCTTCGATGTAGGGCGCGCCGAGGAATATCCACAAGAAGCACGGCGTAAACGTCACCCACAGTGTGAGCAGTGCCCCAAGCGCGCCGGCAAGCAGCGGGGCGAGCGCGCCGGAGTGGCGGAAGGCGGCAATGTAACCGGCGAACTGCAAGACCAGGATCAGCGGGCCCGGCGTGGTTTCGGCCAGCCCAAGGCCGTCGACCATTTCACCGGGTGCGAGCCAGCCGAAGGACTCGACCGCTGCCTGCGCGACATAGGCAAGCACGGCATAGGCGCCACCAAAGGTGACGACCGCCATGAGACTGAAGAACCCACCGATTTGCGTCCACACGCTGGCAGAGCCGGTGAAAGCCCAGATCAGCAGAACAGGCCCGAGCCAGATCGGCAGCCAGATCGCCAAAATGCGCGGCGCATGCCATCGCGTCGGCTTGACGTGGGTCAGTTCGCCGCGCTCGAACATCAGATCGACCGCGCCCTTGATGTCGGGAACATCGCCTTTGCCCTGCGATGTGCCGGAAAAAAATGCCGGTGCAATGCGGTTGCCGATCCAGCCTGTCAGGCCGGCAAGCAGGACGATCAGCGGGAACGGCACGTTTAGCGCGTAGATGGCGATGAAGGCGGCGAGTGCGATCGACACCATGATCCGGTTCTTCAGCGCACGTCGCCCGATCCGGATCACCGCCTCGATGACAATGGCGAGCACCGTCGCTTTGACCCCGAAAAACAGCGCCTCGACGAAGGGTATATCGCCGTAGAGCGCATAGAGGCTGCTCAAGACGAGCATGACAAGCGCGCCCGGCACAACGAAGAGAATGCCGGCAACAAGGCCGCCGACTGTTTTGTGCAGCAGCCAGCCGATATAGATGGCAAGCTGCTGAGCCTCGGGGCCGGGCAGCAGCATGCAGTAATTCAATGCATGCAGGAAACGCTGTTCGCCGATCCAGCGCCGCTCCTCGACCAACTCCTTGTGCATGAGCGCGATCTGTCCTGCCGGGCCGCCGAAGCTGAGCAAGCCGATTTTCGCCCAGAGCTTCACGGCCTGCCGGAAGCTTGGCACAGCCGGAGCTTGGATCTCCGCCGGATCCTTCGAAAAGACGGCGCTCACGACGGTTTGCCCGCGCCGAGACTACCCGCGCCTGCGGCCGGCCAGTTATGCGTTTCCTCGGTGGCATCACGGCACCATCGGAAAAACGCATCGTAAAGCAGCATACCCGCCTCAAGCTGCTCCAGATCATCGCGAAACATCCGCGACAGGCCAAGCGAAGCGGCCAGGAACCCGGCTGCCTGGGGAACCAGACCGAGGTCCGCAGTGTCGGCAGCGCGTATGATCATGGCGAGGCGATCGAGCGGCTCGGATTCAAGCCCGAACTCCTCGATCATGGTGTCGAAGGTGCAGCGTTCGCCGCGGTGGCTCCAGAACACGGCGTCGATGTCGAACGGCACGGCGTGAAAACGATCAGCGACGGCCGACACTTCGGCCGCCTCGACGAAGAGGAAGACCGCGTGAGGATCGATGAAGCGCCGGATCAGCCACGGGCAGGCGATGCGGTCGATCTTCGGGCGAGCCCGCGTGACCCAGACTGTGCGGCCCTTTGCGTCGAGGCGCGGAATCTTTTCAGCGTGGACCAGAAGCCCCTTGGCATCGCGCCAGGCTTCAAACCCGCCTTCGAGCGATTCGGCGGCAATGCCCTCGTGCCGCAGCCATGCGGCCACCCCTTGCGAGAGCTTTTTTCCCTGTTGGCAGACGACCGCCACTTGCCTGCCGGTGAAATCGGCAGCCCAGGTGGAGATGGTCTTGAAGTCACGCCGGGTTGAACCTGGCAGCAGGCGCGGATCGGAATTGTAGTCATCGTCGATGCGGACATCGATGATCGCGGGTGCACCCGGCAGACCAATCAGACGGGATAGTTGCGGTACGGTGATGGTTGTTGTCGACGGCATGGCGTCCACCTCCTTGAGAGAGAAGCTTGGACGCGAACATTGGGCTGACGCCTCACGGGGTCGTCGCGATTAACCCCTTGCGATGATCGTGGATTTGTCGCGCTCGCTTGTCAAGCATTCTGCCGGCTGTTGACACATCCAGTTTGCGAGGCCGCCCGAAGACCAGGGAGAAAGGGCCGGGCCTTGGCGCATGCCAAGAGCCGCAGCACCGACTCATTCGTGTTTGATCGTCTTGGCGCACTCGTTGAGCAACTCCAGCGCTCCGGCAACGCCTTCGGTGCGAAAAACCAGCGGCTGTTCGACACCCGTCACTCGCACAGTCATCGATCCGGCACCGGCGATTGCCTTCTGCTCCTCGCTCGTCAGAGCATAGTCGAGATCGACGATATAATCGACCGTGGTCATCGCCGTCATCACCAGCGGCGTGTCGACGTTCCCAAGTTGCAGCGTCGCAGTCACGGGCATGTCGTCCTTGACGGCACCCGGCCACAGGAACACGCGCATGACAATTCCCGTCCAGTCGCGCGTGCGGCCGAACTTCAGGCCGTTATAGGGGGTGGCGGCGAATTCAACCGGATCGCGGTTGGACGCGTCGCACCAGCGCCCGGCGACCGCAACGGTCCAGCGATCGGCCGTTACCGGAAATTCGGTGGCGGAGGCGACGGACGGCAACAATGCAGCAGCCAGGAAAAGAGCTGCACGCAGCAGTTTTCCTGGCCGCCTCATGCGACGGATCCTGGTCAGTGATTGTCCCTCGGCACGCCGCTGGTATGCGCCACATCCTGGTATTTCACCGCCGGCTTCAGCACCATGCCTTCGGAAAACTGGTCGACCATGCCACGCTGGATCTCCTGCCACGGCGTCTGGTGCTTGGGATAGTGATAGCCGCCATTGTTCTGCAGCTCGGCGCGCCGCCGCGTGATCTCGTCGTCGCTGACGAGGATATCGGCGGTGCCCTTCCGCAAATCGACGCGGACACGGTCGCCGGTCTTCAGCAGCGCCAGCCCGCCGCCGATGGCGGCTTCCGGCGAGGCGTTGAGGATCGAGGGCGAACCCGAGGTGCCCGACTGGCGGCCGTCGCCGATACAGGCCAGCGCGTGGATGCCCTTCTTGATCAGATAGGCCGGCGGCTGCATGTTGACGACTTCGGCGCCACCCGGATAGCCGATCGGGCCGGCGCCGCGCATGAACAGGATGGTGTGCTCGTCGATGCCTTGTGCCGGATCGTCGATGCGGGCGTGGTAGTCCTCGGGCCCGTCGAACACCATGGCGTTGCCCTCGAAGGCTTCGGGATCCTTCGGGTTTGACAGATAGCGCTCGCGGAATTCGGGCGAGATGCCGCTGGTCTTCATGATCGCCGAATCGAACAAATTGCCCTTGAGATTGATGAAGCCGGCATTGGCTTTCAGCGGTTCGGCAACCGTGCGGATGACATCGAGGTTCTCGTTGACGGCGCCGCTGCAATTGTCGCCGATGGTTTTGCCGTTGGCGGTCATGGCTTCCGGATAGGGCAGCAGGCCGCCTTTCATCAGTTCGGCGACGACGGCCGGCACGCCGCCGGCACGATGATAGTCTTCGCCGAGATATTCGCCCGACGGCTGCAGATTGACGATGAGCGGAATTTTGAGGCCGATCTTTTGCCAGTCGTCATTGTCGAGCGGCACGCCGAGATGGCGGGCGATGGCGTTGAGGTGGATCGGCGCATTGGTCGAGCCGCCGATCGCCGAGTTGACGACGATGGCGTTCTCGAAAGCCTTGCGGGTCATGATGTCGGACGGCTTCAGATCCTCATGCACCATGTCGACGATTCGCTTTCCCGTCTCGTAGGCGATCTGGCCGCGTTCACGATAAGGGGCGGGGATAGCGGCCGAGCCCGGCAATTGCATGCCGAGCGCCTCGGCCAACGAATTCATCGTGGTGGCGGTGCCCATCGTGTTGCAATAGCCGGTCGACGGCGCCGAGGAGGCGACGATGTCCATGAACTCGTCATAGCCGATCTCGCCGGCCGACAGGCGCTGGCGCGATTCCCAGACGATCGTGCCGGAGCCGGTGCGCTTGCCCTTGTGCCAGCCGTTGAGCATCGGGCCGACCGAAAGCGCGATGGCCGGAATGTTGACGGTGGCCGCAGCCATCAGCATGGCCGGCGTCGTCTTGTCGCAGCCGATGGTGAGCACCACGCCGTCGAGCGGATAGCCGTAGAGCACCTCTACCAGGCTGAGATAGGCAAGGTTGCGGTCGAGCGCGGCGGTCGGCCGCTTGCCGGTTTCCTGGATCGGGTGACACGGGAACTCGAAAGGAATGCCGCCCATCGAGACGATGCCCTCGCGCACCCGCTTGGCCAGTTCGATGTGATGGCGGTTGCAGGGCGACAGGTCCGAGCCGGTCTGGGCGATGCCGATCAGCGGCTTGCCGGACATCAGCTCGGCCCGCGTCAGCCCGTAATTCAGGTAGCGCTCCAGATAGAGTGCCGTCATGCCCGGATTGTCGGGATTGTCGAACCACTCCTGCGAGCGAAATTTTTTCTTGCTGGTGGGGGCGCCTGCCATCATGGTCTCCGTATTTGTATGACAAATCGATATGACAACGCGCGGGAGCAGGCAAGGGCACGCGTCATCCGAATCCGCACTTTGGTGCGATAGACATGCATCTGCCCCCGCGCTAGACGGGATCGAGGTTTGTCAGTCCGCTATCCGGGAGATTTTGATGGCTTTGGTGATCGAGGGCGAGGAACGCATCGCCGCACCCCTGCAAAAGGTGTGGGAAGCGCTGAACGACCCGGATGTTCTGAGACAAACCATTCCCGGCTGCCTAAGCCTCGAGAAAAGGTCGGACACCGAGATGGCAGCGACGGTGGTGCTGAAGATCGGACCGATCAAGGCGACGTTCAACGGCGAGGTGACGCTGAATAATCTCAACCCGCCGCATTCCTACACCATCCAGGGCGAAGGCAAGGGCGGCGTCGCCGGCTTCGCCAAGGGCGGCGCCGACGTCACGCTGACCGAAGACGGGCCGGAAACGACAGTGCTGAGATATGCGGCCAAGGCCGATGTCGGCGGCAAGATCGCCCAGCTCGGCAGCCGGTTGATCGAATCGACGTCGAAGAAACTTGCCGGGCAGTTTTTTTCGAGCTTTGGCGAGAAGGTCGGCGGCTCCCCTCCCCCTTGAGGACCCCTTGAGGGGAGGGTGGCCCGCAGGGCCGGGTGGGGTCCGCAGCGACGTGCTCCGTCTTTTTTAAGTTTAAGTTCGAAGGTCGAGGCGGTTGAGGCGACCCCCTCCCGCCGCGCTTCGCGCGGCACCCGCCCCTCAAGGGGGAGGGGTCACTCGAAGACGATGCTCGGCACCGCGGCTTCGGCCGCGCCGCGCTCTTCATTGACCCTGTCCCAGACCTTCGCGGCGATGTCGCGATAGATTTTCGCCTCGGCGCTATCGGGCTTCGAAACCACCACCGGCGTGCCAGCATCCGAGCTTTCGCGGATACCCATTTCAAGCGGCACTTCGCCGAGGAAGGTGACGCCGAGACGCTCGGCCTCGCGGCGCGCGCCGCCATGACCGAAAATGTCGTAGCGTTTCCCCGTATCGGGAGCGAGAAAATAACTCATATTCTCGACGATGCCCAACAGCGGCACGTCGACTTTCCTGAACATGTTGAGGCCTTTGCGCGCATCGATCAGGGCGAGGTCCTGTGGCGTCGAGACGATGACGGCGCCGGCCAGCGGCACTTGCTGGGCCATAGTCAGTTGCGCGTCGCCGGTGCCGGGCGGCATGTCGACGACGAGCACGTCGAGCGGGCCCCATTCGACCTCTCGCAGCATTTGCGTCAACGCCGACATCACCATCGGCCCGCGCCAGATCATCGGCGTCTCCTCATCGACGAGGAAGCCCATCGACATGACCTTGAGGCCATAATTCTGCATCGGCTTCAGGATCTTGCCGTCGATGGTCTGCGGCCGACCACGAATGTTGAGCAGACGCGGCATGGACGGGCCGTAAATATCGGCATCGAGCACGCCGACCCGCAACCCGTTGGCGGCAAGCCCAAGCGCGATATTGACGGCAGTGGTCGACTTGCCGACGCCGCCCTTGCCGGAAGCGACGGCGATGATCGCCTCGATGCCGGGCACGCCGCGCTTGCCCTGGCTGTGCGAGGCGGGTGCCTGCGGGGCGGGACGCGCAGGTGCAGCCGCCGGGGCGGGCCTCTGAGCAGGTCTTTGCGGAACCGGCGCCTCCATGCCGCCGCCCTTCTTTTCCGCCGTCAGCGCGACAACGGCGCCGGCGACACCGGGGATCGCCTTGACGACACGCTCGGCGGCGGCGCGCAACGGCTCCATCTCCTGGGCGCGGGCGGCGGGAACAGTGATCGAGAAGAACACCTTGGCATCGGCAATGAAAATCTCCGAAACCATGCCGAGATCGACAATGTTGCCGGTGAAGTCCGGTCCGTTGACCGTCTTCAGGCGCTCGATGACGATTTGCTTGGTGACGGGCATGGCAATTTTCCTGGGTGTTCGGCGCTTCAGATAGTGCAGTTTCCGACCAGAACCAAGTCGTGGAACAACGGTTGCCCGGTGTGACCGGGAAACCGGGTCCCGCGAACGGGCATTCCGGCGGGATGACCCTTCGCCGAACAGTCCATGCGACCTATTTCAGTGATCGCATAGGGAACGACAACCAGGGAAGGAGACGATCATGCTCGCCAACAGCAATGCGACGGCCAATCTCGCGGTGAAGGATTTGGCCAAGGCCAGGGCCTTCTATGAGGACATCTTGGGTTTGACGGAGATTCACAATGAGGGTGGCGAACTGATCGTCTATAAAAGCGGCGATACCAGCATCAACGTGTACCGTTCGAACTTCGCTGGGACCAACAAGGCGACGGCTGTGACCTGGATGGTCGGCGACGAGATAGACAATATCGTCAAGGCGTTGAAATCGAAGGGCGTCGCCTTCGAGCACTACGACATGCCCGGCCTGGCGCTGGAGGGCGATATCCATGTCGGCCAGGGCATGAAGGTCGCGTGGTTCAAGGATCCGGACGGCAACATCCTGAACCTGGTGGACAGGTAGGTTCGGCTGCGCTCAATGGGGGCGGCTGCAGACGCCGGCCCGTTCACATCACTTTGCCAGGCCGACCGCGAAGTAGGTAAGAGCCGCGATCGCGGCCGTGGCCGGCAGAGTGACGATCCAGGCGATGACGATGTTGCCGGCGATGCCCCAGCGAACGGCAGAGACGCGGCGGGCAGCACCGACGCCGATGATGGCGCCGGTGATCGTGTGGGTGGTCGACACCGGAATACCGAGCCAGGTGGCGGCGAACAGCGTGATCGCGCCACCGGTCTCGGCGCAGAACCCCTGCATCGGGTTCAGCCGGGTGATCTTCGAGCCCATCGTGTGGACGATGCGCCAGCCGCCGAGCAACGTGCCAAGCGCCAGCGCCGACTGACAGGTGATGACGACCCACAGCGGCACGTAAAAATTCGCGCCGAGCATGCCCTGCGAATAGAGCAGCACGGCAATGATGCCCATGGTCTTCTGCGCGTCGTTGCCGCCATGTCCGAGCGAATAGAGCGAGGCGGAAAAGAACTGCATGACGCGGAAGGTGCTGTCCACGGCGAACGGTGTCTGCCGCACGAACAACCAGGAGACCGCGAGGATCAAGACGAGCGCCAGCAGAAAGCCGGCCGCCGGCGATAGCACGATGGCCGCCGTCGTCTTGCCCAACCCGGCCCAGACGATGGCGCCGGTGCCTGCCTTGGCAACGCCGGCGCCGACCAGTCCGCCAATCAGCGCGTGCGAGCTGCTGGACGGAATGCCGACGAGCCAGGTGACGATATTCCAGACGATGGCGCCGACAAGTGCTGCGAAGATCACTGCCGGCGTGACGATGCTGGCGTCGATGATGCCGGTTCCCAGCGTCTCCGCGACGTGAAGACCGAAGAACATGAAGGCGATGAAATTGAAGAAGGCCGCCCAGAACACAGCATAGTGTGGCCTCAGCACGCGGGTGGAGACGATGGTGGCGATGGAGTTGGCGGCATCGTGCAGGCCGTTGAGGAAATCGAAGAACAGCGCGACGGCGACAAGGCCGACCAGCACGGGAAAGGCTATCGCGACTTCCACTAGACGTTCTCGATGATGATGCCGCTGATTTCATTGGCGACGTCCTCGAAGCGGTCGACCACCTTTTCCAGCTCGCCGTAGATCTCGCTGCCGATCAGATAGGCCATCGGGTCGCTGCGGCCGTGCCGTTTGAACAGGTCCTTCAGGCCCTGCTCGTGCAGGTCGTCTGCCCGGCCCTCCGCGCGCATAACCTCCTCGGCGATGGCGTTGAGGCGCACCGTATGCGCCCCGACCTTGCTGAGCAGCGGGATTGCCTCGGCCACCAACTTGGCGGCCTCGACGATGACGCTTCCCATTTCCTGCATCAGCGGGTCGAATTCTTTCTTTTCGAACAGCCTTACCGTCTTGACGGTCTTGTGCATCATGTCGATGGCATCATCCATCGACTGGATCAGGTCCTTGATGTCGCCGCGGTCGAAGGGCGTGATGAAGGAGCGGCGCACGGCCAGCAGCAATTCCGCGGTGATCTGATCGGCTTCGTCCTCGAGATCGATGATCGTCTGACACCAGCGGTCGACGTCGTTGCCCTGAAGAAGCTGCTGCAGGGCCTCGGCGCCACCGACCACGGTACGGGAATGCCGTTCGAACAGGTCGAAGAAGCGATCTTCGCGCGGCAAAAGCTTGCGGAACCAGCCCAGCATGTTTGACCTCCCGTGGTACCAGTGCATGACCCAGGTTCCATCCACATAGCGCCGCAGTTCGTCGCGGGAAACAGTAAGCCGGCTGAAAGATGTGGATGCGGGCGATTTGCACATGCGGCTTGCGGACGAAGACAATTTCCCCGACCTTGCGCGCTACGATCGGACACATGGTCCGTGACAGGCTCCCGACGGCATGATCGACAAGCTGGAATTCTTTATAGCACTTGCCAAGGAGGAGCATTTCGGCCGCGCGGCGGAGGTGTGCGGCGTCACCCAGCCGACGCTTTCGGCCGGCATCAAGCAGCTGGAGGGCCAGCTCGGCGTGATGCTGGTACTGCGCGGCTCGCGCTTCCAGGGGCTGACGCCGGAAGGCAAGCAGGTGCTGGTGTGGGCGCGCCGCATCGTCGGCGACACCCGCACCATGCGCGAGGAGATGCGGGCGGCGCGCCACGGCCTGTCGGGGCGCATCCGCATCGCGGCGATCCCGACAGCGCTGGCCATGGTGGCGCGATTGACGACGCCGTTTCGGGCAAAGCACCCCGGCGTCACCTTCTCGGTGCTGTCGCGGACCTCGATCGAGGTGCTGTCGCTGCTCGGCAATTTCGACATCGACGCCGGCATCACCTATCTCGACAACGAGCCGCTCGGACGCGTCACCAGCGTGCCGCTCTATGACGAGCGCTATCAGCTGATCACCGCGGTCGGGAACCCGTATTTTGACCGCGACAAAGTGACATGGGCCGAGCTCAGCCAGCTGCCGCTCTGCCTGCTGACGCCGGACATGCAGAACCGCCGCATCATCGACCAGCATCTGGCCGAAGCCGGCGTGCAGGTGCGGCCGACATTGGAATCCAATTCGATGATCGTGCTGTTTTCGCATATTCGTACCGGCAAATGGTCGTCGATCATGCCGCTTAACCTTGCGGAAACGTTCGGTTTTTCCGAGCCGATCCGGGCGATTCCGATCGTCGAGCCGGATGCCAGCCACACGGTCGGGCTGGTGGCGGCACCGCGCGAACCGCACACGCCGCTGGTCTCGGCGCTGTTGGACGAGGCGATGGCGCTGGCGGACGATTTCCGCGGCCGCCGCTAGGCTAGACAATGCTGGTGAACGCGATCGATAGAAGGTTTCTATCGAGCAACGGATCGGCTTTATTGATTTGGCGGGTTTCCTCTGATTTCCTAAGCACTTAGCGGAAGATCGCTACGACAGGGAGGGCGCTGCATGACGATGCAGCCTGCAAGTACCGAGATCGCATCGCGCACGGCGGCGATCATCCACGAGCTAAAAGGCCTCGAAGGCCCGCTGTTGCCCATCCTTCACGGCATCCAGGAAGAGTTCGGCTATGTGCCGCAGGACGCGCTGCCGGTCATCGCCGAGGCGCTGAACATCTCCAGGGCCGAGGTGCACGGCGTCGTCACCTTCTATCACGATTACCGCAGCCGGCCGGCCGGCCGGCATGTGCTGAAGCTCTGCCAGGCGGAAGCCTGCCAGTCGATGGGTTCGGATGCGATTGCCGCCAAGCTCAAATCATTGCTGGGCATCGGTTTCCACGAGACAACCCACGACGGTTCGGTGACGCTGGAGCCGGTCTATTGCCTCGGCCTTTGCGCCTGCTCGCCGTCGGCGATGCTGGACGGCGAGGTGATCGGGCGGCTGGACGACGAAAAGCTCAATGATATCGTTGCCGAGGTGCGCTCATGATCCCGCGTATCTACATTCCCGGCGATTCCGGCGCGCTGGCGCTGGGCGCGGAAAAGGTCGCCAAGGCGGTTCGTACGGAATTGGCCGAGCGCGGCATCGAGGCCAAGATCGTGCGCAACGGCTCGCGCGGCGCCTATTTCCTCGAGCCGATGGTCGAAGTGGCGACGGCCAATGGCCGTGTCGCCTATGGGCCGGTGAAGCCATCCGACGTCAAAAGCCTGTTCGACTGCGGCTTCCTCACCGGCGGCCATCACAAGCGCTGGCTGGGCGCACCGGACAAAATCCCGTTCCTGGCCAGACAGACGCGGCTGACCTTTGCGCGCTGCGGCGTCACCGATCCGCTGTCGCTCGATCACTACAAGGCGCATGACGGGCTGAAGGGCCTGCAGAATGCCGTGGCGATGACGCCGGCCGACATCGTCAGCCAGGTGACCGAGTCCGGCCTGCGCGGTCGCGGCGGCGCCGGCTTCCCGACCGGCATCAAATGGAAGACGGTGCTCGATACGTCGGCCGACCGCAAATACATCGTCTGCAATGCCGATGAAGGCGATTCCGGCACGTTCGCCGACCGCATGATCATGGAAGGCGACCCGTTCGTGCTGATCGAAGGCATGGCGATCGCCGGCATCGCCACCGGCGCGACCAAGGGCTTCATCTATATCCGCTCCGAATATCCGCATGCCGTGGCGGTGATGCAGAAGGCCGTCGAGATCGCCCGCAAGGCCGGCGTGCTCGGCGTCAATGTGCTCGGCTCGCCCAATTCATTCGACATGGAAGTCCGCGTCGGCGCCGGCGCCTATGTCTGCGGCGAGGAGACCGCGCTGCTCGACAGCCTCGAGGGCAAGCGCGGACAGGTGCGGGCCAAGCCGCCGCTGCCGGCGCATAAGGGCCTGTTCGGCAAGCCGACGGTGATCAACAATGTCATCTCGCTGGCCTCGGTGCCGGTGATCATGGACAAGGGCGCTGCCTACTACAAGGATTTCGGCATGGGCCGTTCGCGCGGCACCATCCCGATCCAGATTGCCGGCAACGTGAAGCATCCCGGTCTCTACGAGGCTGCGTTCGGCATGACGCTGGGTGAGATCATCGACGACATCGGCGGCGGCACGGCGACCGGGCGTCCGGTCAAAGCTGTGCAAGTGGGTGGCCCGCTCGGCGCTTATTTCCCGCGCGCGCTGTTCGACACGCCGTTCGACTACGAAGCGTTTGCCGCCAAGGACGGGCTGATCGGCCATGCCGGCATCGTCGTTTTTGACGACAGCGCCGACATGCTGAAGCAGGCACGCTTCGCCATGGAATTCTGCGCCATCGAGAGCTGCGGCAAGTGCACGCCCTGCCGCGTCGGCTCGACGCGCGGCGTCGAGGTGCTGGACCGGCTCGCCCAGAACGTCGAACCGGAAAAGCAGATCGCATTGGTCACCGACCTTTGCAACACGATGAAGTTCGGCTCGCTTTGCGCGCTGGGCGGCTTCACCCCATATCCGGTGATGAGTGCACTCAACCATTTTCCGGACGACTTTCGGCCGACGCCGGTCGCCGAAGCAGCGGAATAGGAGCGGACAGGCATGAACGCGGCATTCGACATCAAATCGCTGGTCCAGGAAATCGACTACGGCACACCCGCCTCTGAAGCCGAACAGCAGGTGACGCTGACCGTCGACGGCAAGTCGGTGACGGTGCCGGCGGGTACGTCGATCATGCGCGCTTCGATGGAAGCGGGCGTCGAAATCCCGAAACTGTGCGCAACCGACATGCTGGACTCGTTCGGCTCCTGCCGGGTCTGCCTCGTCGAGATCGACGGGCGCGGCGGCACGCCGGCCTCGTGCACGACGCCGGTCGGCGAAGGCATGGTCGTGCATACGCAGACCGACCGGCTGAACGCCATCCGCCGCGGCGTGATGGAGCTCTACGTCTCCGACCACCCGGTGGCGTGGGGCGAGACGGCCGGCACCGGCGCCAGCGAATTCGACAAGGTCGTCAGGACGGTCGGCCTGACCGAGAACCGCTACGGCGTGGACGGCCGCAACCACGTCATGCAAGAAAACGGCGTGGCGCCCGGCCATGGCTCGCTGACCATCGACTATATCGCCAGCGATGAATCGAACCCTTATTTCACCTACGATCCGGCGCAATGCATCGTGTGCTCGCGCTGCGTGCGCGCTTGCGAAGAGGTGCAGGGCACGTTCGCGCTGACCATCGAGGGCCGCGGCTTCGAATCCAGGGTCTCGGCCGGCATGCACGAGGCGTTCGTCGATTCCGAATGCGTGTCGTGCGGTGCCTGCGTGCAGGCCTGCCCGACTGATGCGCTGAGGGAAAAGACCGTGCTGGCGAAAGGCCTGCCCGAGCGTTCGACCGTCACCACCTGCGCCTATTGCGGCGTTGGCTGCTCATTCAAGGCCGAGGTCAAGGGCGACGAGGTCATTCGCATGATGCCCTACAAGGCGGGCAAGGCGAACCACGGCCACTCCTGCGTCAAGGGCCGCTTCGCCTATGGCTATGCGACGCACAAGGACCGGATCCTGAAACCGATGATCCGCGAGCGGGTCAGCGATCCGTGGCGCGAAGTGTCGTGGGAAGAGGCGCTCAGCCATACGGCGAACGAATTCCGCCGCATCCAGTACCAGTACGGCCGCACCTCGATCGGCGGCATCACCTCCTCGCGCTGCACCAACGAGGAGACCTACCTCGTCCAGAAGCTGGTCCGGCAGGGCTTCCGCAACAACAATGTCGACACCTGCGCCCGTGTCTGCCATTCGCCGACCGGCTATGGCCTCGGCCAGACCTTCGGCACCTCCGCCGGCACGCAAGATTTCGATTCGATCGAGCAGACGGACGTCATCCTGCTCATCGGCGCCAATCCGACCGATGCGCATCCGGTGTTCGCCTCGCGCATGAAAAAGCGCATGCGCCAGGGCGCCAAGCTGATCGTGCTCGATCCGCGCCGCACCGACATCGTGCGCTCGGCCCATGTCGAGGCGCAGTACCATCTGCCGCTGAAGCCGGGCACCAACGTCGCCATGCTGACCGCGCTTGCCCACGTCATCGTCACCGAAGGCCTGTTCGACGAGGCCTTCATCCGCGAGCGCTGCGACTGGGACGAGTTCCAGGACTGGGCGTCGTTCGTGGCACTGCCGGAAAACAGCCCGGAGGTCGTCGGCCAGCTTGCCAATGTCGATCCCGACGACATACGCGGCGCAGCGCGGCTCTACGCTCGCGGCGGCAACGGCGCGATCTATTACGGCCTCGGCGTGACCGAGCACAGCCAAGGCTCGACCACCGTCATCGCCATTGCCAACCTTGCCATGGCGACCGGCAATATCGGCCGGCCGGGCGTCGGCGTGAACCCGCTGCGCGGCCAGAACAATGTGCAGGGCTCCTGCGACATGGGTTCGTTCCCGCACGAGCTTCCCGGCTATCGTCATATTTCAGGCGACGCGGTGCGCGCGATCTATGAGAGCCTGTGGGGCGTCAAGCTCGACGAAGAGCCCGGCCTGCGCATCCCCAACATGCTGGACGCAGCCGTCGATGGTTCGTTCAAGGGCCTCTATGTGCAGGGCGAGGACATCCTGCAGTCGGACCCCGACACCAAGCATGTCGCCGCCGGCCTGGCGGCGATGGAATGCGTGGTGGTGCACGATCTCTTCCTCAACGAGACGGCCAACTACGCGCATGTCTTCCTGCCCGGCTCGACTTTCCTCGAGAAGGACGGCACCTTCACCAATGCCGAGCGCCGCATCAACATGGTGCGCAAGGTGATGGAGCCGAAATGCGGCTATGCCGACTGGGAAACGACGCAGGAGCTCGCCAAGGCGCTCGGCCTCGACTGGACCTACACGCATCCCTCCGAGATCATGGACGAGATCGCCAAGACCACGCCGAGCTTCGCCGGCGTTTCCTTCGACCTCCTCGACAGAGTGGGTTCGGTGCAGTGGCCCTGCAACGAGAAGTCGCCGGAAGGCACACCGATCATGCATATTGGCGGCTTCGTGCGCGGCAAGGGCAAGTTCATCCGCACCGAATATGTCGCGACCGACGAGAGGACCGGGCCGCGCTTCCCGCTGCTGCTGACCACCGGCCGCATTCTGTCGCAATACAATGTCGGCGCGCAGACCAGGCGCACCGACAACGTGGTCTGGCATAGCGAGGACCGACTGGAGATCCATCCGCATGACGCCGAAAATCGCGGCCTGCGCGACGGCGACTGGGTGCGGCTGACCAGCCGTTCCGGCGAGACGACGCTGCGCGCGCTGATCACCGATCGGGTGTCGCCGGGCGTGGTCTATACGACGTTCCACCATCCCGACACCCAGGCGAACGTCATCACCACCGACTTCTCCGACTGGGCGACCAACTGCCCGGAATACAAGGTGACGGCGGTGCAGGTCGGCGCGTCCAACGGCCCGTCGGAATGGCAGCGCGACTATGACGAGCAGGCAAAGCAAAGCCGACGCATCGCCTCGCTGGAAGCAGCGGAGTAACCTTGACCGCGCGCCGCAAAGCCATTGCGCAGATCTCGCGGCTGGCGCGCCGCGCCGGCGGCACTCAAGCCGCCAACCGGATGGTGCCGGAAGAGACGCCGGTGGCGTTCTCCTTTGCCGGCACCACGCACGCTGTGATGATGGCAAGCCCGGCCGATTTCGAGGATTTCGCGCTCGGCTTCTCGCTGACCGAAGGCATCATTGCGGCACCTGATGAGATCGAGGCGATCGAGGTCGAGGATCATGGCGCCGGTATCGACATCCAGATCCGGCTGAAGGACCAGGCCAACACCCGGTTCGAGTCGCGGCGGCGCAGGCTGGCCGGCCCGGTCGGCTGTGGGTTGTGCGGCATCGAATCGATCGAGGAGGCGATGCGCTCGGTCGATGCGGTCGGTGTGTCAAAGCTGACACTTCAGGCCGACGACATTGTCCGCTCGGTCAAGCTGCTGTCGAAGCTGCAGCCGCTGCATGCCGAGACCGGTGCCGTCCACGCCGCCGGTTTTTACGTCCCCGGCAAGGGCATCGTCATGGCGCGCGAGGATGTCGGCCGCCATAATGCGCTGGACAAGCTGGCCGGGGCGCTGGCCAGAGCCGGCATTGACGGCGCCAGCGGTGCCGTAGTCGTCACGTCGCGCGTTTCGGTCGAGATGGTGCAGAAAACGGCGGCGATCGGCGCGGCCGTCATCATTGCCGTCTCGGCGCCGACCGCGCTTGCCATCCGCACCGCGGACGACGCCGGCATGACGCTGGTGGCGCTGGTGCGCGGCGACGATTTCGATATTTTCACCCACCCTGACCGCGTGGTTTCCGGAGTTGCCAAGCATGTCGCATGACGAAGGCCACCTCATGAGCACCAGCGAGAAGCTGGTCCGCATGGCCAACCAGATCGCTGCCTTTTTCCACTCCAAGCCGCGCGAGCAAGGCATTGCCGGCGTCGCCGAGCACATCAACAAATTCTGGGAACCGAGGATGCGCCGGCAACTGTTCGAGATGCTGGACAGCGGGCGCGAGGGCTTCGACGAGCTTGTCGTCGCCGCCGCGCCCAGGATCAAGCGGCCGAGCCGCGCCTGAGGGCGCCGGTTTTAGCGTCGGCGGAGCGAAGACCGAGACCGCCGCGTCACAGAAGTAGCCGCCGCCGGCCTATATTCACTCGCTCTAAAGTTTCATCTGACGCAAGCCGCGCGCCTCTGCTATGATCGGCGATAAGAAATCGTCGGGTCGAGCGGACAAATCTCGTGAGGCCGATCGAAACTCGATACGCGCTTAGCGGCGACGTGCGGATCGCCTATCAGGTGGTCGGCCAGGGATCGTTCGATCTCGTCTTTGTGCCGGGCTTCATTTCCAATCTCGACCTGCACTGGGAAGACGAGGGCTACAGCCGGCTGTTGAAGCGGCTTTCGGCGTTCTCGCGCCTGATTCTGTTCGACAAGCGGGGCACCGGTCTGTCCGACCGCGTCGATGCCCACCACCTGCCCAGCCTTGAAACCCGCATGGACGACGTGCGCGCGGTGATGGATGCGGCCGGCAGCGGCCGCGCCGCCTTGCTTGGCGCTTCGGAAGGCGCGCCGATGGCAATGCTGTTCGCCGCCACCTACCCGGAGCGGACGCGGGCGCTGACGCTTTATGGCGGCTATGCGCATTTCCACAAATGGGTGATGCCGCCGGAACGCCTTGAGGCGTTCATCGCGACGGCGGAGACCGCATGGGGCACCGGCGCCACCCTGCCGCATTTCGCGCCCGGCCGCGTCGACGATCCGCGTTTCGCCACATGGTGGGCGCGCTTCGAGCGGCTGTCGGCGAGCCCGACCGCGGCAATCGCCCTGGCCCGCATGAATGCAGCTATCGACGTGCGCGGCGTGCTGGCGGCGATCAGCGCACCGACGCTGCTCATCCATCGCCGCAACGACGCGCGCGTCGACCCGGAGGCCAGCCGCTTCCTGGCAAGGAAGATCCCGAATTCGCGGCTGGTCGAGGTGGCCGGGCGCGACCACCCGATCTGGACCGGCGATATCGACCGGGTGGCCGATCTGATCGAGGAATTCCTGACCGGAGCGCGCGCCGTTGCCGAGGCCGAGCGCGTGCTGGCTGCACTGCTGGTCACCCGGATCTACGACACGGCGCGGCTTGGCGACCGCATGTGGAGCGAGCGCAGCCAGCGTTTTCAGGAAACATGGCGGCTGCTGGTCGGGCGCCATGGCGGCCGCCCGGCCGGCACGCATGGCGAGCTGATGATGGCGCGCTTCGACGGCCCGGCGCGGGCCGTACGCTGCGCGGCGGCGCTGCGCGATGCGGCGCAGGAGATCGGCGTCCTCAGCGCGCAGGGCGTGCATGTCGGCGAGGTCGAGTTGCGTGGGCCGCCGACGGGGTTGACGGCGCGCGTGACGATGCAGCTTGCCGCGCATGCCGGGCGCGGCGACATCCTCGCTTCGCGGCTGGTCGCCGACCTCGCCGCCGGTTCAGGCCTTCATTTCAATGACGCCGGGCGCATCGCGCTTGACGAGCTGGATGAGCCGCTGGCGCTGGTGCAGGCGACCTCGGAACAGCATCTGGAGCCGGCCTGCCGGCCGAAGGCCAAGGCTGCCGAGCCGGCCGCACTGACGGCGCGCGAAAGCGAGGTGGTGAACCTCATCGCCGATGGCAAGAGCAATGCCGCGATCGCCGCCGAACTCGGGCTGAGCGAACACACCGTCAAGCGCCACGTCGCCAATATTCTGCTCAAGCTGGACCTGCCGTCGCGGGCGGCGGCGGCGGCGTTCTCGGCCCGGCACGCTGGCCCGCACGGGCCATAGGAGCCATGGCGCTTTCGGGCGAAGCGGCCGGGCATGCGTAAGCGCTATCACTTCGTCCCATGCAGGCCAGGCGGATATCGCCGGGAAAGGCGCTGCGAAGGGAGGAATAAAATGCTGAAGTCGACACTCAAATCACTGGTGCTGGCGGCAGGCGTTGGCGCGCTGTTGGCGATCGTTCCTGCCAAGGCCGAAGACGCCTCGGCGACGGCTGCCTACAAGGACATCCAGGCAACGCTCGGCTCGGTACCGGACATGTTCAAGACGCTGCCGGACGTCGCCGTTGCCGGCGCCTGGGCCGAGATCAAGGGCGTGCAGCTCAACCCGAACACCGCGCTCGACGGCAAGACCAAGGAATTGATGGGCCTCGCCGTCGCCTCGCAGATCCCCTGCCAGTACTGCATCTATTTCCACACGCAGGCGGCCAAGCTCAATGGCGCCAGCGACGAGGAGATCAAGGAGGCCGTGGCGATGGCGGCGATCGTGCGACACTGGTCGACGATGCTCAACGGCAGCCAGGTCGACTTCACCGCCTTCAAGAAGCAGTCCGATGAGGTGTTCGCGGCCGTCAAGGCCAAGTCGCAGTGAAAGACCACTGCCCGGCGGCGAGCGCCGGGCGGTTCTGATCAATTGAACGCCCGGTGAAGACGGGCCAATGGAGGATAAAATGCTGACCAAGACACAGACGGTAGACGGTGCGGCGATCAAGAAGGCGATCGAGGGCCGTGACGGAAAATTGCTGTCGAGCTTCTATGCCGACGATGCATTGGTGCGGGTGATCGACCGCAACAACCCGCCGAGCAAGCCGCGTGAAATCCACGGACGCGCGGCGATCACCACGTTCTGGGACGACATCTGCAGCCGGGCGATGACCCACAAGGTCGACACCACCATCGCCGACGGCAACAGTCTCGCCTTCACCCAGGCCTGCTCCTATCCGGACGGGACCAAGGTGTTCTGCGCGGCGATGCTGGAGTTGAAGAACGGCCTCATCGCACGGCAGACGGTCGTGCAGGCCTGGGACGAGTGAGGCGGCCATGTTCAGCGCCAGATGGCAGATCGACGCCAGGTTCGGGCACAAGCAGACCGTGCTCGACCTGTTGAAAAAATGGGAACGCGAGATCGGCTCGCAGGTCGGTCTCGACGACCTCAAGTTCCAGATCATGACCGGATCGATCGGCGCGCGGGAGGCGACGATCGAGTCCCACCACCAGGTCGAGAGCCTCGCCCAGCTGGAAGAGTTCTTCGCCAGGATCGGCAAGATCGACGCGCACGCCAAATGGGGCAAGGAGATGGAGCCCTATGTCGTGTCGGGCACCAGCCTATGGAACATCTACCGCATCGTGGAATAGCTGTCCGGCCATCTCCCTTCTCCCCGTCACTTACGGGGAGAAGGTGGCGGCAGCCGGATGAGGGGCAGCGCCCACATCTACAATTACGGAGAGCAACCCCTACTCGCTCTCGCCGTCCAGCGCCGGCACCGACACGCCGGCAAGCTCGGCCGCGAGCAGCCGCGACGCACTGGCGCGTGCGATCCGCAGCATCAGCGCCTTGCGCGTCGCCGCTGCCATGCGGTGCTCGGGCGCATCGCGCAAAATCTCGGCACCGTAGCCGTCGGAGAGAATGAAGCCGCACTCCTCCGGAAAGATCTCCTGGGGTACGCCGGGATGGGTGGCGAAGAAGAAGCGGTCGGAATGCAGCCGGTAGTCAGGCCATTTGCGGTCGACCCTGAAATCCTCGACCGAGGATTTGATCTCGATGATCCAAATGTCGCCGTGGCGGGTCAGCGCGACGAGATCGGCGCGCCGGCCGGTGGCCAGCGACAGTTCGGGCAAGACATGCGCGCCCATATCCCTGAGCAGCCGCTGCACGCCGCGCCTGACCAGCATGGCGCGCTCCGACTGGCGGCCGTCGATGAGCGGATTGAGGGGAATCGGTGAGATGATCGGCATGGCGGCACCATGCCAGATTTTGTTCACGATTTGAACCTGTTTTTGATGGGCGATTACGCACTTTACAAACACGGCGATGTGCCTGATACCTTGAATCCACAGTAGGAATCCGGGTTATGAGTGTCCTTTTCGAGCCACACTTCCACAACGAAGAAGCTGCTTTCGAACGGCTGGAGACGGGCAAGAAGGCCCGTTAGGCAATGGCTGAGTCACAATGAGCGTCGTGAGCGGTGTGGTGCTTTGTACGTCTTCTGTTGAAGATCGATCGAGCCCGAACGGCCTGCCCATTCTCTTCGAGAGCATACAGGAATGGCTGGCAGAGCGCGCCCCCTTCCAACAACTTAACAGCGTCGAGGATAGCTTTGGCGGCAGCAAGCACCCGCAAATGTTTGTAGCCGGTGGTGGCTTCAACCATTTCCCTGAAGACGATTTTGCGGCCTACGTGATGTTGTTGCCTTGGCAAAACCCAGAAAACGTTGTGCTGGTGATCGAGCCCGAAGAAGGGCCTACCCGTGTCTTCAGGCCTTCCTGTTTGTAAAGTACATAATTGCCTTTTGAGAAACGATAGAGGCCCACCCTACCCCAAGGCGGGCCGCTCGCGTTAGCAATGCAATTCCTACGGGTGAGGGGAGCTATGTTTTCGCGAGGCGTCGCCGTTGATCTAATATTCACCGCTGCAGGCCCGATAGTGGTCGCAGCTTAATCAAAAAGGTGGCGAAGCGTGGTTACTGAGAATGCAAGTTTGACGGTCGAGCAGACTAGGCTCAATAGGATGCTCACTCGGGGCATCGTATTTTCCGTTGTTTGGCTTGCCGGTTTCGGGTCTTCTTATGCGCTTTACCAGGGGCTTCTGGCGCGACGGATGATAAAAATGAATCCCATGCTTCGGGGAAATGGCCGCGCCTGGTGGTGCATCATTGTGGGGGGCTTGGGGCCGCAGCCTTATGTGCGATAGTTGGCGCCGGCATTTTCAACGCCATGACACAACCCTAGGTCAAACATCGCCTGCCGATCCGGTGTTGGGTCCATATTGATATGGAGGTCCCGTTCAATGAGTGCATAAATGCGTTTGGTCTCACCCCGCGCGCCCTGCCTATGAGGGCGGTACTCCGGACGAAGATCGTGCGGACTTTTCCGGCGATTATCTGTTCGACAAACCCAAAGACGAATAGGAATATGGTCCTCGACCGGCCGGCATCAACATTTTAAGATGCGTCTATAATTGATTACAGCGGAACAAATCAGCGCCGGTGGGCTGGCTGGAGGTCTGAGTGGGAATTGAACCCACTACGTCGGTTTTGCAGACCGATGCGTCACCGTCCCGCCCTCAGACCTCGGTGCCTCTATGCCCAATCCATCAGCGCAGTCAACCCGTCGATGCCAGGATACCCAGCCGTCGCCGAAGCACGCTTGTCACCAGCCGTCCGCCACCCGCATATCCTCCAAAATCGGGCAGTCGGGCCTGTCGTCGCCGTGACATGCGTAGATATTCGACTTTTAACTAGCCGGCATCATGCCCTCCAGGGCAATGATCCTGGTCTTTGCGGAGCGTTCGCGGATGGCTTTGAGCCGGCCGTATTCTGGAGAGTCGTACCATGCCATGAGGGAGGCCATATCCGGGAATTCGACGATGACGAGGCGATGAGGCTCCCAGTCGCCTTCCAGCACTTTGGTGGGTCCGCCACGAGCGATATATCTTCCTCCGTAGCGCGCTTCGGTTGCCGGCACTTCCCTGCGGTATTCCTCGAAAACGGCGGCGTCGGTTATGGCGACATCAGCAATAAGATATGCTGCCATTGATCTTACTCCCTCAAGGAGGGGATTGAAGCACGTCCATTAGCATTCCCGCAACTAAGCCGGCCGAACTACCCAGCCTAGGGGATGGCCGGCCGTATATTTTTGACACACCGGCTCGGAAACGACTCGCGTTCCCCCGGATCGCGGCGCTTACTATGTCTTCGTGGGGGGCAGCTCTGGGAGGAGACGAACCATGCCGATGTATCTCACGCAATTCAGCTACGAGCCCGGAACCTGGGCGCGCTTGATCGAAAACCCCGAGGACAGACGCGAGGCTGCCCGTTCCTACATCGAGTCGGTCGGCGGAAAGCTGCACGGCTTCTGGTACGCCTTCGGAGAGCACGATGGCTGGAATCTGTGGGAGGCGCCGGACAATGTGTCCATGGCATCTGTCATGCTTGCCATTGGTGCGGGAGGCGCGCTCAGCTCATACCAGACCACCGTGCTGTTAAGTGTCGAAGAGACGATGGAAGCCCTTGGGAGGGCGAAGTCGATCCGGTATCGCCCACCGGGATCATAAGGACGCCTTGCGGCTTTGCCGAGTTTCGAGGCATAGCCGCCGGCCGCGCCCTGCTGCATCGTGAATTCGTCGACGCGGTTCTACGCCGCCGCCGAAGCACTCTTCTCGCCGGCCGGCGCCGCCCGCGCAATATCCTCCAAAATCGGGCAGTCCGGCCTGTCGTCGCCGTGGCAGGCGTGGATCAGCTTCTGCAGGGTTGCCCGCATCGACTGCAGCTCACGTATCTTGTCCTCGATTGCCGTGACATGCGCGGCGGCGATCTCGCGGACGTCGTGGCTGGCGCGGCTGCGATCCTGGTAGAGCGCCATCAGCTGGCGGCAGTCGTCGATGGAAAAACCGAGATTGCGGGCGCGGCGCAGAAACGCCAACCGGTGGATGTCATCGCCCGAATAGTCGCGGTAACCGTTGTTGGCACGCGCAGGCGAGATCAGGCCGATCTCCTCGTAGTAACGGATGGTCTTGGCCGGCAGGCCAGAACGCTGGGCAGCGTCACCGACATTCATGGTGATTTCCTCGTCTGCTGGTTCTTGTTCTTGGCCCATTGATTTTGCAGCATAATCCTGCGGGGGCTGTTGCCGAAATGCCATAGTCGCTGGTTTACCGGCACGCAAGCCCATGGATATAGGCATCGCCCGCTTGGCAAGCAAAGCAAATGCCAGCATGAATGAAGATGAAAAAGCGGCCGACTCGAGCCGCTGTTGTTTGGGCAGGGCATCGGACCTTTTCATGCGCATGAAGTCACTTGCAATCGTCGCGGCCCTGGCGCTGTCGACGGCTGTCGCCGGTTGCAGCACCATCGGCTCGCAGATCTTCACCAACGACTATGGCGCGGTGACCGATGCCGGCTATCACCTGCCGCGCATCCCCATCGAAAAGGTGCCGTTCAAATACCGCCGGCAGATCGTCGACTACGACACCAAGGAAAAGCCGGGCACCATCATCGTCGATACGCAGAACAAATTCCTCTACTTCGTCATGGGCGACGGCGAGGCGATGCGCTACGGCATCGGCGTCGGCCGTGAGGGTTTCGAGTGGCACGGCACCGCCCATATCGCGCTGAAGCGCGAATGGCCGACCTGGACGCCGCCTTCGCAGATGATCAGGCGCCAGCCGGAGCTGGCCAAATTTGCCAGCGGCATGGATCCGGGACTGAAGAACCCGCTCGGCGCGCGCGCCATGTACCTGTTCAACAAGGGCGGCGATATGGGCTACCGCCTGCATGGCAGCCCGGAATGGAATTCGATCGGCAAGGCGATGTCGTCGGGCTGCATCCGGCTGATGAACCAGGACATTATCGACCTCTACGACCGCACCTCGGTCGGCGCCAAGGTCATCGTCTTATAAAACTATCCTTACGCGGACCGTCTAGGCAACACAGACGTCGCAAACAGAAAACCGGGCACTTGGCCCGGTTTTTTGTTTTTTGCCGTTTGTATTTGGAAGCGCGGAAACCGCGTCAGGCTGTCGGCGGAGCAGAAATATCAGGAGACCTGTTCGACGTGCTGCACTTCCGGCACAAAGTGCCGGAGCAGGTTCTGGATGCCGTGCTTCAGCGTCGCCGTCGACGACGGGCAGCCGGCGCAGGCGCCTTTCATGTGCAGGAACACGGTGCCGTTCTCGAAGCCGCGGAAGGTGATGTCGCCGCCATCCTGGGCCACCGCCGGGCGCACCCGCGTGTCGAGCAGTTCCTTGATGGTGATCACCAGCTCCTCGTCGGCCTTGTCGTAGAATTCGCCGGTCTGGCTGGTCTCGGCGGCGGGGCCGGCCCTGGCCATCACCGGGGCGCCGGACATGAAATGCTCCATGATGGCGCCGAGGATCGCGGGCTTCAGATGCTGCCAGTCGGGGCCGTCCTTGGTCACGGTGATGAAATCATAACCGAAGAAGACGCCGGTAACGCCGGGAATCTCGAACAGCCGGCCGGCCAGCGGCGAAGCCGTCGCGGCACTGTCGGCATCGCGGAAATCGGCGGTGCCTTCAACAAGCACTTCCTTGCCGGGCAGGAATTTCAGCGTCGCCGGGTTTGGCGTCGACTCGGTCTGGATGAACATGGCCGTCTCCGTGCCCGTTTCGGGCAACTAGTTTGGAATAATTCTAATTAGGCTTTATCCGCCCGACATTCAAGCGAAAGGCATCGCTGCAACCGGCCGCAGGCGGAATGTTTTACCCCCGGCCCCGAGCGAGGCGCGCTCAGGCGAGGCTGTCGATCTCTTCGTCCGACAGGTTCTGCGGCACCACGGTGACCGGAATGGGAAACGCGGCGCCCTTGCCGGCGACCGCGCCGACCAGCGGCCCAGGCCCTTCCTTGCCGGCGCCTGCCGCCAGCACCAGGATGGCGATGTCCTGGTCTTCCTCGATCAGCTTGTGGATCTCTTCGGTCGGCTTGCCTTCGCGCACCACCAGCTCCGGCTCGATGCCGAGCTTCTGGCGCACCTTGTTGGCGTAGCTGTCCAGTGCCGCGCGCGCCGTGGCGGTCGCCTCCTCGCGCATGATCTTCTCGACGCCCAGCCAGTGCTGGAAATCGTCGGGCTCGATGACATAGAGCAGCACCAGCACGCCGCCCGTGCTTTGCGCCCGCTTCGAGGCGTAGGCGACGGCGCGCTCGCATTCCGGCGTATCGTCGATGATCGCCAGGAACTTGCGGCGATGACCGGCTTCGCGGCTGAGGCGTTTGGAGACCATATTCACCCTGTTCGATGGTTTCGGTTCGCAATCTGCCACCGCCACAGCCCGCCCGCAAGCGACCGGCGGCTGTGGCGATAGGGCGCCGCTCTAAGCTCAGCCTTGCAGCAGGCCGATAATGTCGCGCACGGTCTTCATCGTCGCTTCGGCCAACGTACCGGCGCGCTCGCCGCCATCCCGCAGCACCGCGTCGACATAGGTGCGGTCGCCGGAGATGCGGCGCATCTCGCCGGCGATCGGCGCCAGCTTTTCCACCGCGAGATCAGCCAGTGCCGGCTTGAACACCGAAAACTGCTGGCCGCCGAACTCTTGCAGCACCGCCTCTTTCGATATCTCGGCAAGACCGGCATAGATGCCCACAAGGTTTTCCGCTTCCGGCCGGCCGGCAAGGCCGTCCAGTTCGCCCGGCAAGGCTTCCGGGTCGGTCTTGGCCTTGCGGATCTTCTTCGAGATGGCATCGGCATCGTCGGTCAGATTGATGCGCGACAGGTCGGACGGGTCGGACTTCGACATCTTCTTCGAACCGTCGCGCAGCGACATGATGCGCGCCGCCGGGCCGCCGATGACCGGCTCGGTCAGTGGGAAATAGCCGTTCACGGTCTCTTCGCCTACCTGCATCTCGACGCCGACACCAAGCGCTGCGATGCGGTCCGAAAAGTCGTTGTTGAATTTCTGCGCAATGTCGCGGGTCAGCTCCAGATGCTGCTTCTGGTCGTCGCCGACCGGCACATGGGTGGCGCGGTAGACGAGGATATCGGCGGCCATCAGGCTCGGATAGGCGAGCAGGCCGAGCGAGGCGTTCTCGCGGTCCTTGCCGGCCTTGTCCTTGAACTGCGTCATGCGGTTCATCCAACCGATCCGCGCCACGCAGTTGAAGATCCAGGCGAGCTCGGCGTGCTGCATCACCCGCGACTGGTTGAAGACGATGTGCTTGGCCGGATCGATGCCGGAGGCGAGAAACGCCGCGGTGATCGAACGCGTCTGGTCCTGAAGGTCCTCATAGACGAGCTGCGCGGTCAGCGAATGCAGGTCGACGACGCAATAGATGCAGTCGGAGGTGTCCTGCAGGGCGACGAATTTCTTGATGGCGCCGAGATAATTGCCGAGATGCAGATTGCCGGTCGGCTGGACGCCGGAAAAGACGAGTGGCTTGAAGGCGGTCATGGTGTTTCCTTGGCTTGTGGAGGGCCGTTTCGCGCGCGGCGAAAGTCTTGCGACGGCGCGCTTATGGACGAGAGCGAGGAGACGATCAAGAGGGTGTCGACTGGACGGCGCAGGGCTTTGGCTTCGGCCGAGCAGAAGGCTGTTTGAAGGGGATGTCGCCGATCAGAAACAAAAACCCGCCTTGCGGCGGGTCCTCGGCGCGAATCAGCACCATAGCCAAATTAGTAGCATAGCTGCCGGCACAAAGCAAGAACAAAATAGCTCGCCTTGGCGATTGCGTTCAATTTGGCTCAGGCCCGCATTGACGCATTGATGTAGATAGCTACATAACATTTGCTACACACAACGGAAGCAAAACAATGACGATCAACATCAACAACAAGGAAGCGGACAGCCTGACGCGGGCTTTTGCCAGGCTTGAAGGTGTCGGCATCACCGAGGCAATCGTGATCGCCATGCGCGAAGCTCTGGAGCGCCGGCGCAACCGCGAGACGCCGCTGGAGACGGCGGCACGGCTCCGGGCTGAGTTCGGTATTGAGCTGAGCGAGCAGGCGCGCAACCCGCTGCCGCGCTCGGTCTACGACGAATTGTCCGGCGAAGACTGATGTTCATCGACGCAGCCGCTATCGTTGCAATACTGAGCAACGAGCCCGAAGCCCAGCGCTGCGCGCAGGCGGTCATGAAAGCGTCGGCTCCGTTCACGTCGGCGATCGCGGTTTGGGAAGCCGCGATGGCGCTTTCGCGATCGGAAAAGCTGGCCATATCGGTCGCCATAAGCCTGGAGATAGTCAGCCGTTTTCTCGAAGAGCGTGGAATCACCTTGCGGGAGCTTCCGCCTGCCTCGGACGCAGCATCTCTGTCTGTCGAGGCTGCGTCGCGGTTTCGCGGCAACGCTGGCCGCCTGAACATGGCCGACTGTTTCCACTATGCCTGTGCGCGCTACTACGCCGTTCCGATGCTTTCGACGGCGGACGAATTCCGCTTCACGGATCTGGAGACTGTTCCTTGACCGGCTGGGACCCCTTCCGCCCGATATTGCGCCGGATCATGCCGAAATCGGCGCCGCCGGTGGCGAAGGCGGTGACGAAGTAAAGCAGCGCCCCGCCGGCGACGAGCGCAAGCAGGGTTACCGCCTTGATCACCAGCGGCGAGCCGGAGGCGAGCCTTGCGGCGAACCAATGCTCGGCAAAATAAAGCGCCGCGGCCATCACCGCCGCCGACAGCACCAGCCGCGGAATGCGCTTCATGAGCGGCACGTCGCGGCCCCAATGGCCGCGCCGGACCAGCACGGCGAGCAGCATGAACGCATTGACCCAGCCGGCGACGGCGGAGGCAACCGCGATGCCGGGCGCGCCCATCGTCGGAAACAGCGTCAGCGCGGTTGTAACGTTCACCGCCACCGAGATGGCGGCGAAAATCATCGGCGTGCGCGTGTCCTCGCGGGCGAAATAGCCTGGGGTGAACGCCTTGATCAGCACGAAGGCCGGGAGGCCGAGGCCGAAAATCGCCAGGATTGCCGCGACCGTCGGCGTCGAATTGTTGGCGGCAAAGGCGCCGCGCTCATAGACCAGCCGCACGATCGGCTCGGACATGACCAGCAGCGCCGCCGCCGCCGGCAAGGTCATGAACAAAGTGAACTCGACCGAGCGGTTCTGCAGATTGGCCGCCTCGATCAGATTGCCTGACTTCAGCGCCCGCGACAGTTCCGGCAAAAGCACGATGGCGACGGCGACGCCGACGACGCCCAACGGCAGCTGGTAGATGCGGTCGGCATAGGCCAGCGACGACACCGCGCTGTCCTGGGCGGAGGCGATCGCCGTGCCGATCAGCTGGTTGATCTGGGTGATGCCGCCGGTGATCGCCGCCGGCAGCGCCAGGATCAGCAGCCGCTTGACGTTCGGTGTCATCTTCGGCCGGCGGAAGCCGATCGAGATGCCGGCATGGCGCACCGCCGCCCAGACGATCGCCAGCTGCACCAAACCGGCCGCCAGCACACCCCAGGCCAGCCCGAAACCGACGGTGCGGGCGTCCGAACCCTTGTACCAGGCATAGGCAAGCACCGCGATGAGGATGACGTTGAGGAACACCGGCGCCACCGCGGCGGCGAAATAGCGGCGCAGCGAATTCAGCATGCCGGCCATCATGGCGCCGAGCGACATGCAGATCAGGTAGGGGAACATGACGGTTGCCAGCGCGACCGTCGTTTCGAATTTTCCCGGCGTGTCGGCAAAGCCCGGCGCCACCAGGTAGCGCACGATCAGCGGCATCGCCAGTTCCATGGCGATGGTCAGCGCCAGAAGCGCCGTGAACAAGACGCCGAACACCTCTTCGGAAAAGCGCTTGGCGCCGTCGGTGCCGTGCGTTTCGATCTCCTTGGCGAATAGCGGCACGAAGGCGGCGTTGAAGGCGCCTTCGGCGAACAGCCGGCGAAAGGTATTGGGGAACTGGAAGGCGGCGTTGAAGGCGTCGGCGATCGGCCCGGTGCCGAGTGCCGCAGCCATCAGCATCTCACGGCCGAAGCCGAGGGCGCGGCTCATCAGCGTGCCGGAAGCGACCGTCGCGAATTTCTTGACAAGGCTCATGCGCTTGGAGACTGCCTGTAGGATTGGGGCAAATGGAAGGTAACAGTCACTCGGCGGCCGCTTTGGTCTTGCCGCGCTCGGACGCCGTGCCTTCGAGCACCGCGATCAGCCTGTTGCGAATGGTCGCCGTGCGCGACGGGCTGTCGATCTTCTGGCCGGTGAGGTCGGTGACGTAGAACGTGTCGATGACCTTTTCGCCGAAGGTGGTGATGTGGGCCGAGGCGATGTCGAGCGACAGGTCCGACAGCACGCCGGTGATCTCCGACAAAAGGCCTGGCCTGTCCAGTCCTTCGACCTCGATCACCGAGAACCGGTTCGACAGGGTGTTGCGGATCTCGGCCCGCGGCGGGATGCGGAAAACCTTGGCGCCGCGCCGCGGCTTGGTGCGCTTCTCGATCATCTCCGGCAGCCAGCTCTTGCCCGACAACACGTCCTCGATCAGCCGGCCGACGCGTTCGGCACGGCGGCGCTCGTCTTCGTCGAGGTCGAACTCCCTCGAGATCAGGATGGTGTCCAGCGCGCGGCCGTCCGAGGTGGTGAAGATCTGCGCGTCGACGATGTTGCCGCCGGCCGCCGCACAAGCACCGGCAATCACCGAGAGCAGGCGCGGATGATCCTGCGCCAGCACCGTGATCTCGGTCACCGCCTCGAACTGGTGGGTCTTGACCATGGTGGCGAGCTTCTTGCCGGCGTGGTCGGCCTCGCGGATGAATTCGGCATGGCGCAGCTGGTCGGGAAGATCGACCGCCAGCAGGTAGTTCTCGTAGTGCTGGCCGACATAACGCTTGCGGGCCTTTTCCGGCCAGTCGGCAAGCGCCTCGGCCAGTTGTTCGCGCGCCGCCGCCGTCCGCTTGGCGCGCGACACCTCCGAAAACCCACCGGTCAACAAAAGCTCGGTCTCGTAGTAGAGCGTGCGCAGCAACTGGCCTTTCCAGCCGTTCCAGACGCCCGGCCCGACGCCACGGATATCGCAGACAGTAAGCACCAGCAGCATCTTCAGCCGTTCGACCGACTGCACGATGGCGGCAAAATCCTCGATCGTCTTGCGGTCGTTGAGATCGCGGGTCTGCGCCGTCATCGACATGACGAGGTGGTTCTCGACCAGCCAGGCGACCGTTTCGGTGTCGGCCGGCGAGAGCCCCATATGCGGGCAGATGCGCCGGGCGATCCTGGCGCCGGCCTGCGAATGGTCCTCCGGCCTGCCCTTGGCGACGTCGTGCAGAAGCACGGCGACATAGAGCGCCTCGCGGCTCTTCTTCAGCCCCGGCATCAGCGTATGGGAAAGCGGATGGACCTTTTCGCCGTCGCCGCGCTCGATCTCGGCCAGCACGCCGATGCAGCGGATCAGGTGCTCGTCCACCGTGTAGTGGTGGTACATCGAGAACTGCATCATGGCGACGATCTTGCCGAAATCCGGGATCAGCTTGGCAAGCAGTCCGGCCTCGTTCATGCGCCGCAGATTGAGCTCGGCGTTGCGGTCCGAGGTCAAGATGTCGAGGAACAGCCGGTTGGCCTCCTCGTCGCGCCTGAGCGCCTTGCCGACCAGGCCGAGCGAGCGGGTCAGAAGCTTCAGCGCATCGGGGTGGAATTCCAGGCCGTGCTTGTCGGCGAACCAGAACAGCCTGAGCAGGTTGACCGGATCGCGTTCGAACACCTGGTCGTCGGCGATGTTGATGCGGTGGTTGTCGACGATGAAATCAGCCGTGCCGGCAAGCTTGCGCTTGCGCCGCGAGAAGGTGAGAAAGATGCGGTTGAAACCCGGCACATGCTTGGCCTGCTCCTCCTCGAGCGCGGCGCAGAAAATGCGGGTCAGGTCGCCGACGTCCTTGGCGACGAGGAAGTAGTGCTTCATGAAGCGCTCGACCGCCGACAGGCCGGGATGGGTGGTGTAGCCCAGCCGCTCGGCGATGTCGCGCTGGATGTCGAAATGCAGCCGCTCCTCGGCCTTGCCGGTGAGGAAATGCATGTGGCAGCGCACCGCCCACAGAAAATCCTCGGCCTTCTGGAATTCCCGGTATTCGGCGTCGGTGAAGACGCCCTTGTCGACCAGTTCTTCGCCGGTGCGCACCCGGTAGAAATATTTGCCGATCCAGAACAGCGTCTGCAGGTCGCGCAGGCCGCCCTTGCCGTCCTTGACGTTGGGTTCGACCAGGTAACGGCTCTCGCCGGCCTTGGCGTGGCGCTCGTCGCGTTCGGCAAGCTTGGCCTGCACATATTCGGGGCCGGTGGTGCGCACCACCTCGTGATCGAAGCGCTGCAAAAGCTCGTCATAGAGCTTTTGCTCGCCCCACAGGAAGCGCGCTTCAAGGATCGAGGTGCGAATGGTGATGTCGGTGCGCGACAGCCTGAGGCACTCGTCGATGTTGCGGGTGGCGTGGCCAACCTTCAGCCCGAGGTCCCACAGCATGTAGAGCATGTATTCGACGATCTGTTCGCCCCAGGGCGTCTGCTTGTAGGGCAGCAGGAACAGGAGATCGATGTCGGACCCCGGCGCCAGCGTGCCGCGGCCATAGCCGCCGACGGCGACGACCGCCATGCGCTCGGCTGATGACGGGTTTTTGACACGATAGACATGGGTGGCGGCGAAATCGTAGAGCGCGCGGATGATCTCGTCCATCAGATGCGACAGCCGGGCGGCGCAGGCGGTGCCGCTGCCATCGTCCATCAGCATGCGTTCGGCGACAGTGCGCCCGTCGGCGAGCCGGCTTTTGAGAAGCTTGAGAACGCCGCTACGTGCGGCCTTGCCGGAACCGTCGCCTGCCGTGGCCGCGGTCAGTTCGGTCATCTCGCGGCGCAAGGCTTCGCCGTCGATCAGTTCCTCGAGCTTCAGTGATATTCTTGCCATGGATGCCGTTAGGCCTCGCCGTTTCGGCGGCGTCTATAGCGCGTTTTCGCGGCGCTGGGTATGGGGCGGACGGACGCGTGCTCCGTAGCGGTGGAACGGGACGATCCTATCGTCCCCGCGGTCGGTTCAATTTGGCCTATGGCGCGAAAAGTCGAAATTGGCCCTTGACCTTCCAGTCACTGGAAGCACTACCTCCGCCCCAACATCGAAATACAGAGGCATTTGGCATGACGCATTCCGACCACGATCATCACCCCCATGGCCATGGCAGCTGCTGCTCGGCGAAGGGCGCTTCGACCGCCGCCGTCGTCCGCGATCCGGTCTGCGGCATGACCGTCGATCCGGCTGCCGGCAAGCCAACGGCCGAGCATGGCGGCCATCGCTATCATTTCTGCAGCGAAAGCTGCCGCGCGAAATTCGTCGCAGAACCGGAAAAATACCTGACGGCCATTGATCCCGTCTGCAGCATGAGCGTCGATCGCGTCACGGCCAAGCACTTTTTGCGGCATGAGGGCCAGGGCTTCTATTTCTGCTCGGCCGGCTGCAAGGCGAAGTTCGAGGCCGAGCCGGCAAAATACCTCGGCGACAGGCCGGCGCCGCAGGCGATGCCGAAAGGCACGCAATACACCTGCCCGATGCATCCGGAAATCATCCGCGACAAACCCGGCTCCTGCCCGATCTGCGGCATGGCGCTGGAGCCGATGGGCGTGCCGACCGGCGACGAGGGCCCGAACCCCGAACTGGTCGACTTCACCAGGCGCCTGTGGGTGAGCGCGGTGCTGTCCGTGCCGTTGCTGGTCATCGCCATGGCACCGATGCTCGGCCTGACGTTTCAGGCCTTCATCGACGAGCGGGCGAAGGTCTGGCTGGAACTGGCGCTGGCCAGCCCGGTGGTGTTGTGGGCGGCATTCCCGTTCTTCCACCGCGGCTGGGACTCGGTGCTCAACCGCAGCCCCAATATGTGGACGCTGATTTCGCTCGGCGTCGGTGCCGCCTATCTCTACAGCGTCATCGCCACGCTGTTTCCAGGCCTCTTTCCGCACCAGTTCCGCGGCCATGACGGCACCGTGCCGGTCTATTTCGAGGCGGCGGCGGTAATCGTCGCGCTGGTGTTCCTCGGCCAGGTGCTGGAATTGCGCGCTCGTGAGAAAACCGGCTCGGCGATCCGTGCGTTGCTCGACCTGGCGCCGAAGACGGCGCGGCTGATCGGCGCGGACGGCTCCGAGAACGACGTGCCGCTCGACACGGTCAAGGCCGGCGACCGCTTGCGCATCCGCCCAGGTGACGCCGTGCCGGTCGACGGCATTGTGCTCGAAGGACGCTCCTCCATCGATGAATCGATGATATCGGGCGAGCCGCTGCCGGTCGAAAAGACCGAAGGCGACAACCTCACCGGCGGCACGCTCAACAAGAACGGTTCGCTGATCATGCGCGCCGAAAGGATCGGCGCCGAGACGACACTGGCGCGCATCGTCGAACTGGTCGCCAAGGCGCAGCGGTCGCGCGCGCCGATCCAAGGATTGGCCGACCGCGTCTCGTTCTACTTCGTCCCGGCCGTCGTGCTGGTCGCGATCATAGCGTTCGTCGCCTGGGCGATCGTCGGACCGCAACCCAGCCTGGTCTTTGCCATCGTCTCGGCGGTCTCGGTGCTGATCATCGCCTGCCCCTGTGCGCTCGGCCTTGCCACGCCGATGTCGATCATGACCGCCACCGGACGCGGCGCGCTTGCCGGCGTGCTGATCAAGGAAGCGGCGGCGCTCGAACGCTTTGCCTCGGTCGATACGCTGATCGTCGACAAGACGGGAACGCTGACCGAAGGCCGGCCGCGACTGACCGACGTCGTCGCCGTCGAAGGGATGGCGCAAGACGATCTCCTGGCGCTCGCCGCCGGGCTGGAAAAAGGCTCGGAGCATCCGCTGGCCGAGGCGATCGTCGAAGGCGCCCGCGAACGCGGGGTGAATACTCCCGAGGCCGGCGGTTTCGAGGCCGTCACCGGCAAGGGCGTTTCCGGCACGGTTTCGGGGCAGAAGGTGGCGCTCGGCAATGCCGCGATGATGGCCGATCTCGGCATCGACACGGCGTCGGTCCTGGCCAGCGCCGAGGCGCTGCAGGCCGACGGCAAGACCGCGATGTTCGTTGCCGTCGGCAACAGGCTCGCCGGCCTCGTCGCCGTCGCCGACCCGATCAAGGCGACCACCGCCGAGGCGATCAAGGCGCTGCATGACAGCGGGCTGAAGATCGTCATGGCGACCGGCGACAACGAGCGCACGGCCAAGGCCATCGCAGCCAAGCTCGGCATCGACGAGGTGCGTGCCGGGCTTTTGCCCGAACAGAAGAACGCGCTGGTCGAGGAGTTGCGAGCCGGCGGCGCCGGCGTCGCCATGGCCGGCGACGGCGTCAACGATGCGCCCGCGCTCGCCGCCGCCGATGTCGGCATCGCCATGGGCACCGGCGCCGATGTTGCGGTCGAAAGTGCCGGGATTACGCTGGTCAAGGGCGATCTCAACGGCATCGTCAGGGCCCGCACGCTGGCCCGCGCAACGATCCGCAACATCCGCCAGAACTTGTTTTTCGCTTTCCTCTACAATGTGCTTGGCGTGCCGGTTGCTGCCGGCGTGCTCTATCCGCTCACCGGCACGCTGTTGTCGCCGATGCTGGCGGCGGCGGCGATGAGCCTGTCTTCGGTTTCGGTCATCGCCAACGCATTGCGGCTCAGGACGTTGAAACTCTGAGTCAACTGCCCAGATAGACCCTGTTCAAAAAAGGAGACGATGAATGACCTTGGCCAAGAAGATCGTGCTGCTGATGATGGCGGCGGGAATGCTGCTTGCCGTTTTCCTCGAAAGCGTTCCGGCGCAAGCCGAGGAGATGAAACACGACATGGGCGCGATGGGCGCGCAGAGCCCTTCGACCGACGGCTACAAGGCAGCGATGGACAAGATGCATACCGACATGATGGCGATCGAATATTCCGGCAATGCCGATGTCGATTTCGCCCGCGGCATGATCCCGCATCACCAGGCGGCGATCGACATGGCCAAGGTCGAGCTTGCCAATGGCAAGGATCCGGAAATCCGCAAGCTGGCCGAAGCGGTGATCGCCGCGCAGGAAGCCGAGATCAAGCAGATGCAGGACTGGCTCGCTGCCCATCCGGTGAAGTAGCGGTTCACGCCGTCAGTGGGAATCCAGGAAAGAGGCTTCACCTGGATTTCCCTTGGCGGCTATGATGCCGCCCGACTGGAGCATGCCATGCCATCGACCATAAGAACGACCACCCTGCCCTTCGGCGAAGCCGTGCCGGTGCTCGGCCAGGGCACCTGGAAGATGGGCGAGGATACCCGCCGCCGTGGCGATGAGGCCAATGCCCTGAAGCTCGGGCTGGACCTCGGCATGACGCTGATCGACACCGCCGAAATGTATGCCAGCGGCGGTGCCGAGGAGGTGGTGGCGGAGGCCATCGCCGGGCGCCGCGACGAGGTCTTCCTGGTCTCCAAGGTGCTGCCGTCCAATGCCTCGCGCACCGGCGTGCCGCAAGCCTGCGACAAAAGCCTGAAACGGCTGCGCACCGACCGCATCGATCTCTATCTCCTGCATTGGCCGGGCAGCGTGCCGCTGGCGGAGACGGTCGAGGCCTTCGAGGCATTGCGGCACGCCGGCAAGATTCGCCACTGGGGCGTCAGCAATTTCGATACCGATGAGATGGAAGAGCTGACCAGCTTGCCGGGCGGCAACAACGTCCAGATCAATCAGGTGCTCTACAATCTGTCGCAGCGCGGCGTCGAGTTCGATCTCGCCCCGTGGAGCCGGCAACGCGGCATGCCGCTGATGGCCTATTCGCCGGTCGATCAGGGGGTATTGGCGCGCAACGCCAGGCTCGAAACCATCGCCGCTCGCCACAACGTCACCTCGGCGCAGATCGCGCTTGCCTGGGTGATGGCGCAAGAGGGTGTTATCGCCATTCCGAAGGCCGGCAAACAAGAGCATGTCCGGCAGAATGTCGCGGCGTTGGACATCGAGCTTACGAGTGAAGATTTCGCAGAAATCGACCGCGCTTTTCCACCACCGAGGCGGAAGCAGGGCTTGGCGATGATTTGAGGGTTGCGGCGCGGGACCAGAAACTAAGGTTGCGATCCTTCGCGCCCCCCTCTGTCCTGCCGGACATCTCCCCCACGAATGGCGAGATTGGACGTCGCATCGGCTTTCACCAACTTCAAACATCGAAGAAAAAGCGCTATCAGCGAAGCTGCCAATCTCCCCCCCCAAGTGGGGGAGATGTCCGGCAGGACAGAGGGGGGCGCGAAGGAATGCCGACAGACGGCGGGCTCAGCCAGCGACGGCTACTTCCCCACCATCCCCTTCAGCCTGTACAGCGCCTCCAGCGCCTCCCTTGGCGTCATCTCGTCAGGATTGATCTCGCCTAGCGCCGCGCCCAGCCCATCACTCTTTGCCGGCTGCTGCGCTTGCCGCTTCGCCGCCACGGAAAACAGCGGCAGGTCGTCGACCAGACGGTTGGCCTTGCCCGAGACCTCGCCCGCCTCGAGCTGGTGCAGCACTTCCTTGGCCCGGCCGACGACGGCTTCCGGCAGGCCGGCCAGCCGCGCCACCTGGACGCCGTAGGAACGGTCGGCCGCACCCTTGCCGACCTCGTGCAGGAAGACCACGTCGCCTTCCCATTCCTTGACCCGCATGGTGACGTTGTGCAGCCGCGGCAGTTTTCCGGCCAGCGCCGTCATTTCGTGGAAATGCGTGGCGAAGATCGCCCGGCAGCGGTTTTTCTCGTGCAAATATTCGACCGCCGCCCAGGCGATCGACAGCCCGTCAAAGGTGGCGGTGCCGCGGCCGATCTCGTCGAGGATGACCAGCGCGCGTTCGCCGGCCTGGTTGAGGATCGCCGCCGTCTCGACCATCTCGACCATGAAGGTCGAGCGGCCGCGCGCCAGATCGTCGGAAGCGCCGACCCGCGAAAACAGCCGGTCGACGACGCCGATATGGGCGCTTGCCGCCGGCACGAAGGAGCCGGTCTGGGCGAGAATGGCGATCAGCGCGTTTTGCCTGAGGAAGGTCGACTTGCCGCCCATATTGGGGCCGGTCAGCAGCCAGATCGCGCCGGCCTTCGCGTCGCCTTGCGGCGACAGATCGCAATCATTGGCGACGAACGGGCCTTCGCCGGAACGCCGCAGCGCCTGTTCGACCACCGGATGGCGTCCGCCCGAAATCTCGAAGGCAAGGCTCGCATCGACCAGGGGCCGGCACCAGGCCTCGCTTTCGGAAAGCAGGGCCAGTGCGGCCGAAACGTCGAGCACGGCGAGCGCTTCGGCGCCGGCGCGGATCCTGTCGGCCTGGCCGACGACTTCCGCCGTCAGCGCCTCGAAAGCGGCAAGCTCGATCGCCAGCGCCCGGTCGGCCGCATTGGCGATCTTCGATTCCAGTTCGGCGAGTTCCGTGGTGGTGAAGCGCATGGCGTTGGCCATGGTCTGGCGATGGATGAAGCGCGCCTTGGCGCCGTCGCTGCCGGTCATGATTGCATGATGATTGGCGGTGACCTCGATATAGTAGCCGAGCACATTGTTGTGCCTGATCTTCAGCGAGCGGATGCCGGTCTCGTCGATCAGCGAACGCTCCAGCCCGGCGATCACTTTTCGCGACTCGTCGCGCAGTGCCCGCATCTCGTCGAGTTCGGCGTGGTAGCCGCCCCGGACAAAGCCGCCGTCGCGCTTGAGCAAAGGCAGCTCGTCGCTGAGCGCCTGCGTCAGATGCGCCGCCAGCGCGCTGGGCAGTGCCTTGATCGCCGCCAGCGCCGCTGCCAGTTCGGCAGGCAAGGCAGTTTGCCCGAACAGTTCGGCGATGGCGCAGGCTGCCTCGAAACCGGCGCGCAGTGCGCCGAGATCGCGCGGACCGCCGCGGTTGAGCGCCAGCCTGGACAGCGCGCGCGGCATGTCGGCAACGCTTTTCAGGCTCCCCCGTACCGCCTGGCAGAGGCGCGTCTCCGAGCGGAAGAACGACACCGAGTCCAGCCTTGCACCGATCGCCGCCGGGTCGGTCAGCGGCGCCATCAGCCGGTCGGCGAGCAGCCTTGCGCCGCCGCCGGTCACCGTGCGGTCGATCGCCGTGAACAGCGACCCGTCGCGGCTGCCGGACAGCGTGCGCAGCAGCTCCAGATTGGCGCGCGTCGCCGGGTCGATGAACAGGGTCGAGCCCTGCTCCTCGCGCTCGGGCCGCGACAGCGGCGGCCGCTCGGCCTTCTGCGTCTTCTCGACATAGGCGATGACGCCTGAGATCGCCGACAGCTCGGCGCGCGAAAACGTGCCGAAACTGTCCGGCGTCGCCACCTCGAAGAAGCGGGCGATGCGGCCGGCAGCGGAAGCCGAATCGAACAGCGACGGCGGCTGCGGGCTGGCGACGCGGCCGAGCACGTCGAACACCGGTTTCAGCTCCGGGTCGTGGAACACCGGCTCGGCGACGATCAGCTCGCGCGGGTCGACGCGGAAGACATCGGCGAGCAGCCGGTCGGCGGTGGTTTCGGCGACGCGGAAGACACCGGTCGAGATCTCGGTCCAGGCCAAGGCAAAAGCGTGATCTGCCCCACCTTTCACCCGTCCCAGCGCCATCAGAAAACTCGATTCCGACGGCGCCAGCAATTTGTCCTCGGTGATGGTGCCGGGCGTCACCAGCCGCACCACGTCGCGGCGCACCACCGATTTGCCGCCGCGCTTCCTGGCCTCGGCCGGATCCTCGATCTGCTCGCAGACGGCGACGCGGAACCCCTGGCCGATCAGCTTCTGCAGATAATCGTCGGCCGCGTGCACCGGCACGCCGCACATCGGGATGTCGAGCCCCTGGTGCTTGCCGCGCTTGGTCAGCACGATGCCGAGCGCCCGGCTTGCCTTCTCGGCATCGTCGAAGAACAGCTCGTAGAAATCGCCCATGCGGTAGAACAGCAGCGAATCCGGGTTCGCCGCCTTGATCTCGATATACTGCTCCATCATCGGCGTCGCCGGCGCGAAGGCCGGCGTGGCGTTGTCGCTTCGAATGGGCGTCTCGTCGTTCAAGAAGCTGCTTCCAAAATTTTCCAAGCCATGCTTGGCGGTTTACAGCGGCGAAGTGTAGCCTTAATCCCGAACCTTCCACAAAAGAAAGCATGCGCACCCATCTCAAGCGGTGCCGTACGGGCGAGGAAACCGAAAGTATCATGGCCAAGAAAACCGAAAGCAACGGGCCCTCCGTCAGCGCCCAGGAGGCGTTGGAATTCCACGCCATGGGCCGTCCCGGCAAGCTGGAGATCGTCGCCACGAAACCGATGGCGACGCAGCGGGATCTCAGCCTCGCCTATTCGCCGGGCGTCGCCGTGCCGGTTCTCGCCATCGCCGAGGACCCGAGCCGCGCCTTCGACTACACGGTTCGCGGTAACATGGTCGCCGTCATCTCCAACGGCACCGCCATCCTCGGTCTCGGCAATCTCGGCGCGCTAGCCTCGAAGCCGGTGATGGAAGGCAAGGCGGTGCTGTTCAAACGCTTCGCCGATGTCGATTCCATCGACCTCGAGGTCGACACCGAGGATGCCGACGAATTCATCAACTGCGTGCGTTTCCTCGGGCCCTCCTTCGGCGGCATCAACCTTGAGGATATCAAGGCGCCGGAATGCTTCATCATCGAGCAGCGGCTGCGCGAGCTGATGGACATCCCGGTCTTCCATGACGACCAGCACGGTACCGCCATCATTTCGGCCGCCGGCCTGATCAACGCGCTGGAAATCACCGGCCGCGACATGAAGACCACCAAAATGGTCTGCAACGGCGCCGGTGCTGCCGGCATCGCCTGCATCGAATTGATGAAGGCGATGGGCTTTGCGCCCGACAATATCATCCTCTGCGACACCAAGGGCGTCGTCTTCCAGGGCCGCACCGAAGGCATGAACCAGTGGAAATCGGCGCACGCGGTCAAGACGGAGGCGCGCTCGCTGGCCGAGGCGCTGGACGGCGCCGACGTCTTCCTCGGCCTCTCGGCCAAGGGCACGCTGACCACCAAGATGGTGCAGTCGATGGCCAAGAACCCGATCATCTTCGCCATGGCCAATCCCGACCCCGAGATCACGCCGGAGGAGGTCGCCGAGATCCGCACCGACGCCATCATGGCGACGGGGCGGTCCGACTATCCGAACCAGGTCAACAACGTGCTTGGCTTCCCCTATATCTTCCGCGGCGCGCTGGATGTGCGGGCGACCACCATCAACGACGACATGAAGATCGCCGCGGCCAAAGCGCTCGCCGAACTGGCGCGCCAGGACGTGCCCGACGACGTCGCCGCCGCCTATCAGGGCATGCGGCCGAAATTCGGCCCAAACTACATCATCCCGGTGCCGTTCGATCCGCGCCTGATCTCGGCCATTCCGATCGCGGTCGCCAAAGCGGCGATGGACTCCGGCGTCGCGCGCAAGCCGATCCTCGATCTCGACCGCTACGCGCAGGAGCTTTCCGCCCGCCGCGACCCGATCGCCTCGACGCTGCAGCGCATCTATGACCGCGTCCGCCGCCAGCCCAAGCGCATCGTCTTTGCCGAGGGCGAGGAGGAGCAGGTGATGCGCGCCGCCGTCTCCTATGTGAGCCAGCGGCTGGGCACCGCCATCCTGCTCGGCCGCGACGACGTCATCAAGGAGAACGCCAGGCATGCCGGCATCGAGCTTGGCAAGCAGGGCATCGAGATCATCAATGCGCGGCTGTCGCGCCGCAACGGCGTCTACACCGACTATCTCTACGAGCGCATGCAGCGCAAGGGGTTCCTGTTCCGTGACTGCCAGCGGCTGATCAACAACGACCGCAATCATTTCGCCGCCTGCATGGTGGCGCTGGGCGATGCCGACGGCATCGTCACCGGCGTCACCCGCAACTATTCGACGGCGCTCGACGATATCCGCCGCGTCATCGACGCAAGGCCCGGCCATTGCGTCATCGGTGTGTCGATCGTGCTGGCGCGCGGCCGAACCGTGCTTGTCGCCGACACCGCCGTGCACGACATGCCGAATGCCGTCGAGATCGCCGACATCGCAGAGGAGGCCGCCGGCTTTGCCCGCCGCATGGGCTACGAGCCGAGGCTTGCCATGCTCGCCTATTCGACCTTTGGCCATCCGCAGGGCGAGCGCTCCGAGCGCGTCCAGGAGGCGGTGCGCATCCTCGACAAGCGGCGCGTCGATTTCGAGTATGACGGCGAAATGGCCGCCGACGTGGCGCTCAACGCCCGTGCCATGGCGCAATATCCGTTCATCCGCCTCACCGGTCCGGCCAACGTGCTGATCATGCCGGCCTTCCACTCGGCCTCGATCTCGACCAAGATGCTGCAGGAGCTCGGCGGCTCGACCGTCATCGGCCCGCTGCTGGTCGGCTTGAACAAGCCGGTTCAGATCGTCTCGCTGAATGCCAAGGACAGCGACATCGTCAACATGGCGGCGATCGCGGCGTATAGCGCGGGGGCTTGAGGAGCGAGCTTACCCTCCTCTCGGTGGGGAGGGTCATGCGAAGGCGACGCCCATCGAGGGGCACGGCTATCACATAAGGGGGTCCCCCTCATCCGGCCGCTTCGCGGCCACCTTCTCCCCGCTGGGGAGAAGAGGCTGGCATCAACGCTGGCGACCTCCTCTCCCCTCGGGGAGAGGTCGGATTGCCCCGAATTGCCCTTCGCAATTCGGTTGGCAATCCGGGTGAGGGGGCACTTGCCGATCTGCGATTGTCCTGCCATCGAGCGAGACCAAGCGCTCCTACAGCAGCCCCGCCTGCTCGGCCTCTCGGCGCAAATCCTGCCTTGGCCTTGGGCCGATCTGCTGGATGACCAGCCCGGCGGCCAGCGAGCCGAGATCGCCGCACTGCTTCAGGCTGCGGCCTTGCGTGTAGCCGTAGAGGAAGCCAGCGGCGTAGAGGTCGCCGGCGCCGGTGGTGTCGACCAGCTCCCGGATCTTGGTCGCCTCGATGGTGACCGTCTCGTCGCCGCGCACGATCACCGAGCCCCTTTCCGAGCGGGTGACGGCGGCGATCTTGCAATCCTTGCGGATCCGGGCCAGCGCCTCGTCGAAGGACGCGGTCTGGTAGAGCGACTTGATCTCGTGGCTGTTGGCAAAGACGATGTCGACGGTGCCGGAGCGCATCAGGTCGAGGAACTCGTCGCGGTAGCGGTCGACGCAGAACGAATCCGACAATGTCATCGATACTTCGCGCCCCGCCGCATGGGCGAGCTTCGCCGTCTGCCGGATCGCCTCCTTGGCGCGCGGCGGGTCCCACAGATAACCCTCGAAATAGGTGACCGCCGCGCCCGAGGCCTTGTCGGCCTCGACGTCCTCCGGGCCGAGTTCGATGCAGGCGCCGAGATAGGTGTTCATCGAGCGCTCGCCGTCCGGCGTGACGAAGATCATCGAGCGCGCCGTCGGTGGTTCGCCGTCGAGCGGTTTTGTGTCGAAGGCGACGCCCTGCGCGTGGATGTCGTGCGCGTAAATCTCGCCGAGCGCGTCGTTGGAGACCTTGCCGAAGAAGGCGGCGCGACCGCCGAAGGAGGCGACGCCCGCCGCCGTGTTGCCGGCGCTGCCGCCCGAGGCTTCGATCGCCGGGCCCATGCGGCTGTAGAGCAGTTCGGCGCGCCTTGTGTCGATCAGGTTCATCGCGCCCTTGATGATGCCGTTGGTCTCCAGGAACGCCTCGTCGCACTGGGCGATGATGTCGACGATGGCATTTCCGATACAAAGCACGTCATAGTCCGGCATCAATTCATGTCTCCGCCAAAAACCCACCGGCTTTCTGCCACGCCGGGCGCGGGCGGGTCTAGCGGTTTGATGCGGCTTTGCCTAGACCGCGAGTTATAAATCCGGGCAGAACGCAGATGCTTCGCATTGTGCGGTTGCGCTTGCAGCCTGCGCTATCTCCGCCTATTCCGGGAGACATCAGCCACGGGCACGTTTGACATGGGATTGGAAACGCCGTGATCCTCGACGCTGCCCGCGCCGCCTTGAGCCGGCTGTTCTCGCCCGAATTCCGTTCCGTGTTCCTGAAGACGCTGGGGCTGACCTTGCTGGCGCTGGCGGCGCTGTGGTTCGGGATAAAGAGCCTGTTCGAATGGCTGGCCTGGCCGTGGATCGATGCATGGCTGCCCAGCCTGCCGTCGTGGGCCGGATGGCTGGGCGTCATTGTCGCCGGGATCGGCCTTGCGCTGGGCTTGGCGCTGCTCATCGCGCCGGTGACGGCGATCATCGCCGGCCTGTTCCTCGACGACGTCGCCGAGATGGTCGAGCGCACCGACTATCCCAACGATCCGCCCGGCCGCGCCGTGCCGGCGCTGCGCTCGCTGGTGCTGGCGATCCGGTTCTTCGGCGTCGTCATCCTCGGCAACATCCTGGCTCTGCTGCTTCTGCTGGTGCCAGGCATCAACATCGCCGCCTTCTTCATCGTCAACGGCTATCTGCTGGGGCGCGAGTTTTTCGAGTTCGCCGCCATGCGCTTTCGCCCGGAGGCCGAGGCCAAGGCGCTGCGCAGAAAGCACTCGGTCACCGTGTTCCTGGCCGGTCTGGTTGTCGCCGCTTTCCTCGCCGTGCCGCTGCTCAACCTTCTGACGCCGCTGTTCGCCGCCGCCATGATGGTGCATCTGCACAAGGCCATCTCGGCGCGGGAAGCGAGCTAGCGCAGCAGAAAGCCGCGCCCCAGTTCGTCGTCGTCCTCGACGATGAATTCGGCTCGCCCGCTATAAAAGGCGCGGCCGCCGACGCGGGCGATGATGGCGTCATGCGTCCCGGCTTTGGCCGTCCGCGCGACCGCGCCGGAAAAGCGCGAGCCGGCGATGCTCTCGAACAGCCGCGTCCGGCCAATCTCGATCTGGCCTTTGGCGTGCATTGCCGCCAGCCGCGCGGTAACGCCCGAGCCGGTCGGCGAGCGGTCGACCTCGGCCTCGGCGAAAACGCAGATGTTTTTGGTCGGCGTATCGGAGAACGCATCCTGTCCATCGGTCAGGATCGTGCCATAGAGGAAAGCAAGGTCGGCATGGTCGGGATGCGACAGCGGCAATTCCGCTTTCAGCTTCCCGGTCAGCGTCGTTGCCGCGTCGACGAAATCGCGCACGCGGTTCTTGCCGAACGCCAGCCCGAACTGGCGGCAATCGGCCAGCGCATAGAAGGCACCGCCATAGGCAACGTCGAAGCCGACCGCACCATAGCCCGGCAGCTCGATGTGCTGGTCGCCAGCAAACAGAAACGCCGGCACGCTTTCGAAGGACACCGCACCGGCCTTGCCGTCCTTTACCTCGACCGCAGCCGAGATCAGCCCGCATGGCGCCTCGATGTTGACCGTCGTTAGCGGCTCGCGTGCCGCAACCAGCCGCTCGTCGACGGCGTAGCGGCCGAGCGCGACGATGGCGTGGCCGCACATCGTCGAATAGCCCTCATTGTGCATGAACAGCACCGCGAGGTCGGCGTCCGGCAGGTCGGGTTCCACCAGCAGCGCGCCATACATATCGTAATGGCCGCGCGGCTCGAACATCAGGATCTTTCTGAGGTGATCGAGATGGTCGCGCACATAGGCACGCTTTTCGAGGATCGTGCCCTTGGGAATATTGGGGTAGCCGCCGGTGACGATCCGCAGCGGCTCGCCGCCGGTGTGCATGTCGATGACGGTGAGCGTCATTCGCCGGGCTTGGCAAACAGGGCCTGCAGCTTGCCGAACGGCATGGCTGCGCGGGTGAAGCCGAAGGTGCCGTCCTGCTGGATCTCGCGCGCCGCGGTCTCCAGCATGCCGAAGGCGAAATTGGTGAGCCAAGGCCCAAGCGAGATGCGCTTTACCCCCGCCATGGCAAGATCGGCGATGGTGAAGCCGGGCCTGGCCATGACGTTGACCGGCTTGGTCAGCGCCGAGCAGACGGTTCGCACCATCTCGATGTCGCCGAGGCCCGGTGCATAGAGCACGTCGGCGCCGGCCTTCTCGAAGGCCTGCAGCCGCTTGATCGTGTCGTCGAGATCGGGCTTGCCCCACAGGAAATTCTCAGCCCGAGCGGTGAAGACGAAATCGCGCTTCAGTGCCCTGGCCGCTTCGGCCGCCGCCGCGACGCGCTCGACGGCATGCGAAAAATCGTAGATCGGCTTGTCGGGCTCGCCGGTATGGTCCTCGATCGAGCAGCCGGCGAGGCCCGCCGCCTCGGCGGCGAAGATGGTCTCGCCGGCACTTGTCGCGCTATCGCCCTTGCCCTTTTCGAGGTCGGCCGAAACCGGCAGTCCGGTCGCCGCCGACACTTCGCGGCAATGGTGGATCATTGCCTCGAACGTCACCGCGCCGTCCGGCAGGCCGCGCGAAAAGGCAAAGCCGGCGCTGGTCGTGGCCAGCGCGTTGAAGCCGAATGAGGCCAAGAGCTTGGTCGTGCCGACGTCCCAGGAATTGGCCATGACGAAGATCGATGCATGCAGGTCGCGAAAAATCTTTCCCTTATCCATGGATGCTCCCCTCCAGTGCGGACTATGAAGGAAATTCTAGCCCGGCGGCACGCGCCGGGCAAACAAATGCGGTTGGCTCAGAAGCGTTTGGCGTTCTCTCCTGCCAATCGGTCCAGCGCATCGGAATCCTTGACGTAGCGCGAAGCATTTTTGTCCCAATGGTAGGTGACGGAAATGTCGCGCGAAGACGCCTTTGGCGGCTGCTGGCCATCGCAGCTTTCATCGCCCGGCACCGTCGCGTCGGTCACCGTGACCTTGATGGCTGCATAGGGCTGGCCGTCGGCAATCGCCTGGAAGGCCGCATTCTGCGTCCTTCTGTTGGTGCAGAGGTTTTCGTCGAACGTATAGATCATGTCGATCAGCTCGAACCTGTCGTTGCGGACCATGACCAGCGGCGTGATCACATAGCCCTGGCTCGAATTGAAATGCGTGCTCGTATTGATGATGACGTCATCGCCGAGCCCGATCGATAGCCTGCCCGGATCGCGAAAATAGGTGCTGCGGTCGACGGCGACATTGACCGCGTCGAGCAACGCCGGCTTGCCGGCGATGTCGTAGAGTGCCAGCACGGCATAACCTTCGGCACTGTCAGGCGAGTCGCCGAGGTCGAACAGCATGGTCAGCCGGTCCTTGCCGCCGGCCTTGATGCCGAGCACGCCGGCGTTGGAAAGACCCGACGTCGCCGGCGGCGAGCCGCCGTAGTCCGGCCCAGCGATGTGGCGCATCTCGATCGGCATCGATCCCCGAAAAAAGCCGTCCTTGTCCGCGGCCAGATCGGGAATGACCATCCTGGCGAGATCGAGATAGGTGATATCGCCGTGGCGGGGGACGGCGCTGCCGAGCTCCGGGAAGCTGACGGCCTCAGCGCTGGCCGTCGTCCAGAGACAGGGCAGCAGCAGGCAGGCAAAGAGGAAACGAAGCCGGGGGAAGGTCATGCGCGCGCTCGTTATGTCGGGCGCGCACAAGCTAAATCATTTTGCGGCCAAGAGGAAACACCTGGCGTTGCGTCACTATGCTGGTTTGGCTTCGGTCGCCAGAGTCTGCTGGAACACCGGCACCAGCTGATCCATGGCGGCTGCGAGCCACGTGCCGAGTTCGTCGGGCAGAGTATCGTGGATCCAGACCAGGCGGCTCCGGCCCTCGCTCTCGGCGAAGACCTGCATAGAGGTATTATCGTGGGTGACCTCGTCGCCGAGCCATCCCCACACGATCCGCCGGTTCTGCTCGTCGCGGGCGATGAGCCGCTCTCGTACAACTTTGCCGTCGGCAAAAGTAAGAGCCCGCACGTCGCCCTCATCCACCCGGCAGTCGACGAAAACGCCTGGGGCTATCCGTTGGGCGCCGCCGGCGAAGTCGCCGACCGTCGCCCATACGCTTTCCGGTGAAGCATCTACGATGATTTCCCTGACTATCGAAGCCATTTTCGCTGTTCCTCTGTTAGCGGGTAGACCTGTCTGTCTGTACAAGGCATGTCCGCAGCCCGAACCAATGGTCGACCCGAAAGCCTTGCGCGCCGCCGCATCCTCGATACGGCGACCGCGCTGTTTTCTCTGGGGGGAGTCCGCGCAGTCGGCATCGACCGCATCATCGCCGAGGCCGGCGTTGCCAAAGCGACGTTCTATCACCACTTCGCGGCCAAGGACGATCTCGTCCGCGCCTATATCGAGGAGCTCAGCAAGGGAGGACGGGCCGCCATCGCGAGCCTTGGCCGACGGCCAGCTCGCCAGATGATCCTTGCCATATTCGATCTCATTGCCGATGCGGCAGATCAGCCGGGCTACCGCGGCTGCCCGTTCCAGAATGCCGCTGCCGAATATCCCGACCCCAGCAGCTCGGTTCGCCAGGCGATCGATAAGCATCGTCACTGGAAGTGGGGCATCCTCAAGGACCTGCTGATCACGGACGCAAATCCCGATCCGGACCGCACCGCAGACGCGCTAACAGTGGCGGCCGACGGCCTCCTTGTCGTCAGTCATCTCGACAGGCCGGCCAATCTGCGCACTCTCATACGCGACACGGTCGACCGAGTACTTGGGGCGCCGCGCCCGGTCTGAAATCGAGGGGGATTTGCGCGAGGCGACGAGAGCATTTGCTGGGACCGTCCCGTAAGGCGACACAGCGTTAAGGCATGTAGCCTCAACAAAGGCCCGATCAGTGGATCGGCACCAGCCCGGCCAGTTCACGCATGTCGTCGAACAGGATACCGCCGGCTTCGATCAGCCCGTCGTGGTCGGAAAGCGGGTCGCCGTGGTAGGAATAGACGCGCATGCCGGCGGCGATGCCGGCTGTCGTCCCGGCCACGCTGTCCTCGATGACGATGCAGTCGGCGGGCGCGAAGCCCATCGTCGCTGCCGCATGCAGGAAGAGGTCGGGGAACGGCTTGCCATGGGAGACCATGGTCGAGCTGAACAGCGCGTGCTCGAACAGCGGCAGCAGCCCGGTCTGGCCAAGCGTGATGTGCATTTTCGATACCCGTGCCGACGAGGCGACGCAGGTGGCGATGCCGGCGGCGTGCACGGTTTCGATGAACTCGCGAACATAGGGGACGGCCTCGACGCCATGCGCGAACAGGTCCGGCAGGCCGGCGTTCCAGCGCTCGACGAAATCGGCGCCAAGACTGACGCCGGTCGCCTCGACTTCCTTCTGCACCGAGACCATGCTGCGGCCGGAAAAATTCTTGCGGCAATATTCGAAGCTGGCCGGAAAGCCTGCCGAGGTCAGCCATTCGGCGAGCCGCCGGTTGGCCAGGTTCTCGGTGTCGACCAGAACCCCGTCGCAATCGAAGATGACGAGCTTGGGTATTTTCATTAAGCGGTCCCGGTCGATCCGAAGCCGCCCGAGCCGCGCGCCGTGCCGCCGGCCAATGTGCGCTCCTCGACGGTCGCCTGCGTCACCGGGGCGAAGACGATCTGGGCGATCCGCATGCCGCGCGTCACCGCGAAATCCTCGTCGCCGAGATTGATCAGCAGCACCTTGACCTCGCCGCGATAATCGCTGTCGATGGTGCCCGGCGTGTTGAGGCAGGTGAGCCCGTGCTTGAAGGCGAGGCCGGAACGCGGCCGCACCTGGCCTTCCACGCCCTCCGGAATTTCCAGGATCAGCCCGGTAGGCACCAGCGCTCGCTTTCCCGGCAGGATCAAAAGCGGCCGGTCGTCCGGCACCGCGGCGCGCAGATCAATGCCGGCGGCGCCCGAGCTCTCATAGGCGGGGAGCGGCAATCCCTCGCCATGCGGCAGCCTGACGAAACCGACGGCCGGACCGATGACGGAGGAGGGATAAAGTGCTGCGCGCATAAGGCTGATCCTATCGTCGCGAACGCCGATCCAGTCAACTCGGCGGCAATGCTATCAACGGCTTTCTTTCAGCACAGTTCCGCTTCAGCGCAGTTCCATCGGAACGACGGTGGTCTCCTTGATCTCCTCCATGACGAAGGAGGCCGAGACGTCCGACAGTGCCACCTTGGCGATCAGGCGCTGGTAGAGCCGGTCATAGGCCTTCACATCGGCGACGCGAGCGCGCAGCACATAGTCGAGGTCGCCGGACATGCGGTAGGCACCGGTGATCTCGGCAAAGCCGGTCACCGCCGCCCGGAACTTTTGCAGCCAGTCGGGATCGTGATTCGAGGTGCGGATCAGGATGAACACGGAAAGGCCGAGCCCGAGCTTATCGGCATCGACAAGCGCCACCCGACCGGTGATGACGCCGTCTTCCTCCAGCCGCTTGACCCGACGCCAGCAGGCATTGCGTGACAGCGATATTCTTGCCGAGAGCTGGTCGACGGATAGCGTGCCGTCGCGTTGCAGCTCGGCCAGCAATCTTCGGTCTATTTCGTCGATATCCGGCATCCTGTGGGATGTTTGTCTCAAAATTCAGCCTTATACAAGGATAAATTGAGACGAATGAACCGAGCGCCCATGTCAGGATACTCATGGCCGGCTCTTCATGCCGGCAGGAGGGATTCGACATGACGGCACGGCTCGCAAGACTTTTCACCTCTCACCCGGCCACGGTCGGCGAGAGCTATTTCGGCCATATGGCTTTCGCGGCATGGTTCTCGTCGCGATTGTTCATGGCGGCTTTTGCCGCGCTCGTTCACGCTTTCTTGCCGTTCTTGTTCGAGTCTACGGCAAGCGGCATCATCCGCGAGCTCTACGAGCGGACGCACCACCGAGGACGTTAAGCCGTGGAGGTGCCGATTGCGGCAAGGCCGCGGGACAGCGCCGACCCCTCAACGGATCCCGGCAGCGCAATCCCGATCAAGCGCCGCCCGTCGTCGAAATGCTGAGCCAGGCTTGAAGCCGCGCCGCAATCCGCCATTTTGAGGAGCGCGGCGCGATAGCCCGGAGCACTCCCGATGGATATCGTCTTTTCCTCGACCACCAAACTGGCCTCCGCCATCCGCGACGGCAAGATTTCCGCGCTGGAAGCGATCGACGCGCATCTGGCGCAGGTCGACAGGCACAATGAGGCGGTCAACGCCGTCGTAACCCTCGACCGGGAAGGCGCGCGGCAACGCGCCGCAAAGGCCGACCAAGCGCGGACGCGCGGCGACGCACTCGGGCCGCTGCACGGCGTGCCGTTCACGCTGAAGGACATGCACGAGACCGCGGGCATGAAGACCACCGTCGGCTTCCCGCCCTTTGCCGACTATGTCGCGAGGCAAGACAGCCCGGTCGTTGCCCGGCTGAAAGCCGCAGGCGGCGTGCTGGTCGGCAAGACGAACGTGGCGACGATGCTGGGCGACTGGCAGTCGAACAATCCGCTGTTCGGCCGCACCGGCAATCCCTGGGATCTCCAGCGCACCGCCGGCGGCTCCAGCGGCGGTGCGGCGGCGGCGCTCACCACCGGTATGACGCCGTTTGAGGTCGGCACCGACATGCAGGATTCGATCCGGCTGCCTTCTGCCTTCTGCGGCGTCTATGGCCTCAAGCCGACCGAGCATCGCGTCTCGCTGGCCGGCGCGTTTCCCGATCCGGGCGGGGCATCGCGCAGCGTGCGGCTGATGTCCTGCCTCGGACCGCTGGCGCGCAGCGTCGAAGACCTGGCACTGATCTACGGCCTCATTGCCGGGCCGGATGGAAGCGACACCGACCTTGCGCCGGTACCGGTCGAAGACATGCCCGAGCTGGATCTCAAAAATTTGCGTATTGCCGTCGCGCCGTCCTTCCCAGGTTTTCCAGTGGCAGGCGAAATCAGTGCGGCGGTCGAAAGTCTGGCAAAGGAGCTTCAGTCGGCAGGCGCGATCGTCGAGGAGGCCAAATTGCCGAAGCTCGACCTGCACGACGATCTGGAGCAAGGCGGCGCGCTGATCGGCATGATGCTGGAGACGGCGCAGCCCGAACCACCGGAGAAGCCGACGCCGGTCTCGCGTTGGTTCGAGGCGCTCGCCCGCCGCGACCGCTCCATCCTGGCCTGGGATCGGTTCTTCGAAGACTGCGACGCCTTGCTGTGCCCCGTCGCCATGGTCACCGCCTTCCCGCATTGCGAGCCGGGAACGCCGATCGAGGTCGACGGCAAGAAGCAAAGCTACTGGATGCTGCCGGCCTATGGCGCGGTGTTCAACTATAGCGGCCATCCGGCATTGTCGCTGCCATGCGGGCAGGACAGCAATGGCCTGCCCATCGGCCTGCAACTGGTCGGCAAACGCTGGTCGGAGGCGCGGCTGCTCGGGATCGCCAGGGCAATCGAGCCGCTCACCGGCGGCTTTCGCAGGCCGCCCGGCTATTGAGAAAACCGCGTAAGGCCATAGGGCGCAAGCAGCGGATCGCGCTCGCCTTCGAGGATTTCACGGGCGGCGAACAGGCCGACTGCGGGCGCCAGCGTGATGCCGGAATGCATGACCGCGACGTAAACGCCGCTCCTGCCTTCCGCGCGCCCAATGATCGGAAAGCCGTCGATCGGCGTCGGCCGATAGCCGACGGTGTGGAAATCGAGTTCCAGCCCGTCCGCGCCGCGCAGCATGGCCTTCATCGCTGCAAACAGGTTGCGGGCGGTGGCTGCGGCATCCATGCCAGGATCGGCGCCGCCGAAATCCGAGCCGGCGATGATGCGTCCCTCCGCCGTCTGGCGCATGTGCAGGCGGTCGCCGATCACCAGGCCGTTGAGCAGCTTTTGGTGCGGCCGCGAATGCACGATCAGGCCGGGTGGTGTCTCGATCGGCAGTTCTATCCCGGCTGTTGCCGCTATTGCCGGAGAGCCGGCTCCGGCCGCGATCACCACCTCGTCGGCGGCGATCCGCCCGCCAGATGTCTCGACGCCGGTTATCCAGCCGTTGGCCTGCACAAGCGCGGTCGCGGTAACTCCCATCAGCAGCCGCGCGCCGCGCCGTTCGGCCTCGGTCAGCAGTGCTTGCGTGGCAGCGACCGGCTCGGCGACACCTTCCTCGGCGACATAAAGGGCGAAATCGGGAAGCTCGGTCACATTGGGCTCGATGCGCGCTGCCCCGGCGTGGTCGACACGCTCGATGCCGTAGCCCCATGAGGAATGCTCGGCGGCATAGGTTTCAAGCTCGGCACGCTGCAGGTCCCAGCGGAGGCCACCGCACCATTGCAACGGGATGCCGGGCACCTCGTTCGCCAATCGCCTCCATTCGGCCATCGATCGGATCCGCAGCCGGAAGTACGGCTCTGGATTGCCCCAGCTGGCATTGATCCAGGCAAAGGAATTCGGCGTCGCGACGCCGCCGGCGCCGCTGTCGGCAATGACCGTCACCTTTGCCCCGGCCCTGGTCAGGTGCCAGGCGATGGAGGCGCCGATGATGCCGGTGCCGACGACGATCATTTCTTTCGCCAGTGTCATGCTTCACTCCTCGTTCCAACGCGACCACTCCGATGCCATTGCCGAGGGGTTCTGCCAAGAGAGCGCGGCATCAAACACGCTTCTTAACTCTAATACGTACGTACGTATTATGTCACGATGGCTAGACATTCACTTCGCGAAAAACTCCTCGACACTGGTTTCAAAACCATCTGGAATTCCGGCTATTCGTCCGCCGGCATACGCGACATCGTCGCCGCGGCCGATGCCCGCCCGGGCTCCTTCACCAATCATTTTGCCTCCAAGGAGGCATTCACCAGCGAGGTGCTGGACCGCTATTTCGCCTATGTGAGCGGTTTGGTGGAACAGGCGCTCGCCCGGGACGGCACGGCCCCGGTCGGGCGGTTGCGCCGCTATCTCGACGTCATCACTTCGAAACTGGAGGTACATGGCTGGGCACAGGGCTGCATGATCGGCAATCTCAGCCTTGAGACCGCGGCTCACAGTGAGGCGCTGAGGCTGCAACTCGTCGCCATCTTCGAACGCTGGCGTAAGCCCTTCGCCGAATGCATCGCCGAAGGCCAGGCGGCCGGCGATATCACGGACGCGTTCGATGCCGGGGACCTCGCCGATTTCCTTTTGAGCTCCTGGCAAGGCGCGATGCTGCGCATGAAGATTGAGCGTAGTCCCGAACCGCTCGAGCGTTTCAAGAACATCGTCTTCAAAACAGTCTTCGCAAAAAGGAGCTGATCCGATGAACCCGAAACTCGAAAAGCTGGAAGCCCGCATAATGGTGCCGCGCTCGCAAGTCGCGGTACTCGATTCCACCATGTCCTATATCGAGGCAGGCGCGGCCGGTCCGACGGTGCTTTTCCTGCACGGCAACCCGACGTCGTCCTACATCCGGCGCGACATCATTCCGCATGTGGCGCCGTTCGGCCGCTGCATCGCGCCCGACCTGATCGGCTGCGGCCAGTCCGGCAAGCCGGACATCGACTACCGCTTCTTTGACCACGTCCGGTATCTCGACGCTTTCCTTGAGGCGCTTGGCATCACCAACATGATGGTGGTCGCGCAGGACTGGGGCACCGCACTTGCCTTCCAGCGGCCGCAGCGGATCCTCGGCCTGGCCTTCATGGAATTCATCCGCCGCTTCGAGAGTTGGGACGATTTTCGCCAGCGTCCGCAAGCGCGCGAATTGTTCAAGGCAATGCGTACGCCTGGCGTCGGTGAGAAGCTTGTTCTGGAAGACAACGTCTTCGTCGAAAAGGTGCTGCCGGCTGCTGTGCTGCGCACGATGAGCGATGAGGAAATGGCCGCCTACCGGGCGCCGTTCCCGACACCGCAATCGCGCAAGCCGATCCTGCAGCTGCCGCGCGACCTGCCGATCGAAGGCCAGCCTGCCGATGTCGCTGCCATCAGTGAGCACGACCATCGGGCGCTCCGGGCTTCCTCCTACCCGAAGCTGCTTTTCTCAGCGGATCCGGGCGCCCTCGTTTCGCCGCAGGCGGCACGGGAATTCGCAGCCGGGCTGAAGAACTGCCGCCTGATCGACCTCGGACCCGGTGCGCATTATCTGCAGGAGGGACCATGCCGACAAGATCGGCGCCGCTATTGCCGAGTGGATTCCCGAGATAGCCACCGAGAGCTATGCCGCCGAACCGGCCTGACGCCGGAGTGTAAACCAGCAGCCGCGGCCGCCGGAGAGGTCGACAGCTTAGCTCTGCCGGTGCCGGGCGATGGAGGCGCCGATGATGCCGGCGTCGATGACGATGATGTTCTTGCTCACGGCAGTGCACCTTCAATCGCCAGGACTTTCTTGCCCTCATGCCATCGTGGTACATACTTGCCAAGAACGTTGCCGGGACCGCTCTCGAAGCGCGGTCGATGACGATCGCCTCACTGGAAACGTTCAGCTCAATCACATGAGGGTCATTTGCGCCGCTGGATAAAAGGGCTGGTTTTTGCTGCAGCCGGAGCCGCCATTGTCTATGCCGTCTTCTTCGGCCCGCTGCCGTTCGTTCGATCTTGGTGGCAGGACGACAACTGGCTGGATCCTTTGCATAAGCGCCATCGCATTGCTGACCGTTTGGTGCTGACCGCGGCGTTGGTTGGGAAATCGCGGGCAGAAGTTGTTGCCATGCTCGGCGAGCCGCCGAAGACGGACTATTTCGAGGACTGGAGTCTGGTTTATGTTCTTGGTTCGGAAAGGGGATTTTTTTCGATCGACTCTGAATGGCTGGTTATGCGCCTGGATGACGCTGGCTCGGTCACGCAGGCGGCTATCGTCAGAGACTGAACCTGCTGCCGGGATATCAGCGGTGTTTCCGTTCGACAGGCAGGGAAAGCGCTGCTAGAAGCCCGCGCCACAGACAGGATTCCTGAAATTGGCTGAAGACATCGAACAAGCGGTATCGCGCCGCCGCACTTTCGCGATCATCGCCCACCCCGACGCCGGCAAGACCACGCTGACCGAAAAACTGCTTCTGTTCGGCGGCGCCATCCAGCTTGCCGGCGAGGTCAAGGCCAAGAAGGACCGCATCCAGACCCGGTCCGACTGGATGAAGATCGAACGCGAGCGCGGCATCTCGGTGGTCACCTCGGTGATGACCTTCGAATATGAGGACACTGTCTTCAACCTGCTCGACACGCCCGGCCACGAGGATTTCGCCGACGATACCTATCGCACGCTGTCGGCGGTCGACAGTGCGGTCATGGTCATCGATGCCGCCAAGGGTATCGAGCCGCGCACGCTGAAACTGTTCGAGGTATGCCGGCTGCGCGATATCCCGATCATCACCTTCGTCAACAAGATGGACCGCGAAAGCCGTGACCCGTTCGAGATCCTCGACGAGATCGAGCAGAAGCTGGCGCTGGACACGGCACCGATCACCTGGCCGATCGGCCGCGGCAAGACTTTTTCCGGCACCTACCATCTGGCGCTGAACGCGGTGCGCAAGGGCGACGCCGAGAAGGAGCGCACGCCGGTCAATGGACCCGATTCCAACCGCGTCGCCGGCCTGTTGCCGGAGAACGAGCGGGAGGCCTTCATCGAGGAGCTGGAGCTGGCGCGCGAAGCCTGCCGCCCGCTCGACCTCGATGCCTTCCGCGAGGGCCATTTGACGCCGGTCTATTTCGGCTCGGCGCTGCGCAATTACGGCGTGCGCGATCTGATCGAGGCGCTAGGCGCCTATGGGCCGCCGCCGCGCGCGCAGGAGGCCGACAGCCGCAAGGTCGAGGCGACCGAGGACAAGATGACGTCCTTCGTCTTCAAGATCCAGGCCAATATGGACCCCAACCATCGCGACCGCATCGCCTTCGTCCGCGTCTGTTCTGGCAAGCTCGAGCGCGGCATGAAGGCCAAGCTGGTGCGCACGGGAAAGCCAATGAGCCTGTCGGCACCGCAATTCTTCTTCGCCCGCACCCGCGTCACCGCCGACGAGGCGTTTGCCGGCGACGTCGTCGGTATTCCCAACCACGGCACGCTGCGCATCGGCGACACGCTGACCGAAGGCGAGGAGATCCTGTTTCGCGGCGTGCCGAATTTCGCGCCAGAAATCCTGCGCCGCGTTCGCCTCGGCGATGCCATGAAAGCCAAGAAGCTCAAGGAGGCGCTGCACCAGATGGCCGAGGAAGGCGTCGTGCAATTGTTCTCGCCGGAGGACGGCTCGCCGGCCATCGTCGGCGTCGTCGGCGCCCTGCAGCTCGATGTCCTGAAAGAACGCCTGAACTTCGAATACACGCTGCCGGTCGATTTCGAGATGCCGCGTTTTTCCGTCTGCCGCTGGATATCGGCCGACGACAAGGCCGAACTCCAGCGCTTCATCGAGGCGCATCGCGGCGACATTGCCCGCGACCTCGACAACGATCCGGTGTTCCTCGCCCAGCACGCCTTCTCGCTAAACTACGAGGCCGAACGCTGGAAGGCGATCCGCTTCGCGGCGGTCAAGGATTACCAGGTCCGCGACAGAGCGGCTTGATGCGCCACCTTGCCTTCTCCCCTTGTGGGAGAAGGTGTCGCCGAAGGCGACGGATGAGGGGTGTTCCAGGAAACACCAACGCCTCGTTACGTCCAACACCCCTCAACCGTCTTGGCGCTCCGCGCCAATCCACCTTCTCCCACAGGGGGAGAAGGGGAAGAGCGCCATCGCTCACCCCCTGGCTGCCTCTTCGATCTTCGCGATATCAATCTTGCTCATCTGCATCATCGCCTGCATCACCCGGCCAGCCTTTTCCCTGTCGGGATCTTGCAGCAGCCTGGGCAGTTGCTCCGGCACGACCTGCCAGGAGAGGCCGAATTTGTCCTTCAGCCAGCTGCACTGGCTGGGCTCGCCGCCGCCCTCGATGAGCCTGTTCCAGAAATGGTCGACCTCTTCCTGCGTCTTGCAGTCGATGGAGAGCGACACTGCCTCGGTGAACTTGAATTGCGGCCCGCCGTTGAGCGCCTGGAACTGAACACCGTCGAGCTCGAACGAGACCACCAGCACCTTGCCCTCACGATCGCCGCTGCCCTTGGGCCAGCGCGTCACGCTCAGCACCTTCGAGTTCTTGAAGATGGAGACGTAGTGGTTCATGGCCTCCTCGGCCTGGTCGTCGAACCACAGGAAGGTGGTGATCTTTTGCATTCTCTTGCTCCTCGGGCTGGTTTTGGCTTTGCTTTCACTCGTAAAACGGCCGGCTGGCGATCAATGCCCTGGTCCCCGCCGTTTGACCCAAGGACGCTCGAGCAAACCGCGATCCGACAGCACCTCTGACTTTTTTACTGGGTGGACCGGCTTGCCGCCTTTGGCCCGAGATCACGGCCGCTCGTTCCACCATGCAGCCAATATCTGGCGCAGCGCAAAATTGTGGCCAGACCAGAGCGTGGCGTCTATAAGGCCTGCGGCTCAATTCCGGTTTTCCGCGCCCCCGCTGGCGCGACGCAGACAGCAAGGACAGTTCAATGCCCGCCTACCGTTCCCGCACCACCACCCATGGCCGCAACATGGCCGGCGCACGCGGCCTGTGGCGCGCCACCGGGATGAAGGATTCGGATTTCGGCAAGCCGATCATCGCGGTGGTCAATTCCTTTACCCAATTCGTGCCCGGCCATGTCCATCTGAAGGATCTCGGCCAGCTGGTTGCCCGCGAGATCGAAAAGGCCGGCGGCGTCGCCAAGGAATTCAACACCATCGCCGTCGATGACGGCATCGCCATGGGCCATGACGGCATGCTCTATTCGCTGCCGTCGCGCGAATTGATCGCCGACTCGGTGGAATACATGGTCAACGCGCACTGCGCCGACGCCATGGTCTGCATCTCGAATTGCGACAAGATCACGCCGGGCATGCTAATGGCGTCGCTGCGCCTCAACATCCCCACCGTCTTCGTCTCCGGCGGCCCGATGGAGGCCGGTAAGGTGGTGCTCGCCGGCAAGACCCAGGCGCTCGACCTGGTCGACGCCATGGTTGCGGCCGCCGATGACAATATCTCCGACGAGGACGTCAAGATCATCGAGCGCTCGGCCTGTCCGACCTGCGGCTCCTGCTCCGGCATGTTCACCGCCAATTCGATGAACTGCCTGACCGAGGCGCTCGGCCTCTCGCTGCCCGGCAACGGCTCGACGCTGGCCACGCATGCCGACCGCAAGCGGCTGTTCGTCGAGGCCGGTCATCTGATCGTCGATCTCGCCCAGCGCTATTACGAGCAGGACGACGACACCGCGCTGCCGCGCAGCATCGCCTCGAAGGGCGCCTTCGAGAACGCAATGACGCTCGACATCGCCATGGGCGGCTCGACCAACACGGTGCTGCACATCCTCGCCGCAGCACACGAGGGCGAGGTCGACTTCACCATGGAGGACATCGACCGGCTGTCGCGGCGGGTTCCGGTGCTGTGCAAGGTGGCTCCGGCCAAGGCTGACGTCCACATGGAGGATGTCCATCGCGCCGGCGGCATCATGGCGATCCTCGGCCAGCTGGATAGCGCCGGGCTGATCAACCGCGACCTGCCGACGGTGCATACGGCAAGCCTTGGCGAAGCGCTCGACCATTGGGATATCTCGCGCACCACCAGCCAGAATGTCCGCGATTTCTTCCTGGCAGCACCCGGCGGCGTGCCAACGCAGGTCGCGTTCAGCCAAGACCGCCGCTGGGACGATCTCGATCTCGACCGCGAGAAAGGTGTTATCCGCTCGGCCGAACATCCTTTCTCCAGGGATGGCGGCCTTGCCGTGCTGAAGGGCAATCTCGCGCTCGACGGCTGCATCGTAAAGACCGCCGGCGTCGATGAATCGATCCTGAAATTCACCGGCCCGGCGAGGGTGTTCGAAAGCCAGGACGCCAGCGTCAAGGCGATCCTGTCGAACGAGATCAAGGCCGGCGATGTCGTCGTCATCCGTTATGAAGGGCCGCGCGGCGGCCCCGGCATGCAGGAAATGCTCTACCCGACCAGCTATCTCAAGTCGAAGGGACTCGGCAAAGCCTGCGCGCTGGTCACCGACGGCCGCTTTTCCGGCGGTACCTCCGGCCTGTCGATCGGCCATGCCTCTCCCGAGGCGGCGGAAGGCGGGCTGATCGGACTGGTGCATGAGGGCGACACGATCGAGATCGATATCCCGAACCGCACTATTAGGCTTGCTGTCGACGACGCGGAACTCGCCGCCCGCCGCGTGGCCATGGAGGCCAAGGGAACCGCTGCCTGGAAGCCCGAGGAAAAGCGCAAGCGCAAGGTGACGACAGCCTTGCGCGCCTATGCGGCAATGGCGACAAGTGCTGCCAAGGGGGCGGTGAGGTATGTGCCGGAATAGGTGTGATTCTTCAAAGGGATGACGGCAGATGGATTTCGACCTTGTGGTGCGTGGCGGCACGCTGCCCGACGGCAGGATTGCCGATATCGGCATCGTCGGCGAGACGATCGCGGCGATCGAGTCCGAACTCAACGTCACCGCCGGCACGGCGATCGACGCCCGTGGCAATCTGGTCTCGGCGCCCTTCGTCGATCCGCATTTCCATATGGACGCCACGCTTTCGCTCGGCATCCCGCGCATCAATGTCTCGGGCACGCTGCTGGAAGGCATTTCGCTGTGGGGCGAGCTGAAGCCGCGTCTGACCCACGAGGCGGTGCGCGACCGTGCGCTCGCCTATTGCGACTGGGCGGTGTCGATGGGCCTGCTCGCCATCCGCACCCATGTCGATGTCTGCGACGACCGCCTGCTGGCGGCGGAAGCGCTGCTCGACGTGAAGAAGACGGTTGCGCCGTATATCGACCTGCAATTGGTTGCCTTCCCTCAGGACGGGTTTTACCGCTCGCCGACGGCGCGCGACAACACCATCCGGGCGCTCGACATGGGCGTCGATGTCGTCGGCGGTATTCCGCATTTCGAGCGCACAATGGCCGACGGCACGCGCTCTGTCACCGAGCTCTGCGAAATCGCGGCCAAGCGCGGCCTGATGGTCGACCTGCATTGCGACGAGACCGACGATCCGCTGTCGCGCCACATCGAGCAGCTTGCCTATGAGACGCAGCGCCTGGGATTGCAGGGCAGAGTGGCCGGCTCGCACCTGACCTCGATGCATTCGATGGATAATTACTACGTCTCGAAGCTGTTGCCGCTGATTGCCGAGGCCGGCGTTTCAGCGATCCCCAATCCGCTCATCAACATCATGCTGCAGGGCCGCCATGACACCTTCCCCAAGCGCCGCGGCCTGACGCGGGTCAAGGAGATGCTGGCGCAGGGCATCCGCGTCGGCTGGGGTCAGGATTGCGTGCTCGATCCCTGGTATTCGCTGGGCACGGCAGACATGCTCGACGTCGCCTTCATGGGCCTGCACGTCGCCCAGATGTCGAGCCCGGCCGAGATGGCGCGCTGTTTCGACATGGTCACCAACGTCAATGCCGCCATCATGGGCCTCGACCACCTTGGCCTGGCCGTCGGCAAGCGCGCCAGCCTGATCGTTCTCGATGCCGGCAGCCCGGTCGAGGCGCTGCGCCTGCGCCCCGAGCGTCTCTGCGTCATTGCCAGGGGCAAGGTGGTGGCCGAGCGCAGCCGGCAGGACACGCGGCTTTCGATCGCCGGAAGGCCGGGCACCGTGAACCGGCGCCACGCTTAGTCCAGCCGATTTCCGCCGCTGGTCTTACCGAATTCTCGATTTTCGCCTCGTCACGGCCGCTGCTAGCGACTACGACGCGGGTCACCGTATCCACGGCGAGGAACCGGTAACGGAATGGCGCAGCCCGCAGCCCAGAATTCGGCGATCAGGAACGTGCTGCTGGCCGGCATCCTGCTGATGCTCGCCGGCGATTTCCTGTTTGCGCTGAACGACGCGATGGGCAAGTGGCTGGTCGCCAGTTTTTCCGTCGGCCAGGTCGTGCTGATCCGCTCGATCGGCGCGTTTTTCATACTCGGGCCGATGATTGCACATCAGGGTGCGGCCAAGCTGTTTCGCATGGAGCGGCCGGAGCTGCAGCTGCTGCGCGTGGTGATGACGACGCTCGACACGGCGCTGTTCTATGCGGCAGTCGTCTATCTGCCGCTCGCCGATGTGATGAGCTTTTACATGGCCGGGCCGATCTACGTCGCGGCGCTGTCGCACTTTTTACTCGGCGAACGGGTCGGCTGGCGCCGCTGGGCGGCTATCCTGGTCGGTTTCTGCGGCGTGCTGATCATGCTGAGGCCGTCTTCGGCCGCGTTCTCGCTGTCGTCGATGTTCGCACTCGCCGGCAGCATTTCCTTTGCCTTCGCCATCATCCTCAACCGGCGGCTGCGCGGCACCAGCGACACGTCGCTGGTCACGTGGCAAACCATCGGCACGCTGCTGGTCGGCGCGGTGCTGACCATCGGCAGTTGGAAGGCGCCGTCCTCGCTCGATTTCGGCGCCATGCTGCTTCTCGGCATTGTCTCCTGCGGCGCGCATCTGATGATCACCAGGGCGTTGAAGCTTGCGCCTGCCTCGACCTTGGCGCCGCTGCATTACAGCCTGCTTTTGTGGGCAGTGGTCTTCGGCCTGGCCTTCTTCGGCGATGTGCCTGGGCCGCGCATCCTGGTCGGCTCGGCCATCGTCGTGCTGGCCGGCCTGTTCATCTTCCACCGCCAGAAGGTGGTCGACACCGTGCCGCCCGAAAACGTGCCGAAAGGTGTCAATTAATCCCGGCGCACCGCCGCGAGATGCCGCGAAAATTCCGGCGTCTCCATCAGCGCCTTGCAGCGCGCAAACCGGCCGTCGGCATAGGCGCGAAAGTCGTCCGCCGGATTTTTGTTGGCAAGCTGGATCAAGCCCCAGAGCGTCCACAGCAGATCGCACATCGCCTTGTAGATGACGATGCGGCCGCGCTCCGCCGGTGTCGGCTCACCGCCGAAATAGGCCAGCGTCATCTCCTCCTCCTGCGCGGTGTCGAATTGCCCTTCGACGCTGAGGTCGCCAAGGTCCCAGAGCGGATCGTTCATCCCGGAATATTCCCAATCGACGATCCACATCCTGTCGCCGGTATCGAGAAAGTTTTCGCAGAGCGGGTCGCAGTGGCAGGCGACGATCGGCAGAGGATGAGCGGTGAGTGCCGAGCGCACGCTTTCGGCCTCGCGGACCACGTCATGGTAGCCGGAAGGCAGCGCGACATCCTTGGTCGACAACACCTTCAGGTAGTCGTCGATCATGGCGAACAGCTCGAAGCGGAAGGGAAACACTGCGCCGGATGTGTGCAGTTTGCGAAAAGCCTTGCCGGCGCGTGCCGGGCTGCCGGAGCGGGTCTTGAACTTTTCCGGCGACATCGTCTTGGCGCCCGCAACGAACCGCGTCACCAGCACGCCGGTCCGGGCATCGACATGCAGCACTTCCGGACTGACGCCGGCCTTCGCCGCCTCCCGCGCCGCCACTGCCTCGTTGGCGCGGTTGATATATTCCTCGGTGCCCTTGCCGGGGATGCGCAGGCAGAAATCTCCCGCTCTGAAGACGAGATTGGTGAGGCCGCCAAGCCGTTCCAGCGGTCCCTCGTAGCCGGCCAGCACCGGAATGGCCGCAAGCGCCGCGCGTGCCTCGTCCACCATCACCTCTGCCTCCCTTTCACGGCTTTATTTATCGTGGAGACGGTTCCACAGTTTTCGCCGCTTGGCTATCATAGCGTGGCGTGCGATCCACTCCAGCGCGGCGCGTCCTTTCTGGATGCGCAAAGGACGCGGTAGCACATTGATTTTGCGGCGGACGGAACAGCAATGGCAAACAGCAAACATCAGAGCGCGCTCGCCGCAGCCTATGCGGCGAAGCGGCCGGAAGACGTCGCGGCGCTCTACGACAGTTGGGCCGGCACCTATGACGCCGACATGTCGGCGGCCGGCTATCGCCATCCGACCATCTGCCTTGCCTTGCTGGCCCGCCATTTGCCGCGCGGCGCCGCACCTCTCCTCGATGCCGGGGCAGGCACCGGGCTTATCGGCGAATGGCTTGCCATCACCGGTTATCCGCAGGTCGAGGCGCTCGACATCTCGGAAGGCATGCTGGCCCAGGCGGCGCGCAAGGGCGTCTATTCGGCGCTTCACTGCTTGGCGCTTGGCGGACCGCTGCCGTTCGTGGACGATGCCTATGCCGGGATCATCTCCGCCGGCGTCTTCACTTCGGGCCATGTCGGAGCCGAGGGGCTGGACGAGCTGATCCGCATCTGCCGGCCGGGTGGGGTGATCGTGCTGACGGTGAAGAACACGCTGTGGGATGCCGGGTTTGCCGCGCGGATCGCCGAGCTCGAGGTGCAAGGCATCGTCACCCGCGCCGAAGAAACGCCGCCCTATGTCTCCATGCCGGGCGAGTCGTATACCGTGCCGAGTCGGGGGCTGGTGCTCAGGGTGAGCTGAGGCGAAAACCGGAAGGCTCTACGCCTTCACCTTTGCCCCCGACGGGTCGTAAAGCGGCTCGAGATAGATCTTAGCCGGCGTCCGTTCCATTGCCACCACCAGCTCGTAGTCGCCGGAGGTGAGGAAATCATCGCTGACGCCGTCGGCATTGCGCACATAGCCATAGCCGATGTTCTTGCCCACTGTGTAGCCATAGCCGCCGCTCGTGAGATAACCGACCGCCTCGCCGTTGCGCAGGATGGTCTCACGCCCGAGCAGGACGACGTCCGGATCGTCGACCGTGAAGCCGGCAAAACGTTTCCTGGGCGCCGAACCATCGAGCTTTTCAAGCGCCCGCCGGCCGAGGAAATCGGTGTTTTTTCTGAGCTTCACCGCCCAGCCGAGGCCGGCCTCCTGCGGCGTGTCGTTGGGCGTGATGTCGGCGCCCCAGGCGCGGTAGCCCTTTTCCAGCCGCAGTGATTCCAGCGCCCGGTAGCCGACCGGGCGGATGTCGTAGGTCTCGCCCGCCGCCATCAGCGCATCGAAAACCTCGCCCGTCGCCGCGATCGGCGCATGCAATTCCCAGCCGAGCTCACCGACATAGGTGACGCGCAGTGCCCGCACGATGTGGCCGGCAATCGCGATCTCGCGAACATGGCCGAACGGGAAAGCTGTATTCGACACATCCGCGTCGGTCACATCGGACAGCACGTCGCGGGCGCGCGGCCCCATCAGCGACAATGTGCCAAAATCCTCGGTAACATCGGTCAGCTTCACGTCGAGCCGCTTGCCGATATGATCGGCAATCCAGGAGAAATCATGCGTGCGGAACCCGGTGCCGGTGACGATGTAGAATTTCTCCTCACCGAGCCGCGCCACGGTCAAATCGGCCTCGATGCCGCTGCGCGTGTTGAGGAGCTGCGTGTAGGTCAGCCGGCCGACCGGTTTGGCGACGTCATTGGCGCAGATCCAGTCCAGCGCCTTCAGCGCGTCCGCGCCCGTCATTTCGTACTTGGCGAAGGATGACTGGTCGAAGATGCCGATTTTTTCGCGCACGTGGCGGTGTTCGTCGCCGACCGGCGAAAACCAGTTCTGCCGGCCCATCGAATAGACGTCTTTCGGCTCGAACCCTTCCGGCGCGAACCAGTTCGGCCGCTCCCAGCCGAGCTTCGAGCCGAACACGGCGCGATGTTTTTTCAGCCGTTCATAGAGTGGAGAAACGATGCGCGGCCGGCCGCTGACATATTCCTCATGCGGAAAGCCGATCGTGTAGTGCTTGCCATAGGCTTCAAGAGTGCGGTCGCGGACCCATTGCCGGTCGCGGTGCAGATTGGAGAAACGGCGGATGTCGACCACCCACAAATCAAGCGGCGCCTCGCCGTCGACCACCCATTGCGCCAGCACCCAGCCGGCGCCGCCGCCGGATGCAATGCCGAAGGCGTTGAAACCGGCGCCGACGAACATATTCGGGCATTCCGGCGCCACGCCGAGGATGAAATTGCCGTCCGGCGTGAAGCTCTCCGGCCCATTGATCATCTGCTTGACGCCGACATTGGCGAGCGCCGGGACGCGCTCGATCGCCTGGCTCATATGCTGCTCGAAATGATCGTAATCATCGTCGAACAGCCGGAACTCCCAATCGTCCGGCACATCACCACCGGGCAGACCGGTCGTCCAGGCCTGCGGGTTCGGCTCATAGCCTCCCATCACCAACCCGCCGACCTCCTCCTTGAAATAGGTGCGGCGGTCGGGGTCGCGGATCGTCGGCGCGTCACTCGCCAAGCCGTCGATCCTTTCGGTGATGATGTATTGGTGCTTCACGGGCTGCAGCGGCACGTTGATGCCGGCCAGCGCACCCACCTGCCGCGCCCATTGCCCGGCGCAGTTCACCACCTTGTCGCAGGCGATATCGCCCTTGTTGGTCCTTACCTTGACGATCCGGCCGTTCGTCATTTCGAAGCCGGTGACCCGCACCTCCTCGAACAATTTTGCGCCATGCATGCGCGCGCCCTTGGCCAGCGACTGGGTGATGTCGGAAGGGCTTGCCTGACCGTCGCTCGGCAGCCAGGAAGCGCCGACGAGGTCGCCGGTTTCCAGCAGCGGCCACATTTCCTTGACCTCGGCCGGCGACAGCAAATGCATATCCATGCCGAAGCTCTTTGCCGTCGTTGCCAGCCTCTTATACTCGGTCCAGCGGTCGGCATTGGTGGCGAGGCGCAGGCAGCCAGTCATCTTCCAGCCGGTGGCGAGGCCGGTTTCGGCTTCCAGCCCCTTGTAGAGATCGACTGAATATTTGAGCACCCGCGTGATCGACGCCGACGAGCGCAGCTGGCCAACCAGCCCGGCGGCATGCCAGGTCGAGCCCGAGGTCAGTTTGCCCTGTTCGAGCAGCACGATGTCGGCCTTGTGGTCGCGCGCCAGATGGTAGGCCGTCGAACAGCCGATGATGCCACCACCGATGACGACGATGCCGGCCTGCGCGGGCAAGGTCATGTTCGCATCCCGTATTTCGTCCTGTAATTTTCCAGGGCGGCTTCGAGCCGCTTCAGGTTTTCGTCGGCGTAGTCGGCGTAGTCGACGCCGGGCGCGTCGAGGTAAAGCTCGGAAACCATGCCCCACATCGCCTCGCGCAGCAGCGACGCGCATTGCATGGCGGCGTGCGATCGCCGTATCGCTTCGTCCGGCTCCTTCATGAAATAGGCGGTCAGGAAGGCGAAGGATTCCTCGTCGCTCATGCCGGCATTCGAGGCCGCACCGGCAAGGTCGAACATCGCCGTATTGAAGCCGGCATATTCGAAATCGATGAGCCACAGCCTGTGGCCGTCGTCGATTATGTTAGCCGGCAAGAGGTCATTATGGCCGAAGACGATCGGCAGCAGTTTTTGCGCGCGCTCGAGCTCGTCCGCCAGCGTCAAAAGGCGGGGCAATTCGCTTAGCTTGCGGCTGCCGCCTTCCTCCAGCGTGCGCGCATAGTCGCGGATGACGTGAAACACCCAGAACATGAAGCCGGCGCCGGAGACATGACTGGGCATCTCGCGGTGAAAGCCGCGCAGCAAGGCGGCAACGCGGCCGAGATCGGCGCGCACGTCTTGCGCAACATAGGCCTTGGCGCCGAGATACTCCGTCACCATGACGCCGGGTCCGGTGTAGTGGACGGCTGGAGCGAAGCCTGCCGCGTGCGCTGCCCGCGCGGTCATCATCTCGCGCTCGCGAAAGACATGGTGGAACGGATAGTCCTGGCCGAGCCGCACGACATGCCGTCCGGCCGCATCCTTGACCAGATAATTGGCGTTGCTCAGCCCGCCCGGCAACGGCGCAATGTCGATGTTGCCGGTCCAGCAAGGCAGCGCGCGGATGCGGTCTTCGACAGTCACGATCTCGTCCAACATTGGGTCAATTTTCCACGCATGTCATCGCTGGCCAGCGATGACAATCGGACGGAGGAATGGAGGCAACGCGAAGATCTCGTCGGTGCAGATTTCGGGATCGATATCCCGCACCGCACCGACGAGCCCCTTTGTGCCGGGTTCTTCGACCCCGGCATCCGCCCCCGCGGATCCTAAAATTTCGGTTCCCTTGCACCCGACAATTTCCCAGGCGTTCGGGCAGGTTCCCAGGCGTTCGGGCAGGTTCCCAGGCGTTCGGGCAGGCGATTTTTTGTCCGGCTCAGCCGTCGTCCTCCGTTCCGAGCCTGTCACAGCGATAATGTCGCGCCACGCTGGAGACGTTGTCAACGCGAAATTGTGGTGTTTTCTGCTTTTTTGCCCGAATTTTGCGAAATTTCTTGGAGTTAGTGGCATTTATGCCGTAGAAACGGTCAATGATGCAACAATCCGACCGGATGGAACCCATGGTCCACTCGAAGCGGCATGGCGAAATCCTGCGCCTCCTCAAGGAGGAAGGCACCGTGACCATTGCCAGCCTGGCTGACCGGCTAGGCGTCTCGCTGGAGACAGTGCGCCGCGACGTCAAGCCACTGACCAGCGACGGTTCCATCCTCAAGATGCACGGTGCCGTCGGCCTGCCGTCGATTGCCGGCGAAGCGCCGTTCGAGCGGCGCATGCGCGAGAACGCGGATGCCAAGCGGGCAATTGCCCGCATGGTCGCCGCCACCATCCGCGACGGCGAATCGATCATGCTCGACACCGGCACCACCACCTCTTTCCTGGCCCGGGAACTGCTCGGCCACCGGCGGCTGACGGTCGTCACCAACTCTTCCGACATCGCCCGCACGCTGGCCACCGTCAACGGCAACAAGGTCTATATGGCCGGCGGCGAGCTGCGCAGCGATTCCGGTGCAGCTTTCGGCGTCTCGGCCATCGAATTCGTCAGCCGCTTCTCCGTCAGCCATGCGGTAATTTCGACCGGTGCCGTCGATGCCGTCACCGGCGTCATGGACTATGATCTGGAAGAGGCGGAGTTCGCCCGCATGGTGCTGTCGCGCGGCCAGCGTTCGCTTGTTATCACCGACCACAGCAAATTCGGCCGCCACGGCCTGGTTCAGGTCTGCGGCTTCGACGGCTTTTCCGAACTCGCCACCGACCGGCGGCCGCCGCACGACATCGCCGCCGCCCTCGCCGGGGCCGGCGCGCGGCTCAGCGTTGCCGATGGCGAAAGCGAGGGCTGAGCTCTATCGGGAGATTGGCACCAGCACCCACTTCCCAGCGCCGCCTCTGCCGTGTTTAGTCCGACCATGGCTTTCACCATCCGCCAATTGCAGTTCTTCATCGCCGTCGCCGAGCAAGGCACGGTGTCGGGCGCCGCCCAGAACCTGTCGATCTCGCAATCCTCGGTCACCGAGGCGATCAAGGAGCTGGAGCACGATCTCGGCGTCGAGCTGTTCGAGCGCCACCCGCGCGGCTTGAACATCACCCATAAGGGTCACCAGTTCCTGCGCCATGCGACGAAGATCCTTGCCGACGTTTCCGATGCGCGCCGCGCCTTCTTCGGCGAACGGGTCGCGGCAAGCGGCCGGCTGCAACTTGGCGTCACCTCGCTGGTCGCCGGCTATGTGCTGTCCGATCTTCTTGCCCGCTACCGCCGCGCTTTTCCGGGCGTCGAGGTCTCGGCAATCGAGGACAATGGCGACTATCTCGAGCATCTGCTGATCGGCGGCAAGCTCGACATTGCCGTCATGGTCACCTCGAACCTGCGCGACCGCACGGCGCTGCAGTCCGAAATCCTCGAAGTCTCGGCCTACCGGCTATGGCTGCCGCTCGGCCATCCCTTAGCCGGCGCCGACATCATCGGCATCGGCGACATCGCCTCGGAACCGCTGATCATGCTGACCGTCGACGAGATCGAGGAGAATACCGGAAAGCTGCTGACGGCGATTGGCGCCAAACCGCATGTCGCCTTCCGCACCCGCTCGGTCGAAGCGGTGCGCAGCCTCGTTGCCACCGGGGCCGGCGTGGCGCTGCTGCCCGACCTCGTCTACCGGCCGTGGTCGCTGGAAGGCGACCGCATCGAATCGCGCGATATTTCGGGGTCGTTGCCGGTCGTCCAGGTCGGCATGGTCTGGCGGCGCGGCTCCGGCCTGCCGCAGGCGGCGCGCGACTTCGTCGGGCTTGCCCAGTCGCAGCGCATGGTGCGCCAACGGCCCGAAAAGATCACCCGACAGCTATCGGAAAAATCGATATCGGCTTTCTGATAAATGAATTTGCGAAACCGGAAAATTCACAGCACTTTCCATCAGGGAACAAAGCTGCCGTTAGAGCGACGTGCGTCCAATTGGACGCACATAGTATGCTCTAAGACTTTTAGTTTTCGCATCGGGCTTTTCCGAAAATCGATTCCGATTTTCGGGCCGATGCGAGGAGCACGACGCTTAGAGCCGCGCATCCAACGTTTTTGAACGGGCGCATGACCTTTCCGAAAACCGAAACCGATTTCGGGGTTACGCAAAAATGGGAGATCGACGATGAATTCATTGCTGAAATCATGCACTGCCTTGACGGTCGCGCTGACCTTCTCCGGCCAGGCCATCGCCCAGGTCAAGGAGCTCGGCAAGGGTGAAGGCGAGGTCAATATCGTCGCCTGGCCCGGCTATATCGAGCGCGGCGAAACCGACAAGGGCTACGACTGGGTCACCTCGTTCGAGAAGGAAACCGGCTGCAAGGTCAACGTCAAGACCGCCAACACCTCCGACGAGATGGTCTCGTTGATGAATGAAGGCGGTTTCGACCTTGTCACCGCCTCGGGCGACGCCTCGCTGCGCCTCGTCGCCGGCAAGCGCGTCCAGCCGATCAACACCGACCTCATCCCGAGCTGGAAGACGGTCGACGACCGGCTGAAGGATGCACCCTGGTTCACCGTCGGCGGCGTTCATTACGGCGTTCCCTACCAGTGGGGGCCGAACGTGCTGATGTACAACACCGAGGTGTTCAAGGAAGCGCCGAAGAGCTGGAACATCGTCTTCGAGGAAATGAACCTGCCCGACGGCAAGTCGAACAAGGGCCGCGTCCAGGCCTATGACGGGCCGATCCACATCGCCGACGCCGCCAACTACCTGATGTTCCACAAGCCTGAGCTCGGCATCAAGGATCCGTACGAGCTGACCGAGGACCAGTACAAGGCCGCGCTCGACCTGTTGCGCGTCCAGCGTACGCTGGTTGGACGCTACTGGCACGACGCCGCTATCCAGGTCGACGATTTCCAGAACGAAGGCGTCGTCGCCTCCGGTTCATGGCCCTATCAGGTCAACACGCTGATCGCCGCCAAGAAGCCGGTCGCCTCGACCATCCCCGAGGAGGGCGTCACCGGCTGGGCCGACACCACGATGATGGAAGCCGATGCGGCCCACCCGAACTGCGCCTACATGTGGATGGAGCATTCGCTGTCGCCGAAAGTGCAGGGCGACGTCTCCGCCTGGTTCGGCTCGCTGCCGGTGGTGCCCGCGGCCTGCAAGGGCAACGAACTGCTTGGCGAAGCGGGCTGCAAGACCAACGGCTACGACAATTTCGACAAGATCAAGTTCTGGAAGACGCCGGTCTCGAAATGCGCCACGCAGAACGACCAGTGCGTACCCTATTACCGCTGGGTGTCGGACTATATCGGGGTCATCGGCGGGCGGTGAGTTCCCTCACCCTTCCCCTTGTGGGGAGGGTCGACGCGTAGCGTCGGGGGTGGGGGTTCGCCTCGACAAGTTCTTGCTTGTAAAATCACCCCCACCCGCGGCTTCGCCGCGACCTCCCCCATCGAGGGGGAGGTGAAGTGCCGCGCCATCCGCTGCGTCCTTTGGGAGGCGGTGAGGGCGATCTCGATAAAGCTAACCGGCAACAGACTGACAGCCTATGACATCAGCCGTTTCGTTCCAAAAAGTCTCCCGCCATTTCGGCAACGTGCGTGCCGTCGACGCGGTCGATCTCGATATCGTGCCGGGCGAGTTCTTCGCCATGCTCGGGCCTTCCGGCTCGGGCAAGACGACCTGCCTGCGCCTCATCGCCGGCTTCGAGCAGCCGACGGCAGGCTCGATCTCGATCTTCGGCGAACGCGCCGAGGGCGTCCCGCCCTATCGCCGCAACGTCAACACCGTATTCCAGGACTATGCGCTGTTCCCGCATCTCAACGTGCTCGACAACGTCGCCTATGGGCTGATGGTCAAGGGCGTCCGCAGACCGGAGCGGCAGAAGGCGGCGGAAGAGGCGCTGTCGCTGGTGCGGCTTCCCGGCTACGGTGCCCGTCGTCCGGGCCAGCTTTCCGGCGGACAGCGCCAGCGCGTCGCGCTCGCCCGCGCGCTGGTCAACCAGCCCAAGGTGCTGCTGCTCGACGAGCCGCTCGGCGCGCTCGACCTCAAATTGCGCGAAAACATGCAGGAAGAGTTGAAGTCGCTGCAGAAGGCGCTCGGCATCACCTTCGTCTTCGTCACCCACGACCAGGGCGAGGCGCTGTCCATGGCCGACCGCGTCGCCGTCTTCAACGACGGCAAGATCATGCAGATCGGGACGCCGGAAGACATCTACCAGCGCCCGAAGACCCGCTTCGTCGCCGATTTCGTCGGCTCGTCCAACGTGCTGCCGCCGGATTTCGTCCAGCGTTATGCCGGCCAGCACCGCTGGGGCAGCCTGCGCCCTGAATCCATTCGCATCGGCCGGGCGGCCAAGGGCGACGGCGTTGCCGCCCGCCTGGTGTCGACCAATTATCTCGGCGCTACGACAAGGCTCGCGCTGGACGCTGAAGGGTTGCGACTGCATGCCATCGTGCCGGCGGGTGCTGCCTTGCCCCGGGAAGGCGAGGCGGTCGTGCTCACCTTCAACCGCGAGCATTTGCATCTGATGGACGAGTTGGGCTGATGGCGCTGAAGCTGGCTAATGGGCTGGAGGGGGGCGCGAAGGATCGCGGCCTCTCATATGCCCTCCGCCAAGACAGAGCAGTGTCGTGACCATCGCCGCGCTCAACTCCAATCACACGCCCGCCATCTTGCCGGGAAGCGGCGGCATGCGCGGCGCGCTGTCGGATATTTTTTGGCGCAAGCCGAAGCTGCTGCTGCTCCTGATGCTGCTGCCGCCGGTTCTGTGGCTCGGCATCGTCTATATCGGCTCGCTATTCGCGCTGTTGCTGCAGAGCTTCTTCTCGATCGACGAATTCTCCGGCTTGATCAACCGGGAGTTCACGCTGAAGACCTATGGCGACCTGTTGCAGGCCGCCAATCTCGACATCATCCTGCGCACTGTGACGATGGCGGCGCTGGTCACGCTCGCCTCGGCGATCATCGCCTTTCCCATCGCCTATTACGCGGCGCGCTATGCGCGCGGCCGCTGGAAGGCGCTGTTTTATCTCGGCGTCATGCTGCCGCTGTGGTCGAGCTACCTTGTCAAGATCTATGCCTGGAAGCTGATCCTCGCCAAGGAAGGCATCCTGACCTGGCTGCTCGCCAAGCTGCATCTTCTGTGGCTGCTCGAGGCCTGGCTGTCGCTGCCGGTCGTCGGCGGCAATTCGCTGTCGGTGTCGTCAACCGGCACCTTCATCGTCTTCGTCTATGTCTGGCTGCCCTTCATGATCCTGCCGGTGCAGGCAGCACTCGAGCGTGTGCCGGGCAACCTGGTCGAAGCCTCGTCCGATTTGGGAGCCTCGCCCGGCCAGACCTTCCGCAACGTGCTGTTTCCGCTGGCGCTGCCGGGCATCGTTGCCGGCTCGATCTTTACCTTCTCGCTGACGCTCGGCGACTACATCATCCCGCAGATCATCGGCACGTCGCGGCTGTTCATCGGCCAGGCCGTCTATTCGCAGCAAGGCACCGCCGGCAACATCCCGCTCGCCGCCGCCTTCACGGTGGTGCCCATCGTGATCATGGGCTTCTATCTCTGGGGCGCCAAGCGCATTGGGGCCTTCGATGCGCTCTGACCGCGGCCAGTCGGCTCCGCTCGGCCTGAAGATCGCCGCCACGGCTGGCCTGCTGTTCCTGCACCTGCCGATCCTGCTGATCTTCGTCTACGCCTTCACCACTGAGGAGAAGAGTTTCGTCTGGCCGCCGCCGGGCCTGACGACGCAATGGTTCGCCGTCACCTGGAACCGGCCCGACGTCTGGCAGGCGCTGTCGCTCTCGGTCCGGGTCGCCGCCATCTCGACTACTATCGCGCTGGTCCTCGGCACGCTCTGCGCCGCCGCCGTGTCCCGCACAAAATTCTTCGGCCGCGAAACCATCTCGCTACTGGTCATCCTGCCGATTGCGCTGCCCGGCATCATCACCGGCATTGCGCTGCGCTCGGCTTTCGCGCTCGCCGAGATCCCGTTCTCGTTCTGGACGATCGTGCTCGGCCACGCCACTTTCTGCGTGGTCGTAGTCTACAACAACGCCGTCGCCCGTTTCCGCCGCACTTCCGGCTCGATGATCGAGGCGTCGATGGATCTCGGCGCCGACGGTTTCCAGACCTTCCGGCACGTCGTGCTGCCCAACATCGCCACGGCGCTGCTGGCCGGCGGCATGCTTGCCTTCGCCCTGTCCTTCGATGAGGTTATCGTCACCACCTTCACCGCCGGCCAGCAGCAGACGGTGCCGATCTGGATGCTGGAGGAATTGATCCGCCCGCGTCAGCGTCCAGTCACCAATGTCGTGGCGATGGTCGTCGTGCTGGTGACGCTGCTTCCCATCCTCGCTGCCTATTATCTGACCCGCGACGGCGACCAGATCGCCGGTTCGGGCAAATGACCTCACACGTTCATAAGGGAGAGACTTCCATGGACACGCAGATGCTGATCGGCTCGAAGTTCGAAAGGGGCACCGAGACCGAGGAACCGATCCTCAATCCCAAGACCGGGGCGACCATTCTCAACCTGCCCGAAGCCAGCCCGGCGCAGATCGAGGCGGCGGTGCTTGCGGCCGAAAAAGCCTTCGTCACCTGGTCGCGCACCACGCCGGCGCAGCGCGCCGGCTATCTCCTGAAGATCGCCGATCGTATCGAGGCTGACGCGAAGGATTTCGCCGACCTCGAGGCGCTGAACTGCGGCAAGCCGATCAATGCCGTGCTCAATGACGAGACCCCGGCGATCGTCGACTGCTACCGCTTCTTTGCCGGAGCGGTCCGCTCGATGCCAGGTGTGGTCGCCGGCGAATATCTGCCCGGCCACACCTCGATGGTCCGGCGTGATGCCATCGGCATCGTCGCTTCCATCGCGCCGTGGAACTATCCGCTGATGATGATGGCGTGGAAGCTGGCGCCGGCCATCGCCGGCGGCAACACCGTCGTCTTCAAGCCGTCGGAGCAGACGCCGCTGACGGCGCTGAAGCTGGCTAAAATCCTTGCCGAGATCCTGCCGGAAGGCGTCGTCAATGTCGTGCTCGGCCGCGGCGACAGCGTCGGCAACACGCTGATAAACCATCCGAAGGTCAACATGATCTCGATCACCGGCGATGTCGCCACCGGCAAGAAGGTGCTGCAGGCCGCCGCCAAGTCGGTCAAGCGCACCCATCTCGAGCTCGGCGGCAAGGCGCCGGTCATCGTCTTCGACGACGCCGATCTCGGCGCGGTGGTCAACGGCCTGCGCGCCTTCGGCTACTACAATGCCGGCCAGGACTGCACCGCCGCCTGCCGCATCTATGCCGGCAAGAAGATCTACGACAAGCTCGTCGCCGACCTCTCCTCTGCCGTCTCGACCATCAAGTATAATCGTCCCGACGATACCGAGAACGAGATCGGGCCGCTGATCTCGCGCCGCCAGCGCGACCGCGTCTCGAGCTTCGTCGAGCGCGCCTCGGAGCTCAAGCACATCGAGATCACCACCGGTGGCAAGCCGGGCGAGGGCTCCGGCTTCTTCTATCAGCCGACCGTCGTCGCCGGTGCGCTGCAGGAAGACGAGATTGTGCGCCGCGAAGTGTTCGGTCCGGTGGTCTCGGTCACCCGCTTCTCCGAAGTCGACGAGGCCGTGAACTGGGCCAATGACAGCGACTACGGCCTGGCGTCATCGGTGTGGACCAAGGACGTTTCGCGCGCCATGGCGACGGCGGCCCGCCTGCAATATGGCTGCACCTGGATCAACACCCATTTCATGCTGACCAATGAGATGCCGCATGGCGGATTGAAACAGTCCGGCTACGGCAAGGACATGTCGCTCTACGCGCTGGAGGACTATACCGCCGTCCGCCACGTCATGGTTGCGCACGGGTAGGACCCGGACGCGGGAGAAGGCGGCCTGAAGGGCAGGAAGGGGCGGCGCGACTATTCTTGCGGCTCCTCCGCCTCCTCACCCGCCGCCGGCGCGATCAGAAGCACAGCGGCGCCGAGGATCGCGGCAATGAAAGAGCCGGCGAGGATGCCGACCTTGACCGCATCCTGCAGAGCGACGTCGCTGGCGAAGGCGAGCAGGCCGATGAACAGGCTCATGGTGAAGCCGATGCCGCAGAGCAGCGAAATGCCGATCATGTGCAGCCAGCCGGCATTGACCGGCAGATCGGCAAAGCCGAGCCGGATGGCGAGCGCGGAAGACCCGAACACGCCGACCAGCTTGCCGGCGACGAGACCCGCGGCGACGCCGAGCGTCAGCGGCTCGACCAGGGCGGCAGCGCTGAGACCGCTGAGCGAAACGCCGGCATTGGCAAAACCGAAGATCGGGATGACGAAAAAGGGTACGATTTTGTGCAGGCCGTGTTCGAGCCGGTGCAGCGGCGAATGGTCGAGATCGTGGCCGCTGCCCGGCGAGATCTTCAGCGGTATGGTGAGGGCCAGCGCGACGCCGGCGAGCGTGGCGTGGACCCCGGATTTCAGCACCAGCACCCACAGGACGACGCCGAGCACGATATAGGGCAGCAGCGTCAGCACCCGCATGCGGTTGAGCACCACCAGCAGCGCGATGACGGCGAAGGCGGCGCCGAGATAGGCGAGCGACAGCCCGCTGGTATAGAACACCGCGATGATGAGCACGGCGCCGAGATCGTCGATGATGGCGAGCGCGGTGAGGAATATCTTCAGCGAGCCCGGCACGCGGCTGCCGAGCAGCGACAGCACGCCGAGCGCAAAGGCGATATCGGTGGCGGTCGGGATCGCCCAGCCGGACAGAGCGGCCGGATTGTTGCGGTTGATGGCGACATAGACCAGTGCCGGAACCGCCATGCCGCCGGCGGCGGCGATGCCGGGCAGCACGCGGCGCGGCCAGGTGGAGAGCTGGCCGTCGAGCATCTCACGCTTGATCTCGAGGCCGACCAGCAGGAAGAACACCGCCATCAGGCCGTCATTGATCCAGTGCGAGACGCTGAGCGGTCCGAGATAGGCGTGAAGGGCGGAGAAATAAGCCTCGGCGAAAGGCGAATTGGCGACGATCAGGGCAAGTGCCGCTGCCGCCATCAGGATGAGGCCGCCGGCCGCCTCGCTGTCGAGGAATTCGCGAAGCATGGAGACCCGCCGCTTTTCGTCCTGCATGTTGTCTCCGTCCTGCGGCCGGCAGGGCCGGCGTCATTGCGCGATGATGCGCAAACACCGACAGCGGGGCAAGTCTGTTGTCGGACCCTTTAACGCGGCGCGCGCTTGGCGAGAATGCGTTGCAGCGTGCGGCGATGCATGTTCAGGCGGCGTGCGGTTTCCGAGACATTGCGGTCGCACATTTCGTAGACGCGCTGGATGTGCTCCCAGCGCACCCGGTCGGCCGACATCGGATTTTCGGGCGGCGCTGCGCGTTCGCCCGCCGTGCGGGTCAGGGCAGCAAAAATATCGTCGGCATCAGCCGGCTTCGACAGATAGTCGATGGCGCCGAGCTTTACCGCCGTCACCGCGGTGGCGATGTTGCCGTAGCCGGTGAGGATGATGGCGCGGGCGTCGTCGCGCTTCTCGCGAATGGCGGCAACGACGTCGAGGCCGTTGCCGTCGGCGAGCCGCATGTCGACCACCGCATAGGCCGGCGGATTGGCGCGCGCCTTGGCAACCGCCTCCTCGACACTCTCCGCCGTCTCGACCACAAAACCCCTGGTTTCCATGGCGCGGGCAAGCCGCGTCAGGAACGGCTTGTCGTCGTCGACGATCAGCAGCGAGGTGTCATCGCCTTCGACCATTGCGCCAATCGTTTCATCGCTACTCATCGTGCTGACAATCCTGCTGCCTGATTTTTACGCAGATATAGTTTCGCGACGCTATTGTCCAATTTACGCAGTATCGAACATGCTGGCCGAAGCCGATTCGGGGTTGAGAAAGACGCTGCGCGGCCACGATATCTGAACGATAGCCCCCTCGCCCGGCTCGCTCGAATTGCGAAAATCGAGCGTAGCGCCGGAGCGCTCGAGCAAGGTCTTGGCGATGAAAAGCCCGAGGCCGAGACCGCCGCCGGCTTCGGTGCCCTGGCGCGTCGACATATAGGGCTCGCCGATGCGGTCGATGATTTCCGGCGGAAAGCCCGGCCCGTCATCGATGATCGAGAAGCTTACAGCGGCCTCGCTCCAGCTCCAGCCCACCGTAACGCTCTTGCGGGCGAAGTCGACGGCGTTCTCGACCAGATTGCCGAGGCCGTAGATGACGCCGGGATTGCGCCGCCCCACCGGTTCGGGACCGATGCGCTGGCCAGGCCGAAGCTTGATCGAGATGCCGAAGTCGCGGTGCGGGGCCGTCACTTCCTCGACCAACGAGGTCAGCGGCAAGCGCGAGAGATGTGCCTCGCTCTCGGAGGACAGGCTGGTCAGGCGCTTCAGGATTTCACGGCAGCGTTCGCTCTGCGAGCGCAGCAGCTTCACGTCCTCGCCGTATTTGGGATCGGCGCCGAGCGCCTTCTCCATCTCCTTGGCGACAAGCGTGATGGTGGCGAGCGGCGTGCCGAGCTCGTGCGCGGCGGCCGCTGCGAGACCGTCGAGGGCCGAGAGATGCTGCTCGCGCTGCAGCACCAGTTCGGTGGCGGCGAGCGCGTTGGCGAGCAGGCGCGCTTCCTCGGCCACCCGGAAGGCATAGATCGCGGTGAAGGCAATGGAACAGAACACCGCCATCCACATGCCTGCGACATAGATGAACGGCATCGCCAGCGGCGCGTCCTCATGCCAGGGCAGCGGCAGGTGGTGGAAGACCAGCAGCGTCGCCGCCACCATGACAAGCGCGCCGAGGATGGCGGTCAGCCGCAGCGGCAGCGATGTCGCCGAGATGACGACGGGCACCGTCATCAGCAGTGAGAACGGATTGGTGAGGCCGCCGGTCATGTAGAGCAGGCCGGCAAGCTGCAGGCTGTCGAAGGTCAGGATGGCAAAGGCCGAGAACGGGGTAAGCCGATGCGCCGCCGGATAGCGGAAGGTCAGCAACAGGTTCATCCAGGCCGAACAGGCGATCAGCGCAAAACATATGCTGACCGGCAGCGGGAATTTTAGCCCATAGGCGACAACAAGGACGGTCAGGCTCTGGCCGACGATGGCAAGCCAGCGCAGCCTGATCAGCGTGTTGAGGCGCAGCCGCTGGCTTTGCTGGAAGTCGGGCGCGTGCAGAATGTTTATCATGGCCGGATTATAGAGCGGAAACCGCCGGAGGTCTTTTCCGAAAACCGGGACCACTTTCCGCTGACGCGGACCTTCGGTTTGGGATCATGGTCTGGGAAGCATCAGGTACCACGTGGCTTGGCGCGGCGGGTGGCGGTGGCGAGAAGCGGGTTCTCCGGCCAGACATGCTTGGGATAGCGGCCGCGCATGTCGGCCCGCACATCGGCCCAGGAGCCGCGCCAGAAGCCGGGCAGGTCGCGCGTCGTCTGGATCGGCCGGTGCGCCGGCGACAGCAGTTCGAGCGTCAGCGGCACCTTGCCGTTGGCGATCGCGGGATGCCGGTCGAGGCCGAACAGCTCCTGGACGCGGATCGCCAGCACCGGCCATTCGCCGTCATAGCGGATCGGCAACCGACTGCCCGACGGCGCGTCGAAATGGGTCGGCGCGAATGTGTCTATCTTGCGCTGCAATTCGTGCGGCACCAGCGTCATCAGGCCAGCTGAAAGCACGCCGGGATCGATCGCCGCAAACGACGCCGCGCCGGAAAGGAACGGCAGCAGCCAGTCGTCGAGGCGCTCGATGAGCGCGGCATCGGAGACATCGGGCCATGGCGCGCCGAGGCCGCGATGCAGCCAGCCGAGCCGCTGCCGCAATGTCTCCGCTTCCCTGCTCCACGGCAACAGCGACAACCCGTGTTCGCGCAAGGCGTCGAGAATGGCGCGATCCGCGTCGGCACCGCTCGGGGCCGGCAGCATGCGTTCGGACAGCGTGATGGCGCCAAGACGAACCGTTTCGCGCACCCGCACCGCACGCCTGTCGCGGTCGAAGCTTACGTCGCGGCGGGTCTCGATCTTTTCCGCGAGCGCGGATCGAATATCGGCCTCGTCGATTGCCGCCGCCGCGGTGATGCGGGCGTTCTGCGCCTTGCCCTGCAGGTCGGCGACGACGAGCCAGGTTTCGCCTGCCAGCGGATCGGCGGCGTCGAGCATGGCGCCCGAGCCATTGGCAAGCACGAAGCGGCCGCGCTCGCCGCGCGCCCTGGCAACGCGATCCGGCCAGGCATGGATGAGGAGAGCGCCGACGCTACCCTCCCCCTTGAGGGGGTCCGAAGGACGGACGAGACCCGTGGCTCGCGCCGGCACGTCGATCCGCGAAGCGGAGCGGCGTCGGGTCGGGTCGGGGACGCCATCGGCGACCCGTCTCCCTCGCGTCGGCGCGCTCGCCGACCCTCCACTCGAGGGAAAGGGTGAAACCTGCTTTGCCAATCGCTCGGCAAGCTGCCGGGCGGCGGTGGCGCGCGGCGATCTTTCGGCGCGAAAGCGCATCAGCCGTCGTTCGAGGTCGGCGCCGTCGCCACCAAGGCCGCGCTCGGTCAATAGCACGGCGAGCATCGCCGCCTCGAGCGCCTGGCCGGTCCTTGTAGCCTCGGCGACCATGTGGGCGAGCCGCACCGGCAGAGCCAGCCTGCGCATCGCGGCACCTTGCTCCGTCAGGCGCCCTGCCGCATCGACGGCATCGAGCGCGCGCAGCAGCGCCCTTGCCTCGTTGAGCGCCGGGGCCGGCGGTGGGTCTAGGAAAGACAGGCTCGTCGGGTCGGCAACGCCGAAAGCCGCGCAATCGAGCGACAGGCCGGAAAGATCGGCTTCGAGGATTTCCGGCGGCGTGAAGGCTGGAAGTGCCGCCGTCTGCTCGGCTCGCCATAGCCGGATGGCGACACCCGGCTGCGTGCGCCCGGCACGGCCGGCGCGCTGGTCGGCGGAAGCGCGGGAAGCACGCACCGTCTCCAGCCGCGTCAGGCCGCTGGCCGGCTCGTAGCGCGGCAGCCGCGACAGGCCGGAATCGATGACCACACGCACGCCGTCGATGGTGATGGAGGTTTCGGCGATCGACGTCGCCAGCACCACCTTGCGGCGGCCGGGCGGCGCAGGCTTGATCGCCGCGTCCTGCGTCTTGTTGTCGAGCATGCCGTAGAGCGGCACGATGTCGGTGTCGGCATTGACCTTGCCGGCCAGCCGCTCGGCAGTGCGCTCGATCTCGCGCTGGCCGGGCAGGAAGGCAAGCACGCTGCCTTCCTCCCCGGCAAGCGCCGAGCGGATCGCCTTGGCCATGGCATCCTCGATGGCGATGCCGGCCGGTCGCTCGTCATAGCGAATGTCGACCGGGAAGGCGCGGCCTGCGCTCTCGATCACCGGCGCGCCGGAAAGCAATCTTGCGACACGCGCGCCGTCGAGCGTCGCCGACATGACCAGCAGCCTGAGGTCGGGCCTCAGCGCACCCTGCACGTCGAGTGCCAGCGCCAGCCCGAAATCGCCATCGAGCGACCGCTCGTGGAACTCGTCGAACAGTACCGCCGAGACACCGGGCAGTTCGGGGTCGTCAAGGATCATGCGAGACAACACGCCTTCGGTGACGACGAGGACCCTGGTCTTGGCAGAAGCGCGGTTTTCCATGCGCATGGCATAGCCGACCGTTCCGCCCGGCTCCTCGCCGATGAGCTCGGCCATACGGCGGGCGGCAGCGCGAGCGGCGAGCCGGCGCGGCTCAAGCAGGATGATCTTTCCAGCGCCGAGCCATCCAGCGTCGAGCAGCGCCAGCGGAACCAGCGTCGTCTTGCCGGCGCCGGGCGGCGCCACCAGCACGGCGCTGTTGCCTTGGCCGAGCACTTCTTTGAGGGCCGGCAGGACAGTGGAGACCGGCAGGTCCGGCAAAGGTTTTGTGGTCATTGTCCTAGGATGTGTACCAGGTGGCAGCGATCGCATATCAGCGGTGCTGGTCGCCCCGCAACGTTGGCGCCAGCTCAAAGCCGGGTCCGCGAAAAAGGGTTCCAGCGCACCGTACCAAGCCGCACCTCCTCGCGCACCATCGTCAGCAGGCCGGAACCGCCGACCACGGCGAGCCCGACCAGCGACAGAAAATCGGGATATTCCCTGAAGAACACGGCGCCCAGGACCACCGCCCAGACGATCTGCGAATAATGCGTCGGCGCGATGCGGTTGGCCGGTGCGTATTTGACCGCCAGGAGATGCAGCAGCTGGCCGCCGGCGGTAAACGCGCCGGCCAGCACCAGCCAAGCCCATTGCCTTCCATCCGGCAGCGAGAACGCGGTAGCCGCCGCACCGACGCCGTTGAAGAGCAGGCCGTAGCCGATCAGCACGCCGAGCATCGTCGTGCGCTTCTCCTGCGCGGCGAGCGAACGCATCAGGATGACATTGGCGGCGGCCAGGAAGGCGATGATGAACGCAGCCAGATGACCGAGATGCAATTCGCGAAACCCCGGCCTGACAACCAGCATGACGCCGGCAAAGCCGGCGACCACCGCCAGCCACCGCCATGGGCCGACCTTCTCCTTGAGGACCAGCGTGGCCAGAATGGTGACGAACAGTGGCGCCAGGAAGATCAGCGCATAGACTTCCGCCAGCGGGATGGTGGTGAAGGCGTAGACGCTGAGCACGCCCGATGCGATGCCGGCCAAGGCGCGGGCCTGCACCGCCCAGGGCCGGTTGGTCCGCCAGAAATCACGCCAGCGCTCTCCAGTCGGCCTGGCAAAGAGCAGAAAGCAGCCGGCAAACAATGTCGAGAAGAAGCCGATCTCGAAGACGTTGAACTGCCCGCCCAGGCTTTTGACAACGGCGTCGCTGCACGAATAGCTTGCATATGCGATGAGGGCGAGCAGAATTCCGTTGGGCACGTTTTTCCATTTCCGGGAGAGATGAGAGTGAAGATATTGGCGCTTGGCGCGCATCCGGACGACATCGAGATCTTCATGTTCGGTACGATGGCCGCCTATGTCGCGCAAGGCGCAGAGCTCTTTTTTGCCATAGCCACCGACGGCGCCAGGGGCGGCTATGGCGATCCGGCTGCGCTGGCCCGCACGCGCCGCAAGGAGGCGACTGCGGCGGCCGGTCTGCTTGGCGTGACGCCGCGTTTCCTCGACTTTCCGGACGGCGCGCTGGTGGCGGATGCCGCGCTAATCGGGGCGCTGAAGGCGCTGATCGGCGACATAGGGCCGGATCTGGCGATCACCCACGCGCCAAATGACTATCATGGCGACCACCGCACGCTGTCGGACGGCTTGCGCATCGCTGCGTCATTTTCGGTCCCGGTACTGCATGCCGACACGCTCGGCGGCACCGGGTTTTTGCCGACGCATTACGTCGACATCTCCCGGCATTTCGATCTCAAGGCGGAAGCGATCCGGGCGCACCAGTCGCAGGACCCCGAACGTTTCGTCGACACGGCACGCACACAGAACGCCTTTCGCGCGGGCCAGTGCAACGGTGCGTCCGGCGCCTTCGCCGAGGCCTTCCGCTTCGAGCCGGTTTTCCCCTTCGCCGACATCCGCGCCCTGCTGCCGCCGCCCCCGGTGATCCGTCCGGTGACGGTCAGCGACAAGATGGTCAAATGAGCCGGCACCCCGCGTGCCAAACAACCTGACAGAAGCCGCCTTTCCTGAACCAGCGCCCGGAGCCGACGCGCCATGCTGCGGTGCAGCGACGAATTCGCTTGCCTTGTTTAGTAAAAATTGCATCACTAAACAAATTACTAAACATCCGGCGCGTTGCCCCGCCGTTGTGTTTGGGCCCCCGAGGAGGGGTTAGCGGGCTCTTGAAACCGTCATCCGGACGCGTTTCGCAAATGGGAGGAAGGCATGAAATCGACCTTGAAACTGGCGTTGGGACTGGCCTCGACACTCTTTGCGTCGACAGCCGTTTCGAACGTCGCGCAGGCAGAAGATCTGACGCTTTGCTGGGCAGCCTGGGACCCGGCCAACGCGCTTGTGGAATTGTCCAAGGACTTCACCAAGGAGACCGGCATCGGCATGAAGTTCGAGTTCGTGCCGTGGACCAACTATGCCGACCGCTTTCTCAACGAGCTGAACTCGCACGGCAAGCTGTGCGACCTGATCATCGGCGACAGCCAGTGGATCGGCGGCGCTGCCGAGAACGGCCACTACGTCAAGCTGAACGACTTCTTCGACAAGGAGAAGATCAGCATGGACGATTTCGTGCCGGCGACCGTCGTCGGCTACTCGGAATGGCCGAAGAATTCGCCGAATTACTGGGCGCTGCCGGCCATGGGCGACGTCGTCGGCTGGACCTATCGCAAGGACTGGTTCTCCAAGCCTGAGCTACAGAAGGAATTCAAAGAGAAATACGGTTGGGATCTCGGCCCGCCGACGACCTTCGACCAGCTGAAGCAGATTGCCGAATTCTTCCAGAAGCGCGAGATCGACGGCAAGACCGTCTATGGCGCCTCGATCTATACCGAGCGGGGCTCCGAAGGCATCACCATGGGCGCCATGGACGTGCTCTACAGCTTCGGCTTCCAGTACGAGAACCCGAAAAGGCCCTACGAGATGGAAGGCTTCGTCAACTCCGAGAAATCGGTGAAGGGGCTGGAGTTCTACAAGGCGCTCTATGATTGCTGCACCCCTCCGGGCGCTTCGAACAGCTACATGGGTGAAGGCGTCGATGCCTTCAAATCCGGCCAGGTGGCGATGCATATGAACTTCGCCTTCACCTGGCCAGGCTTGCAGAAGGACGAGAATGTCGGCGGCGACAAGATCGGCTACTTCGTCAATCCCAAGGGTCCGGACGGCGACCAGTTCGCCCAGCTCGGCGGCCAGGGCATCTCGGTGGTCTCCTATTCCGACAAGCAGGAAGCCGCGCTCAAATACATCAAATGGTTCGCCAACAAGGACGTGCAGTCCAAATGGTGGTCGCTCGGCGGCTATTCCTGCCTGAATGCAGTCGTCAAGGACCCGGGCTTCCCGGCCAGCCAGCCCTACGCGCAGACCTTCCTCGACTCTATGGCCATCGTGAAGGACTTCTGGGCCGAGCCAAGCTATGCCCCGCTGTTGCAGGCATCGCAGAAGCGCTTCCACGACTATGTCGTTGCCGGCCAGGGCTCGGCCAAGGACGCGCTCGACGGCCTGGTCAAGGACTGGACCGAGGTGTTCCAGGACGACGGCAAAATGTAACCGGCTCCTCCCGAGCCCATGACCGAACCGTCCCGTGCCGCCCTTGGCACGGGACACAGTTCAGATAAATTCCATTGTCGAGACGATCGAAGTGACCGAAGCAGGACTGACCATGCTCAATCGGACTGCGGACAGCGTTGCCCGGGCTACGCCCGAGCCGTTGGCCCGCAAGGTCCGGGGCATCAGCGACAAGGGCCTCGCCTGGCTGTTCATCTCGCCGACGATCCTGTTGCTTTTAGCCATCAACATCTTCCCGCTGTTCTGGGCAATCTATCTGTCCTTCACCAATTTTCGCGCCAATCGTCCCAATGAGGTGGTGAAGAACCTCGGGCTGGCCAACTACAAGCGCATCCTCGCCGACCAGGATATCTGGATCGCCATGCAGACGACGGCGCATTTCGTGTTCTGGACCATCCTGCTGCAGACGCTGATCGGCTTTACGCTGGCCTGGCTGATCGACCGCAAGTTCCGCGGCCACGCGTTCTGGACGACCATCATCTTGGTGCCGATGATGCTATCGCCGGCGGTGGTCGGCAATTTCTGGCGCTTTCTCTACGAGCCGCAGATCGGGCTGTTCGCCTATGCCGTCTCGTTCGTCACCGGCATTCCGGCAACCGAGATCAGCATGCTCTCCAACGTGTCGCTCGCGCCATGGTCGATCATCATCGTCGATACCTGGATGTGGACGCCTTACGTGATGCTGATCTGCCTCGCCGGCCTGCGCTCGATCCCCGAATACATCTATGAGGCGGCCGAGGTCGACCGCGCCTCCAATTGGCGGCAGTTCTGGTCGATCACCCTGCCGATGGCGCTGCCCTTCATCATGCTGGCGGTGCTGTTTCGCGGCATCGAGAACTTCAAGATGTTTGACATGGTCAATCTGCTCACCGGCGGCGGGCCGGGATCGACCACCGAAGTGGCCTCGATCACGCTGAAGCGGCAGGCCTTCGAAAGCTGGCGGACGGGCTATTCCTCGGCCTTCGCTATCATCCTGTTCGTCGCGGTGTTCGGCCTTGCCAACATCTACGTCAAAGCGCTCAACAAGGTGAAGCAGAGATGAGCCTGACGTTAGCCCATTCTGTCGTAGCACCCTCGGCCACGTCGAAGCGCGTCGCCGGCACGATCATCGTGCTTTATGCGCTGATCTCGATCGTGCCCCTGCTGTGGATCTTCGCCACCAGCTTCAAGACGCCACCGGATTCGATCGCCTATCCACCAAAGATCCTGTTCCAGCCTAGCCTCGAAGGCTACTGCAACCTGTTCACGACGCGGACCAGGCAAACGCCGGAATACATCAACTCGCTGGGGCCGGCGACGGGCCTGTGCGACGAGACGGTGCGCAAGCGCAACATGGTGATCGCCGGCCCGTCGAACTTCATGCCGCGCTTCCTCAATTCGCTGATCATCGCCTTCGGCTCAACCTTCTGCGCGGTGTTCCTCGGCACGCTGTCGGCCTATGGTTTTTCGCGCTTCAAGGTGCCGCTTGCCGACGACCTTTTGTTCTTCATCCTGTCGACGCGCATGATGCCGCCGATCGCGGTCGCCATTCCGATCTACCTGATGTACCGGGAGCTTGGCCTGTCGGACACGGCGCTCGGCATGATCCTGCTCTATACGGCGGTCAACGTGTCGCTGGCAGTCTGGCTGCTGAAAGGCTTCATCGACGAGATCCCGCGCGAATATGAAGAGGCGGCGATGATCGACGGCTACACCAGGCTGCAGGCGTTCTGGCGCACCGTGCTGCCGCAGGCGACCACCGGCATTGCCGCGACCGCCATCTTCTGCCTGATCTTTGCCTGGAACGAATATGCCTTCGCCGCGCTGCTGACCTCGGGCACGGCACAGACCGCGCCGCCCTTCATCCCGACGATCATCGGCGAAGGCGGCCAGGACTGGCCGGCGGTCGCGGCCGGCACGACGATCTTCCTGGTGCCGATCCTGGTCTTCACCATCCTGCTTCGCAAGCAATTGCTGCGCGGCATCACCTTCGGCGCGGTGCGCAAATGAGCCTGACCGCAAAACGCAAATCGCGCTGGCCTGTCTGGGCCAGGCGCGGGCTGATGGAAAACGTGGCCACGGCGATCATCGCCATCGGCTTCCTGATGCTGTTCCAGCCCTTCGCGCTGGCGCTCTACACCTATTCCTTCATCACCATGCTGGCCGGCACGGCGATGTTCATCATCGTCTCGAAGTTCCCGGAGTAGACGATGGCCGAGATCAGAGTCGAACATCTGAGGAAGGCATTCGGCGATTTCGTCGCCGTGCAGGATTCCAACTTCGTCGTCGAGGACGGCGAGTTCTTCGTCATGCTGGGTCCATCGGGCTGCGGCAAGACGACGACGCTGCGCATGATCGCCGGGCTTGAACTGCCGACCGGCGGCAAGATCCTGCTCGACGGCGAGGACGTCACCATGCGGCGCGCCCGCGAGCGGGACATCGCCTTCGTGTTCCAGCTGTTTGCGCTCTATCCGCACATGAATGTGAGGAAGAACATCGGTTTTCCGCTGCTGGCGCAAGGTATGCCGCGCGCCGAAATCCGGACCCGGGTGGGAGAGACGGCGAAGCTTTTGCGGATTGACCATCTGCTCAACAAATCCGTCTCCGGCCTTGCCGGCGGCGATCGCCAGCGCGTGGCACTCGGCCGCGCCATCGTGCGGCGGCCAAAATGCTTCCTGATGGACGAGCCGCTCGGCACGCTCGACACCGAATTCCGCGACCTGATGGTCCATGAGCTGCGCGAGCTGCACAACCGCATCCACGCGACCACCGTCTATGTCACGCATGACCAGATGGAAGCGATGTCGATGGCCGACAAGATCGCGGTGATGAACCATGGCGTCATCGAGCAGTTCGGCACGCCGCGTGAGATCTACGACCGGCCGGCAACGATGTTCGTCGCCGACTTCATCGGCTCGCCGCCGATGAATTTCCTCGGCTTCGGCGGCGGGCTTTCAAAGGGCGCCAAGGAGATCGTGGTGCAGGGCGCCAAGGTGGCTGTGCCGGAGGTGCGCGAGGATATCGCTCCGGCCGAGATGGCGCTTGGCATCCGGCCGGAGCACATCCGCTTCGATGATACTTCGAAGCTGCGTGGCGCCATTTATGGCACGGAATATCTCGGCACCACGCAGATCGTGGCGGTGGAGACGGCGGACGGCATCATCAAGGCCAGGGTGCCAGCCGAAATCCGGCTCAATCCGGGCGATCATGTCGGCTTGGCGCTGAGCAGCGCGCGGCTGTCGCTGTTCGAACAAGGATCCGGCCGTGCGGTGCGCACCGAAATCCATGACGCGGCCTCTCAGGGAAGAGCGCATCATGGCTGACGTTCACATCAAAGGCGTGACCAAGGCTTTTGGCGAGCGTATCGCCGTCGACAATCTCGACCTGCATATTGCCGACGGGGAATTCGTCGTGCTGCTCGGGCCGACCGGCGCCGGCAAGACGACGACGCTCAGGCTGATCGCCGGGCTGGAGCGGCCGGAGGCGGGCTCGATCCATATTGCCGGGCACGACACGACGACGCTGTCGCCGGCCGAGCGCGACACCGCTTTCGTCTTCCAGCAATATTCGCTCTATCCGCATCTGTCGGTCTACGACAATCTCGCCTTTCCGCTGCGCTCGCCGGCGCGGAAAATGCCGGAGGACCAGATCCGCCGCCGCGTCGAGGACGTGGCCAAGATGGTGCGTATCCACCACAAGCTCTCCAATCGCTCGACCAAACTCTCCGGCGGCGAGATGCAGCGCGTCGCCATCGGCCGCGCGCTGGTGCGCAAACCTTCGATCTACCTAATGGACGAGCCGCTGTCGTCGCTCGACGCCAAGCTGCGTGCCGATCTCAGGCTCGAGCTGAAGCGCATCCAGGCCGAGCTCGGCGCCACAATGCTTTACGTCACGCACGACCAGATCGAAGCGATGACCATGGCCGACCGCATCGGCATCCTCGCCGACGGCGTGCTGGTGCAGATCGGTTCGCCGCGCACGATCTATTCTGAGCCGGCAAACCTTCATGTCGCTGCCAGGCTCGGCCAGCCGGCAATCAATTTGTTGCCGGTCGGGCTGCTGCCGGATGCGGGCGCGCCGGCGGGAACGGAGACCATCGGAGCGCGCACCGAACATCTCTCGATCGCGAAGGCCGCGAACGGCCATGCCGACGGTGTCGTCGACTGGGTCGAGCATCTCGGCGACCAGAACCATCTGCACGTGACGGTGGGGACCAGGAAGCTGGTGACGCTGACCGACCCCGACACCGATCTGGCGCAGGGCGACAAGATCATGATCCGCTATCGCTCGCCGCTGTATTTCGGCGCCGACGGGCGAAGGCTGACGTGAGCGGTTTTTCCTAGCATGCTTGCAATTCTGACTGACGATTTCGGGCACAGAACTGGACGAATTCGATGAAGCATTTTTTCAATCGCAGGGACACGATCGTCACCGAAGCCCTGGACGGTTTTCTCGGCACGATCGGCGCCGGTGATCTCGCTCGCCTCGACGGCTATCCCGAGATCAAAGTCGTTCTCCGTGCGGACTGGGACAAGAGCAGAGTGAGCATCGTCTCCGGCGGCGGGACCGGGCACGAACCCGCCCATGCCGGCTTTGTCGGCATGGGCATGCTGACGGCGGCGGTATTAGGCGAGATCTTTGCTTCGCCGAGCGTGGAAGCGGTGTTGGCGGCGATCCGCGCCGTGACCGGTCCCGCCGGGTGCCTGCTGATCGTCAAGAACTACACGGGCGATCGCCTCAACTTCGGGCTGGCCGCCGAGAAGGCGCGCGCCGAAGGCTTTCGCGTCGAGATGGTGATTGTCGCCGACGACATCGCCCTCCCGGACATTGCCCAGCCGCGCGGCGTTGCCGGCACCTTGCTCGTGCACAAGATCGCCGGCCATCTGTCGGAAGCAGGCATTGATCTGGCGGCGGTCGCAGCGGCGGCGCGGGCCGCGGCGGCGGATATCGTTTCCCTCGGCATATCGCTGTCATCCTGCTCGATCCCCGGTCAGAGCCATGAAGAAAGATTTGGCGCCGATGACGCCGAACTCGGCCTCGGCATTCATGGCGAACCGGGCGTTGAGCGGATTGCGGTGCAAAGTGCCGAAAGACTGGTCGCGATCATGTCGGAGCGCCTTGCCGCGCGGCTCGATCCCGCCAGCGACTACGCCTTGCTGATCAACAATCTCGGTTCGGTGCCACCGCTGGAAATGTTGCTTGTCGCCAATGCGGTGTTGGCTTCACCGCTGGCACGAAAGGTGACGCTGACGATCGGGCCCGGGCAGCTTATGACGGCGCTCAACATGAACGGTTTTTCCCTGTCGCTGATCCGGCTCGATGCGCCGCGCGAAGCGGCGTTGCGAGCGCCGGTCGGGCCTCACGCCTGGATGCCGGCAAGAGCCGTTCGCCCAGTGAGCATCGTCCCGGTGGCCAAAGCCGCCGGCCCGGGCAACGCGTCGAAAGCCAGCCAGGATGCGCCCAGCGAGCGGCTGATCATCGCGATCTGCGAACGGCTGATCTCGCTTGAAGGCACGTTGAACGGACTGGACGCCAAGGCGGGAGACGGCGACACTGGATCGACGGTGGCGGCCGGTGCGCGCAGCGTGCTTAGCCGCCTTGAGACACTGCCGCTCGCCGACCCTGCCGCAACCCTCGCCACCGTGGGCGACATCCTGAGCGCCAGCATGGGCGGCTCCAGCGGCGTGCTGCTGTCGATCTTCTTCACCGCCGCCGCGCAGGCGTTGGCGTCCGGCGCGACTCTTACCAAGGCGTTGCTCGCCGGCCTCGATCGGATGTCCTTCTATGGCGGAGCGAGGGTCGGCGATCGCACGATGATCGATGCCCTGGAACCCGCTTTGAAGGCGCTGGATAGCGGCAGTCTGGAGGACGCGGCGGTCGCGGCGCGAAGCGGCGCCGAGGCCACCGCTGCCATGCGCAAGGCCAAGGCTGGGCGGTCCGTCTATATCGGCAGTCATCTCGACGGCGTGGTCGACCCCGGCGCCTTTGCCGTCGCCGAGGTCTTCACTGCCCTCGCCGCGTTGCTAGAAACCGCCTGACGGAGCGGAGGATGCTTCAATTGCCGGATACGCAATTTTCTCGTACTGCCGTCAGCGCAGGGGCCAGGAGCATGGGTGACATGGCGGCAGCGGATCTTTCCAGGCTGATCAAGGCGGCGGCAAACACGATCGCCGCCCATGCCGAAGAGCTGACCAGGCTCGACCAGGCGATCGGCGACGGCGACCATGGGCTCAACATGAAACGCGGCTTCGAGGCAGTGCGGGCCGAGGCCGACGCGTTCGCGGCAAAGCCGTTGCCCGAGGCGCTGAAGGCGATCGGCACCAAACTGGTGATGACGGTCGGCGGAGCTTCCGGGCCCTTGTTCGGCACGCTGTTCATGGCGCTCGGCAAGGAGATTTCCGCCGTGCCGAATCGCGCCAATCTGGCCGCAGCCTTCGGCAAGGCAATCGAAGCGGTGGCCGCCAGAGGCAAGTCGCAGGCCGGGCAAAAGACCATGCTCGACGTGCTGCAGCCGGTGCATGAAGCCCTGCTGCGGGGAAAGACAGCAGGGGAAATCGTCGATATTGCTGACAATGCAGCCGAGGCGACCGTGCCGATGAAGGCCTTGCGCGGACGCGCCTCCTTCCTTGGCGACCGTTCGATCGGCCATATGGATGCCGGAGCACGCTCGACCGCACTTCTGGTGCGGGCCGTCGCCGAAGCAATCGAGGGGCGCGCATGAGCAATGTCGGCATCGTCATCGTATCGCATTCGCCGCTGGTCGCCGAAGGCACCGCAGACATGGTGCGGCAGATGGTCGGCGACGAAGTGCCGCTTGCATGGTGCGGCGGAAACGGCCATGGCGGGCTGGGAACCAATGTCGAGGCGATCATAGGCGCCATCGACAAGGCCTGGTCGGAGGCGGGTGTCGCAATCCTCGTCGACCTCGGCGGCGCCGAGACCAATAGCGAGATGGCGGTCGAAATGATCGGCGAACCACGCGCCCAGAAGATCATCGTCTGCAATGCGCCGATCGTCGAAGGCGCGGTGATGGCGGCGACCGAGGCTTCCGGCGGCGCCTCGCTCAGGGAAGTGGTGGCGACGGCGCACGAATTGTCGCCGTCGTGAACGAACGGGAATTTTGACAGCATGTCCGCAGCAGCCGAAGCCAGCGTCCTGATCACCCATGAGGTTGGACTGCATGCGCGCCCCTCGGTGAAATTCACCAAGCTTGCCAAGACGTTTTCGGCCGAGGTCGAAGTGGCGGTCGCCGCCAACGGGCCGTGGTTCGACGCCAAGAGCATCGTCAAGGTGATGGCAGCGAAGGCGCCGAAAGGTACTGTCCTGCATATCAGGGCCAAGGGCGACGGCGCCGGCGAGGCGGTCGGCGCGCTGGTCGAGCTGGTGCGGCGCGATTTCGACGAAGGCAAGGACCATGCCCGAACCGCTTAGGCTGCAGGGCATTTCGGCATCGGCCGGCTATGCCGAGGGGCCGCTGTTCGACCTGGATCAGGCTGCTGTGCGTTATGTCCGCAAGGCGAGTGCCGCGGACGAGAAGGCGGCGCTTGAGACCGCCATCGGCATTGCCGCAGGCCGGCTCGCCGCATTGATCGAAACCAGTGACGGCGAGGCGTCCGAGATCCTCGAATTCCAGCTCGCCATGCTGGAGGACGACGCGCTGACCGGTCCGGCCTTTTCGCACATTGCCGAGAGCACAGCCGCTGATAGGGCCTGGCGGCAAGCACTCGACGCCGAGATAGCCGGCTACGAAACATCCGATGAGGACTATTTCCGGGCTCGCGCCGCCGACATGCGCGATATACGCGACCAGGTGCTGCGCGCGCTGACCGGGGGCGGCGACATTGCCGCCCCGGCGGGTGCAATCTTCTACGGCGAGGATATCGCACCGACGCGCTTCCTCGAAACCGACTGGAGTGCCGGCGGCGGCATAGCGCTTAAAGCCGGAAGTGTCGCAAGCCATGTCGCCATGCTGGCGCGATCGCGCGGCGTACCCATGGTAGTGGGTCTTGGGCCGGCCGGGTTCGGTGCTTCGCCGGCTCACCTTGCCGAAATCGCGCTGCTCGACGCTGAGCATGGCGGCATTGTGTTGGCGCCGTCGAAAGCGGAGATCGATGCATTCCGGCGATCATCGTCGTCGTTCGCGGCGCATCGCGACAAAGCGGCAGCCTATCTGACGCGGCCGGCAGCAACGAAGACCGGCGTAGCGGTCCGGGTGCAGGTCAACATCGCCGATCCATCCGATGTCGACAGCATTGATGTCGCGACTTGCGACGGTGTCGGGCTGATGCGGACCGAATTCCTGTTCGGCAAGACGCTGCCGGACGAGGAGACGCAATATCGCGCCTACCGCAAGGTGCTGGAATGGGCAGGCGACAGACCCGTGACCATCCGCACAGTCGATGCGGGCGGCGACAAGCCTGTGCCGGGCCTCACCGTCGAGGAAACCAATCCCTTCCTCGGCCTGCGAGGGATCAGGCTGTCGCTGGCGCGTCCGGAGGTCTTTCGCGTGCAGATCCGCGCCTTGCTACGCGCCGCCGTGCACGGCAATCTGAAGGTGATGTTCCCGATGATCGCCGTCCCGGAAGAGTATGAGCGCGCCGCGACGCTGTTCGCGGAAGAGCAGGCCGGCCTTTCCGCACGCGGTATCGAGCAAAGGATGCCGCCGCTTGGTATCATGGTCGAGGTGCCTTCGGTGGCTATTGCGCCGGAGGCATTCGCCAGGGCCGCTTTCTTCTCGATCGGATCGAACGATTTGACCCAATATGTGATGGCCGCCGCTCGTGACAATGCGTCGGTCGCGCATCTGAATTCCGTCAGGCACCGTGCCGTTCTCCGGCTGATCGCCTCGGTTGCCGGCTTCGGCCGCGAGCACAAGATCCCGGTCAGCCTGTGTGGCGATGCCGGCGGCGACCCAGCCTCGATCCCGGCGCTGCTCGAAGCCGGCCTGCGTGATCTCTCCGTCGCTCCCGCCCAACTCGCCATGGCCAAGGCGGCCATCGCGGACATGTCGATCTAGGCGCCGGCATGGCAGACAAGGCGTCTCAATCCGGCCCCGAAGAGGCGATCCGCGCCTACAAGACAATCCTGTCGCAGGTGATCGACCAGCGCCCGTCCGGCATGCGCCAGCGCCTCGCCGACGCGCTGGGCAAGCATCGCAGTTTCGTCACGCAGATTTCCAGCCCGGCCTATTCGACGCCGATCCCGTCGAAGCATTTGCCGGCTATCTTCTCTGTCTGCCATTTCAGCCCGGCCGAACGCGATCATTTTCTTGCCGCCTACCATCTGGCGCATCCGGGAAGGATGTCGGTGGCGTCAGGCATGCGCAAGACACGGCATGTCTCGCTAATCGTTCCCGATTTCGGCGACGACAAGCAGAACGCGGCGCTCGACCGGGCGGTCAATGATTTCATCCAGAAGATCACCAGCATTGCCGGCAGGGGCAGCTGACGCTGGGCTATTTCGGGAGGACAGCCATGAAGAAATTTCTGAATTCGGTCGATACGGTGCTGACCGAGAGCCTCGACGGCTTCGTTGCCGCGCATGCCGATATCCTGGCGCTTGGCGACGAACACAAATTCGTCCGCCGCAAGCTGCTCAAGTCGGGCAAGGTGGCGCTGATCTCCGGCGGCGGCTCGGGTCACGAGCCGCTGCATGGCGGGTTCGTCGGACATGGCATGCTGGATGCCGCCTGCCCCGGCCAGGTGTTCACCTCGCCGACGCCGGACCAGATGATGGCGGCGGCTGAAGTCGTCAACACGGGCGCCGGCTGCCTGTTCATCGTCAAGAACTACGAGGGCGACGTGATGAATTTCGACATGGCCGCTGAAATCTCGGAGGGCGTCATGCAAATCGTGACCAATGACGATGTCGCGGTCGAAAACTCGTCCTACACCACCGGCCGGCGCGGCGTCGCCGGCACGCTGGTGGTGGAAAAGATTGTCGGCGCCGCGGCCGAGCAAGGCATGGCACTGGAGCCGTTGAAGGCGCTCGGCGAGCGCGTCAACGGCGCGACGCGCTCGATGGGCGTGGCGCTGACCAGCTGCACCGTGCCGGCGGCGGGCAAGCCGACCTTCGACATCGGCGACGGCGAGATGGAGTTCGGCGTCGGCATCCATGGCGAACCGGGAAGGCGGCGCGACACGTTGAAGAGCGCTGACGCCATCGCCGAGGAGATCTGCACCGCGATCCTCGGCGATCTGGGCGACAGCGCCAGGGGTCAGGCACTGCTCTTCGTCAACGGCTTCGGCGGCACGCCGCTGATGGAGCTCTATCTGATGTACAACAGCGCCCGCAAAATCTTCGAGAAGCACGGCGTGACGGTGGCCCGTTCGCTGGTCGGCTCCTATGTCACTTCACTCGACATGGCCGGCTGTTCGATCACGCTGAGCATGCTCGACGATGAGGCCGCTGCATTGTGGGATGCACCAGTGCATACGGCCGCGCTGCGTTGGGGTATGTAGCGCCATGGCGGGGATATCTCAGAAATAGTCGGTGACAAGATCGACATCGGCAACGCCGCGCATCGTCAGACAGTTGCCCTCCTCACCCAAGGTAAGATAAGGAATCGGCGGGGTTTGGGGAGTTGCGCATGCGTTACAATTGGGATCGGGCGCCGACGGGGTTCGAGCGTCATGGGAAGATGTTTGCAGCCGCCTTGCTGATCGCCGGCGGTGTCGGACTTATGCTCGCTGCGCTGCCGCTTTAGGCGGGCAACTCGGGTACAGGACTGTTCAGCGCGCCGTTTTCAACGCGTCCGCCCGGTCACGGCGATGAAACGGCGGTCACGCCCTTCAAATCCCTGGCTGAAGCGCTGCACGAGCACGACAAGCACGCCTGGTTTGCCGTCAGGGGTGAAGGCGTAGGATTCCGACAGGCTGTAGGACGTCGGGCAATTCCTCGGACCGGGTACGGCCTTGTCCTCGTGCAGCACCTTGATCGGCTTACCGTCCTGATCCTGCAGCGTCAGGCGGAAACCGAGCGCCTTGCCGGTCGTCTCGCCTTGCTGCGCCCCGTCGAAACTCGCTGAACAATCCGCCGTGCTGTCGGCAAGGATCTGGTCGAGCTGGAAGGTCGAGATGCCAAGCTCGTCATGGGTCGGCGAAAGCCATTTCTGCGAGACCTGCTCGAGACGCGCAATGTCGTTGTAGTCGACCATGTCGTCTGGAAAGGTGAACTTGTCGAAGGCAGTCCGCTCGCCGCGCGGCGCTATGGCATATTTGGCCAGCAAGGGCGCCGCCTGCTCGGCGGCCTGTGCCCTCGCCTGCGCAAGCGTCAGCGTCGCATCCTCCATCTCGTCGACGATGAGGATCGGCTTGCCGCCGACGAACTCATCGGTGCGGGTGTCGATGATTTCGATCTCCGACCAGCCCGAATCCGAAGCACCGGCGTCGAGCGTGCCGTATTGCTCGAAGGCGAAATAGTTGCCGTCGGGCGAAAAGCCGATGATGCGCCGTGCCGCCGCATCGCCGGCCTGAGCAGCTGAAGCAATCATCAGGGCCAGCGTCGCAACGACAGCAAATCCAAGCTCGTATCGCAGTTTCATCGCGCCCTGCCCCCAATGTCGAAAATTCGGCCGATATCAGCCCGTAGACCACGAGGACCCCTGCACTTGCCGTCAAACTAGAACGACGGCAAACGAAAAGCACAAATCCATGGTTACAGAAAGCAGCATACGCTATTTCAACGGCAGCAAACATTTCTGGGGAGGAAGCTGGATGGCGTCACGCTACCACGAGGTCTATGACGGCTGGAAACGCGACCCGGAAAAATTCTGGGCCGATGCAGCGAGCGCAATCGACTGGTTCTCGCCCTTTGAGACCGTTTTCGATGCCAATGCCGGCGTCTATGGCCGGTGGTTCAATGGTGCCTCATGCAACACCTGCTTCAATGCCGTCGACCGCCATGTGGCGGGCGGCCGTGCCGACCAGATCGCGTTGATACATGACAGCGCGATTTCCGGGACCATCAGGAAATTCACCTATGCCGAGTTGAAGCGCGAGGTGGTTGCGCTTACCTCGGTGCTCAAGAATCGCGGCATTCAAAAGGGCGATCGCGTCATCATCTACATGCCGATGGTGCCGGAAGCAGCCTTCGCGATGCTCGCCTGCGCTCGCATCGGCGCCGTGCATTCGGTGGTCTTCGGCGGCTTTGCGTCGCATGAGCTCGCCACCCGCATCGACGATGCCAAGCCGAAGCTGATCATCTCCGCGTCCTGCGGCCTGGAGCCAGGGCGCGTCGTTGCCTATAAGCCGCTGCTCGACAAGGCGATCGAGATGTCGCGGCACAAGCCCGAAACCTGCCTCATCCTGCAACGCGACCAGCTGCGCTGCGAGCTCAGGGAAAATCACGATATCGACTATGCCGACGCCGTGGCGCGCGAGCGGGCCGCCGGCGCCAATGTCGACTGTGTTCCGGTGCTTGCCACCGATCCGCTTTACATCATCTACACGTCGGGCACGACCGGCCAGCCGAAGGGCATCGTGCGCGACAATGGCGGCCATATGGTCGCGCTGAAATGGTCGATGGAAAACGAGTTCGGCGTCAAGCCGGGCGAAGTGTTCTGGGCGGCTTCCGATGTCGGCTGGGTGGTCGGCCATTCCTACATCGTCTACGGCCCGCTGCTGCATGGCTGCACGACCATCCTGTTCGAGGGCAAGCCGGTCGGCACGCCCGATGCCGGCACCTATTGGCGGGTGATCGCCGAGCACGCTGTCGTAGCGCTGTTCACCGCGCCAACCGCCTTCCGCGCCATCAAGGGACAAGACCCAAGGGGCGAATTCCTCCCGAAATACGACCTGTCGAGGTTCCGCACTTTGTTCCTTGCCGGCGAGCGCGCCGATCCGGAAACCATCAAATGGGCGGAGCAGAAGCTGAACGTGCCGGTAGTCGATCATTGGTGGCAGACCGAGACCGGCTCGCCGATGACCATCAACCCCGCCGGACTGGGCCTGCTGCCGGTCAAATACGGCTCGCCCGGCGTGCCGATGCCCGGCTACGACATCCGCGTGCTCGACGATGAAGGCCATGAGGTGAAGCGCGGCGCGCTCGGCAATGTCGTGGTCAGATTGCCGTTGCCCCCCGGCTGCCTGCCGACGCTGTGGAACGCCGACGAGCGGTTTCGCCAAGCCTATCTCGAGGAATTCCCCGGCTTCTACAAGACCGCGGATGCCGGCATGATGGACGAGGACGGCTATCTCTATGTCATGGCTCGCACCGACGACATCATCAATGTCGCCGGCCACCGGCTATCGACCGGCGCCATGGAGGAGGTTCTGGCCGCGCATCCCGACGTCGCCGAATGCGCCGTCGTCGGCATTGCCGATGCTATGAAAGGCCAGGTTCCGCTCGGCTTCGTCGTGCTGAATGCCGGCGTCGACCGCGACGCCGGTATGATCGAAAACGAGGTGGTCGCCTTGGTGCGCGAACGGATCGGTCCGGTCGCCGCCTTCAAGACGGTGGTGACGATCAAGCGCCTGCCGAAGACACGCTCCGGCAAGATCCTGCGCGGCACCATGCAGAAGATCGCCGACAAGGAGGAATGGACCATGCCGGCAACGATCGACGATCCGGCCATCCTCGACGAGATCACCGCCGCACTGAAGGGCCGCGGTATCGGCCTGTAAGGACTCAAACCCGACGGCGCAAATCATCCGCGGCCGGACGTTTCCGGTCGCGTCGCGCTGCATCCCGTCGGCATCCGAAGCTCCGGTATGGAACGATCGGTGCCAGACGTGGTATCCACGCGCTGCGTCGCCATGTTGTTTCGAGATCGAGGCGCATTCATAGCCATACGAGACGCCATTCGTGACCCTGTTCCAGCCATCGAGAAAGCCCCGGACCGCGGCGCGCCAGCGGCTCGAGATCGATATCCGGGACACAGTCGTCTATGCGATCGGCGACGTGCATGGCTGCTATAAGGAGCTTCGCTCCCTGGAGCAGAAGATCCGGCTCGATTCTGCGTCTTTCGAAGGGCGCAAGCTGATCATCATGCTCGGCGACTACGTCGATCGTGGGCCTCAGTCGGCGCGTGTGCTCGATCATCTGCTGGCGCCGCCACTCCAAGGCTTCCAGCGCATCTGCCTTGCCGGTAACCACGAAGTCGTGATGCTGAACTACCTCGACGGGATCCTTTCGAGAGAGTCGTGGCTGGCGATAGGCGGCCTGCAAACGCTGTTTTCCTACGGCGTCGACCCGTCGCGCATGGCCGATCTCTACGGTTCAAGCGAGGAGGTCGACAAGCGCATTCGGGAAATCATTCCAGCCGACCACATCAGCTTCATGCGCGCGCTGCCGGTCATGGTCTGTTCGGCGAAATTCGTGTTCGTTCATGCCGGCATCAGGCCCGGCATCGACCTCGCCGCGCAAGACGAGGACGACCTGCTGAATATCCGTTCGGACTTCTTCGAAGCCGCGCATCTTCTCGACCGCTATGTGGTGCACGGGCATACGCCGGTCGAGGTTCCGAAGCTCGAGGGACGCCGGCTTGGCATAGACACCGGCGCCTTCCAAAGCGGCCGGCTGACCGCCGTCAGGATCGCCGACAAACGCGCCAGACTGATATTTTCCTAGAGCGCGATATCGTCGCTCAGGCAGCCGCCTTTGTGCGCGCTGCCGATTTTTCCAGGTAATAGCTCGAATATCTGTCGAAGAATTTTTCGGAGCCGCCGATCGAGCCATACTTGGCCAGTTTCTTCAGTTCAACCTTGTTCAGGACCGCACCAATGATCTTCTTGGCGATATAGGGCTCCGAGCTCAGCACCGACTGCACCATTGCACGCGGCGTGCGTCCCCACTCGGTGACCAGCACGAAGCCGTCGACAAGCGGAGCGAAGGCTTTGGCGTCGACGACGGGCCCGAGCGGCGGCAGATCGACGATGATGTATTCGAAGGTTTCCTTGGCGTTGTCGATGAAGCGCCGCATGCCGGCCGAAGACAGAAGCTCGCTGGTATGCGAAAAATGGCCACGCAGGACGGCCGGGATGATCGCCAGCTTGGTCTGCCGGTCGATCTTGCCGACCGACTGCCAGGTCCGCCCGCTCACCACCGCTTCCATCAGGCCCTGCTCGGCCTCCATGCCAAGGCTGCGGCTGAGGCCGGGGTTGCGCAGGTCGCCGTCGATCAGCAGCGTTTTCGATCCGTTGGCGGCCAGCAGCCCGGCAAGATTGGCCGCCACCGTCGACTTCCCTTCGCCGGGAAGCACCGAGACCACGCCAATGACCCGGCTGCCCTGGCCTTCCATCACCACGTCGAAGGCGATCTTGGCGTTGCGCAGCGTCTCGGAGAACATCGATGCCGGTGCATCGACGGTGACCCGCATGCGCGCACGTTTTTCGGCTGCCGACAATGTTTTGGAGGACTGGGATTTGGACGACTTGGCGGTCTTGGATTCGGCGACCTTGACGTCGGGCTGACCGCCGTCGCGCTGGTCGTCCTTGCCAGCCTTGCCGATGACCGGCAGGTAGCCGAGGAATTTGAGGCCGACGCGATCGCGCACATCCTCGCCGGTCCTGAAGAACCGTTCCCTGAATTCATTCAGGCCCCCAACCCCGGCCCCCATCATTATGCCAAGCGCCAGCGAAAGCCCCAGCACGATGGCCGTCCGCGGTGTCGCGGCCGACTGTGGCATCGTCGCGTCGGAGATGACCCGGATCTTGCCGACCGGGAAGGATTGCTGCTGTGCGGCCTCCTCATAGCGGTTCAGGAATGTCTGATAGAGCGTCGAGAGCGCCGTCGCCTTCTGGTCCAGTTCACGCAGCTTGACCTGCGACTGGTTGTCGATGGAGCTCTTGCCTGCCGCCAAGGCGACATTTGCGCGGAGCGCGGTCTCGCGCGCCAGAGCGACCTCGTATTCGTTGCGGTAGCTTTCGGTCAGTTGCTTCAGCTCGCCGAAAATCTGCGCCGATATGTCGGCCTTCTCTTTGGCAAGCGCGACGGCCTGCGGATGTTGCGGGCCGAAATTGGCTTCGACGTCCTGCTGCCGCTTGGCGACAGTGAGATAGCGGTTTTTCAGCGTCGTGATGACGGAACTGCTCGGCTGGTCGTTCGATATCGCGGCGTCCTTGAACGCGTTGTCCGAGCCGCTTTCGACGATCGACTTGTACTGCTGATAGCGGGCGCCGGCACGTGCGGTATCGGCCTGCGCGACGATCAGCTGAGTGTTGAGATCGGACAATTGCTTGTCGCTGATCAGCTGGCCGTCATTGACGGCCAATCCATGTTCGGCCCTGAACTTTTCGACCGCCAGTGCGGCCGCCTGCGAGCTCTCACGAAGCTCGGTCAGCCGGCCTTGCAGCCAGACCGCCGCCCGCTCGGTCGCATCGAAGCTGGCATCGAGCTGATCGGCGAGATAGGCGTCGGCGTAGGCCTTGGTGATGGCGGTCGCAAGAGCCGGATCCGTCGCCTGAAAGGAGATGCTGATGACAAAGCTTCGGCCGATCCGCTCGGCATCGAGTTGGTTTTGCAGTTTGAAGATTGCGTAGTCGCGGGGCGACGACGATGCGGTGATCGCGTCACGCGTCGCAGCATCAAGCTGACTGACATCGGTTGTGGTCGCGGCGCGCTTGGGGCGGACAGACTGGATGATACCACGCACAAAATTTGCGGCCTTCGACAGGGCCGATGTCGGAGGGTTCATGAAAGCGTCGTTCTGATCGAGCTTCAGCTTGTCGACGACCACCCCCGCCAGCCTGGCCGACTGTAGAATTTCGATCTGGCTCAGAACGGCGGAGTCGGTCTGCATGCTGACCGACGCCGCCGAAATGTCGTCGACGACCTTGTTCAACCCTTCGTCGATCAGCACGCTGCTCGTCGCCACGTAGGTAGGAGGCGTGGTCTGCAAATAGAGCACGCCGAGAAAGAGACCGATGACGGCGCAGGCGGCAACCACTTTCGCCTGCCGTGCGGCCATGCCAAGCAGGCGCTCGATGTCGATGAAGTCTTCGGCGTTTGCCGCACTCGAAGTCGGCAATGGCGTCCTCTTGTCGACAGGAAAATTGGCATAGTTCATCTTCGGTCCAATTCTAGTTTGCAGGCGCTACCGCCTCGAAGATCGGGACAAAGGGTGCAAACCTTGCGCCGGACAGTGCGCGATGCGCGTGGCCCAACGGCCTGTCCTGCCACATCGGCCGCACCCAATGCCTCGAAAAAATGGACATTATGCGGCTTCTTCCCGACGCTCATGCGACCGGACGAATTCCTGCAGCATCTCGAAGATCGGGCCCTTCATGTCCTCCCGCGCCAGCGCGAAAGCGACATTGGCGTGGATGAAGCCCTCCTTCGAACCGCAGTCGAACATGCGGCCGTTGAAAGGCTGGGCGAAGAAGGCCTGCGTCTGTGCGAGGCGCACCATTGCGTCGGTCAGCTGGATCTCGTTGCCGGCGCCGCGTTGCTGGCTGCCCAGCAGCGAGAATATCTCGGGCTGCAGGATGTAGCGGCCGTTGATGTAGAAGTTCGACGGCGCGTTGGCCGGAGCCGGCTTTTCGACCATGGCCGTCACCTCGAAGCCCGTGCCGACATCCGCGCCGCGCCCGACAATGCCGTATTTGCTGGTCTCGGTCGGATCGCAACGCTCGACGGCGATGACGTTTGCGCCAGTCTGTGCATAAAGATCGGCGACTTCGGCGAGACAGCCGCGCGCTCCAAAGGACACCATGTCCGGCAAAAGTAATGCGAAGGGCTCGTCGCCGATGACTTCGCGCGCACACCACACGGCATGGCCGAGGCCTTGCGGCGACTGCTGGCGGATGAAACTCGTTGCGCCGGCGACAGGAAGCAGGCTCTCGAGTGATTCGAGCTGCGCCTTCTTGCCGCTCTGCTCCAGGGTTCCGATCAGTTCAGGGTGTAGGTCGAAATAGTCCTCGATCACCGCCTTGTTACGGCCGGTGACGAAGACGATGTGCTCGATGCCTGCCTCGAACGCCTCATCCACCGCATATTGCACGACAGGCCTGTCGACCACCGGCAGCATTTCCTTCGGCATGGATTTGGTCGCCGGCAGGAACCGCGTTCCAAGCCCCGCCACCGGTATGACTGCCTTCCTGACTTTTTTCATTGCATGTTCCTTCTGAGGAGATCGATTTCAACCTGTCGCAGGCGGCGAAAACTGTCTTCATTCGCCTGCAGCCCTTCACCTCCCCGCCACTACGGCAAACTGTGCCGCTACCCTTCGTAGCCGGACGGCGATCGGCATGCTCATATGCCGAACCGCCGCCGGATCGCTGAGCGCCGTCCATATCGCCTTGAGCGGGGACCGCGCCTTGATGTGCTGGACCAGCGACAGGAATGATGCCGCCCGGCGCAGGCTGCGAGCGCGCCTGGCAAACGCCGCCGCGGCCGCAGCATCCATGGAATGGGTTCTGGCGAAGATGGCGTCGGCCCTGCGCATCGCCTCGACATGATGAAGCTCGAGCACCCGGGAAATGGAACCGGAGCGGATGTGGTAGACATAGCCTGTCGTCGGCTCGACCACGCATTTGCCGCCTTCGGCCAGAGCATTGGCCAGCAGGATATAGTCTTCGCCGATGATCAGGCTTTCATCGTAACGCAGCCCGTTTTCGTTCAGGAATCGGCGCTGGAAGATCGGCTTGAGATAGCCGAGATTGAATCTCGATTCGAAGACTACGTTGCCGGCGATGTAATCCGCCAGCGAGATTTCACCGAGCCCTTCCAGATAGTCGGCCGGGAACATCGTCTCTTCGGCAACGCCGTCCTCGCGAACGACCTGCAGATTATCGACCGCGATCTCGGCGCCTGCTTTCTCAGCGCGTTCAATCATCGTGCAGATTCGCCCAGGATAGACCGCGTCGTCGGAATCGAGGACCGCGACCCACCTGCCGCGGGCAAGCTCAAGGCCGGCATTCCTGGCGCCGCCAGGGCCGCGGTTTTGCGCAAGGGCGACAACGCGTACGAGGTCTTCGGGATAGGATCTCGCCAGATCGAGCGTCCGGTCGCCCGACCTGTCGTCGACGACGATAACCTCGACGCTGACATTGCGCTGGGCGACGGCGCTGGCGATCGCGCGATCGATTGTCGCCTCGGCATTGTAGGCGGCAATGACGAAGCTCACATCAGGCTGCACGCTTGCCCCCTTGCTGCGGCGAAGACAGGCCGTATTGGCGGATTTCACGAACTCCGACGAGGCCGCTGACGACGCCGACATGCATAATGCCGCGAAGCACGCTGCGGTTCCGGCGCACGGGATCGATGGCGACCGGAATTGCCGACAAGAAACTGTAGGCGGCCTTTGCCGCGGCAAGGCCGACCTGCTTGAGCCGGGCAAGGCCGCGTGCGTTGCGCCCCAGGAGATGACCGTGCGTCTGCCCGACGCGGAACCGGCGGCGGCCGAGCCAGTCGAATGCCGCCCTGGCAGGCGGCACCACTTCGTCGACCCAAGCCTCGGGCGAAAAGGCGATGCGGCCGCCGGCCTTGACCATATGGTCGAAGAATTCGGTGTCTTCGCCGCCGGTCTGGCCACGTGCCAGGCTGAAGCGCCGGCCGCGCAGGCTGTCGGCGCCCATCCCGAGCAGGACGTTGCAGGTGTAGCCGGTGCGGATCTCGCCGCTCACCCAGACCGGCAAGGTCGAGTGGAAATCGCCTCTGCGCATCCAGTCGGGCGCATCCGGCCGGTAACGGGCCCGCACCGGCCCGAGCACGACCGCAGCACCAGTTGCTTCCGCCGTCGCCACCAGTTCGGCAAGCCAGCCGGCGGTGGCCGTCTCGTCGTCGTCGATGAAAGCAACCAAATCCGATGCGCTGGCATCGAGGCAAGCGTTGCGGGCGATCGAGATGTTGCGGGCCGGGGCGTGTCGGTAGGTGACTGGCAGTTTCAACTCCCCAGCCAGGGTCGTCACCAGCGGTTCGGCCGTCGGCGTATCGTCGTTGTCGGCAATGATGATACCGACGTCGAATCCCGCAGGCATATCCATGGCCGCTATGGAGCGAAGCGTGTCGGCAAGCTCCGGCCGGCGAAATGTGCAGACGCAGATATCGATGTTTCGATTTTTCTTGACCGGGTCCATCACGCTACCCCGCGCTGCGGTCGCGGTGCGAGCAGTTGCAGCCAGAAACCGACCGACCAGCCGAAATGCATGACCATCGCCGAGATCCCGGCAAGCGCAATGTCGGGTTTTCGCTGGCTGACGGCGGTCCAGAGGCCGTAGAAGAGGCAGACCGACGCCCACAGCAGAAGCGGCACGGCCGCCAGCCAGTGGACGAAGGAGAAGGCGGCGAGAAGAACCACGGGAAACACTAGAAGCGGCACCATCTGCCGGATCTTCGGGATCATGCGGTGCTTGAGAACGTTCTTTGCCCGACCACGGCCATAGCCAAGATATTGGAAATAGAGGCCCTTCAGCGAGGAGCGCGGATAGTAGACCATTTGCGTCTTGCCGGTCAGCCGAATGCGGTAGCCGGCCTGGCGGAGCCGATAGTCGAGTTCGGCATCCTCATTGTGGCTGAACGTCTCGTCATAGCCGCCGACCGCCGTGAAGGCCGATATCCGCATCAGTGCATGATGGCCATGATCGACCCATTCCCCCGCCGAAAGGTGCCGGTGCTTGGAGCCGCCGGTGCCGAGCCTGGAGTTCTGCGCCGCTGCCGCCGCTTTCTGCACCATGCCGCTGCCGCTGGTCAGCATCGAGACGACGACCGAATCCGCGCCGGTGGCCTGCGCTTCTTCGACCAGCCGGTCGCAATAGTCCGTGGGATAGCCGCCATGCGCATCGATGCGAATGAGATAGTCGACGCCATCCCCGAATCTGGCGACGGCGAGATTGATCGCCGCGCTCTGCAAGCGCTTTTCATTGTGAAGCAGGATCACCTGCTGATCTTTTGCGGCGATGTCTGCGACGATCGTCCTGGTGCCGTCCGTGCTGCCGCCATCGGCAACGATGATCGCGGCGCCCAGTCTCTCGGCCGCAGGCCGAAGCTGCTGAAGCAACGCGCCGATATGGGCCGCTTCGTTCAGGCACGGAACGATGATCATACAGGATGGAAGGGTCTCGGTTTGCGTCATCGGCAGTCCTTCTATGCCAATGCTTCGGCAGCATATGGACCGGGTGCCGCGGCCAGGCCGCGGAGCTTTTCGACGAACGCCCGGCAATCGGCGCGATCGTGGTTCCAGGTGCGCGGATTGCGGGCGAGAACGCGCGCCCTCAATGTTTCGAACCGATGCTGCTGCATCGTGCCGACGGCAGCTTCGAGCGCCTCGGGCGTGGCTTCGGCCAAAAGAACGCCGATGCCTTGCCGGTCGAGGAACCGGCCGGTTTCGGTGTTGTCCATCGAAATCGGAACGGCTCCGAAGCGGCAGCCCTCATATAGCCGGTTGGGCAGCAGCCATTCGGAGTTCAGGCCTTGCTCAAAAAAGTCGATGGCCCAGGAAAAGTGAACCTGGCGGTAGATCGCCGCCATATCCTCGGGATTGCGGTAGGGCCCGCCAAACGAGAGCCAGGGTTCGGACTCGACGAAACCGTGGAAATCGGGAAATTCGGACAGGGCCGGCCGGCCCCTGAGGACGATTTCGAAGCGGCCGTCGAGACGGCGCGAAAATGCGGCCAGAAGCTCCAGGGATCGGCGGCAGCGGAGCGCCCCGAACCAGCCGATCCGCCAAGGCGGCGCAACGGGATTCTCCGCCGTCATGCGGTCATCCAGCGAAGCCGCGGCTGGCTCGAAATACTTGTTTTCGAGCAGCTCGACCGGCGCGGCAATCTGCCCGAACGGCTTGAAATAGTTGGCGATGAAAGCCGGCGAGCTGGTCACCAGAAGCTTCACATCTCTGGCCAGGAAGCGTTCCGCACCGCGCATCGCCCAGCCCAGCGGGTCATCGCGAAGCAGCAGGCGATGGATGTCGAGGCACTCGTAGACGATCGGCACCGTAGCCTGGAAAGCCGACGTGGCGCGCCGGGCAAGCGCCAGCATTTCCAGGTTGCGCGCGATAATGAGGTCCGGCCGTTGCATCGAGCCCAGCTTCGAGCCAGTCGAGACTGCTGCCTTCACGACCGCCGCCAGGCGCTGGCCGAACCGGCCATCACGCGTCGGGCCGAGATCGATCGGCCGCAAGCCCTCCACCTCAGCGACCGGGCTCGCGGTTCGACGAAAGCCCGCCAGCGTAACCTGGGCGCCGCCTGCCTTGAGCATTATGATCCGCCGGCGCACTGCCGGGTCGGAGACGTCGTGTACCAAGTACAAGACATGCAGCATGAAAACTCGACCGCTGTTGGCCCGCCCGTGACAATGCTAGTACAGCTCTTGCTGCATCGCAACATTTTTGGTTGCAGCGTAGCAAAGATCCACATTTTTTGTTGCGCTGCAAAATCGATAGGTTAATCTCGCTCTGCTTGGGCCGCATGGACCGCGCGTTGCCTACCAATGGGCTGCGCGTCAATAATCATGACGCGAGGACCATCCTTGGCGTGCAGCATTTTCGGCCAATCCGCCCGCAATCCGCCCCCTTTGGCACCCGTCGATGGAATCACGGGACCTACTCACGAAATGAGGTCATTCCATGAAGATCGCGGTTGAAAACACTGTCTGCCTGAATACCGGGGATGCAGCGATTCTCCTGGCGATCCGCCATGTTTTCAAGACGATCGTGCAAGACGATATCCAGTTCTACGTCTTCGACAGCCAGCCGGAGGTGGCGGCAAGGCTCTACACGAAGAAAGAGTATCCTGATCTCGAATTCCACAAGCTGCTGTCGGAATCGCTGTTCCGCTACAAATACGGCAGCGGGCTGAAGAACCTGTTCAAGCCGATCTACAATCGGCTCGTACTCAATGCCCTGCGCCGGTTCGGCACCGGCGGCGTTCTCCGGAGTTTTTTCAGCTCAAGCAATCGCCGTGGTCTCGAGATCTACAAAGACGCCGACCTCGTGGTCACGACAGGCGGAACCTATCTCGTCGAGACCTACAATCTGGAGCGGCGGCTCAATCAATTCCGGATCGACGCGATTCTGGGCAAGGACCCGGTCTTCTTCACGCAATCGCTTGGCCCGTTCAACAAAAGTTACAATCGCCAGGAGTTGAGCCCGATCTTCGACCGGAGCCCGCTCATCCTGCTGCGCGACGAGCGTTCGAGAGGTCACATTGTGGACATGGTGAAAGACCCCGGCAAATGCCACGTCGTGGCCGACGCCGTCTTTGCCCTGGCCGATACCGACAGGATCGGAAATTTTCTGGCCTCCGGCCAGTCGGCGGCGGTCACCGGCCGCGTCGCCATTTCCGTCCGTCACTGGAACTATGTCAGCGACGGCGAGGGCGGTATGCGCCGCTATATCGACTCAATCCGCGAGATCGCGACTATCCTCGTCAGGGACCACGCCAAGGAGGTCACCTTCGTCTCCACCTGCCAGGGAGTGCCGGAATACGCCCACGACGATTCCAAGACGGCGCGAGCGATCGTTGCCGAGCTCGATCCGGAGATCGCCAAGCACGTCAGCGTGGACGCTTCGTTCCACACGCCGGAGCAACTGATGGCGCTGGTGAAAGGCTTCGACTTCGTCGTCGCAACGCGCATGCACATGATGATCATGTCGCTCTGCGTCGGCACGCCGGTGTTGCCGATCGCCTATGAATTCAAGACCAAGGAACTCGCCAAGCGGATCGGCGTCGCCGACCTGCTGCTCGATATCGACACGGTGACGCCTGAGGAAGCGAGCGAGAAGCTCGGCAGACTTACCGCGAATCTCGACCTCTATCGCAGGACGAGCCTTCAGGCAGTGCTTGAGGAGCATGCGTCGGCGATGTCGGCAGGTGAGCTTTTGAGACCGGTGCTCGCTCGCCTAGCGGGCGTTGCGCATGGCGCTGGAAAGCGTGGTGAACAGGGCGCTGCGCGACTGGCGAAGGGCAAGCATGAGGATCAGGCCGATCGAATAGTTGAGGGCAACCGCCAAGACCACCGCGAGCAGGTCTGACTGGCCGGTCAGCGATGCCGGCAGCCACCGGTACACGGACCAGGCAAGCAGCGACGACACGATGAAAAGCCCCTGCATGATCAGGAAGTCGGCTGCGGTCACCGGGCCGACCCGGTGGACCAGGACGGCAAGCACCGGGACGCGCAGCACGTAGCCGCTGATTGCATAGGCCGCCGCAACGCCGACGGCGCCCCAGTGCAATCCGATGATGAAGGCGGCGACCGTCGTCAGCGACGAGTAGATGCCCCAGTGGAACATGGTCTTCGTCTTGCCCTGGCAGATGAAGATCCATCCGGTGGTGCTTGAGACGGACTGGATCAGGCTGGCGATGCCCAGCCAGGCGAAAATCGGCGCCACCGCTGTCCAGCGCTCGCCGAAGAGAAGCCCCACCACCTGGTCCGACGTCAGTGTCAGCGCCGCGATGCCGGGCATGGTGACGGCCGCCAGCATCCAGTTGGTTCGCACATAGATGGCGCGAAACCGCGCCTTGTCCTCATGGATGCGGCTCAGCAGCGGCACCATCACGCGTGTCAGCGGCTGGTTGATGTTCTGCAGCGGGAACAGCAGGAGCTTGTAAGCGCGGTCATAATAACCGAGCTCGATCGGGCCCGAATATTTTCCGATCAGGATGTTGTCGAGATTGCGCGAGAAGAAGTTGGCCAGGTTGAAGCCGGTCAGATTGGCGCCGAAGGACAATATGTCGGTATCGACCTTCAGGTCCGGCCGCGACGGCGTCCAGCGCGCCACCTGCCATGCCGCCGCCAGCGCGACAACGGCAGAAACCGCCGGGCCGATGACCAGCGACCAATAGCCCAGCCCCGCATAGGCTGCGACTGCGGTAGTCGCAAGTCCGGCTGCGGCGGTAATCACGTCGTTCAGCGCGAGCTGGCCAAAGCGCAAATGACGGTTCATCAACGCCAGCGGCACCGCGGCGAGGCTACCAAGAAGCAGCGGCAAGGCAGAGCCGATGGTAATCCCGACCATACGTTGATCGCCATAGAAGGCAGCGATGGCGGGCGCCAGGCATGCCACCACCACGGCACTGCCCAGCCCAACCAACGCACTGATCCAGAATACCTGGTTGAGCTGCTCTGCGCTGATATCCTTGCGCTGGACCACAGCCTGCTGGAGGCCAAGGTTCTGAAGCAGCCCGACAAAGGCCACGATCGGCCCGACGGAAGCCACCAGACCGAAATCCTCGGGGACGAGCAGACGGGCAAGCAGGATCACCGAGAGAAACTGGATCGCCATCTTGAAGCCTTGCGCGCCGATCGTCACCACGCCGCCGCGCAGGGCGACGCGACCGAACTGGGGGGGCGGGTTGGCGTTCATGCAGGGTGCCTGGCTTCGGCCAGCTGCGCGACGATCTGCGCAAAACGTTCGTTAAGCGCGTCCGCGTTGAAATCCTGCTCGATCTTGCGCCGCGCCGCACGTGCGATGCGCTCGCATTTCTCCGGGTTCTCGGCCACCCAGACAAGCTTGCGGGCCAACGCCGCAACGTCTCGCTCCGGTGCGAGGAAGCCTGTCTCCTGATCCTCGATCAGCTCGGGGATGCCCGAGTGATAGGTGCTGACCACGATCAGCCCGGCGGCCATAGCTTCCATCAGCGCCACCGGAATACCCTCGAGATCGCCGTCCTGCGCAGCAACGCTGGGCAGCAGGAATACATGGGCATCGCGCAGGCGCTGCTTGACCTCGGCGTGCGGGCGCGGCCCGAGGAAAGTCACCCGGTCGGCAATGCCGAGATTTAAGGCGAGCTTCTTCAACTCCTCCAGCAATTCGCCGCCGCCAATCACCGTATAGACCCAGTCGCGCCGCGGCAGGTTGGCGAGCGCGCGAAGGGCGAATTCGATGCCCTTCTTTTCGGTCAGCCGACAGACGGAGATGAAGGACAGCCCGTCCCGGTCCCAGGAGCGCCAGTGGTAGTCGATCTCACCCGGCCGCACGCCCATATGGTGGACCCTAACCTGCGCGGGCGGCGCGCCGACCCCGATCAGGGCGTCGCGGAAAAACGCATTCACCGGCAGCTGGAGAACGCCCTTTTCGAAGACGACCTTGTAGCGCGTGAGCGTGTTGTCATGCAGCGGTTCGCCGACATCGCGGCCGTGGAATATGGTCACCAGCGGAGCTGAAATCCTGCCTCGTTTCATGGCGCGGGCGACGCGCATGCCATTATTGCCGAAATGCGCGATGATCACGTCGGCGTTCTGCAATTTGCGCGCGAAGGCGATGTCGATGGCGGTCGAGAGTTTATCCCAGAACCTGCCGGACCATCTCCTGAGCGTCGGGCGAAAGCGCCCTAGTCCGCCCCACCAGCAGACGACCTTCCCAGGCAGCGCCTGCCAGCGGTGATCGTCGATGTTGCGATCCTTGCCGAAGGACGTCTCGTTGCAGACGACGCCCACTTGCATCCCGCGCTCGAGGCACCCGGCTATCTGGTCGAGGACGAAGGTCTCCGACAATGACGGAAACTTATCAACTACGAAGCAAATCTTCATCGAGGGGACGATCTTTCGTGGCCGGTCAGAGATCTGCTCGCGCGGATAGAGATTGAAGCCCGTCGCCGTCGTGCGAGGCGCTTCAAGCGTCTGCTGTTGTGCGTGTCGTTGTCCCAAAGCCGCTCGCACCCCTGGGTCAGGCGCAAAGGCAGGCATTTGGGCGACATGCATGCTCTTGGGCGAAATGCATCAGGCGGCATGCTCCAGCGCGCCTTGCCTGGCGTTGTCGAGAACGCCGAGGAAGGTCGCGAACTGAATGTCGGGGTTCATCTGCGGCCGCTCCGAAAACAGCTGCGCCGCCGCCGACAGCCGGTCGTACTCGGCCTTGTCGCTCCATAGCCGCCTGACCGCGGCGACCCAGTCGTCGAGCGGTGCGTCATAATCGAGGACCACGCCGCCGGCGCCAATCGCTTCCGGCAGGCCGCCGCGCCGGGACCCGACGACCGGAATGCCGCTGCAATGGGCCTCGGATGCCACCCGCCCCCAGGCCTCTTCCCATTTGCTGGGCGCCAGCAGGATTTTGGTGCGGCCATAGACCGTCTTCATATCGCTGGTGCGGCTTTCCAGCCTGACGTTGCGCAGCGGCGCGATAACCTGTTCGATCTGCGCCCGGTGGTCGTCGTCGAGCTTCCAGCTTTCGACGAACAGGAACGGAATTTCGGGGCATTGGCCGGCGATGCGCACGGCGAGTTCGAACCCTTTTTCATTGTAAGGATTGATCAGTGTGACGAATTCACCGGTCGTCGGCGTGCTGTAGAGCCCGGGATTGATGGTCGGCGGGATTACGGTCGAATCGATGCCGAACTTTTCCTTATAGGTGCGCGCGGTGAATTCGGAGTTGGCGATATAGAGCGCAGAATGCAATTCGCGCAGGTCACCGGCCAATTCGTGGAATTCGACATTCCGCAGGTAGACCACCAGCGGCACGCCGAGCGCCTGCAGCGCTTTTCCGATCGGCACCGATTTGTGGCACTGCACGACAGCGACATCGGGATCGAGCCGTTCGACCGCGAAGCGCGCCGCCTCCCAGGGAAACCATGCCCGCACGACCGGATAGCCGGGATAGCTGTCGATGACCGCACGCTGGCGAAGCAGCTTCATCTTGGCGCGCGCCTTGAAACCGAACATGCCATCACCGAACAGCGCCGCCAGAACGGAGGCGTCATGACCGTGCTCGCGCAGCTGCTCGACCAGATGGTGCGTGCTCGACTGAACGCCACCGCTGAACTGCGGCGTGTAGCCGTTGCCGCCTGCAAACAGAACTTTCATGGACCTGGCTCCTTGCTGGACCGCCCTATCGTCACGCCGCCATTCTGCCGATGCTGTGGTATTCGATGCCGTGGCGGGCGATGACCTTGGGGTCGTAGATGTTGCGGCCGTCGAAGATGACGGGCGTGGTCAGCGCGTCCTTCAACGCATCGAAGGACGGCGCGCTGAAGCTCTTCCACTCGGTCACGATCAAGAGCGCGTCGGCTCCTCGTACCGCAGCCTCCTTGGTCCCGCACAGCTGCAGGTCGTCGCGCAACCCGTAGATCGCTTGGCATTCCTGCATCGCCTCCGGATCGTAGGCCTGCACATTGGCACCGGCGGCCCAGAGCGCTTCCATCAGCGTACGGGCCGGGGCCTCGCGCATGTCGTCGGTATTGGGCTTGAAGGCCAGGCCCCACAGCGCAAAGGTCTTGCCCTTGAGATTGCCCTTGAAATAGCTATCCACCTTCTCGAACAGGACCGACTTCTGCTGGTTGTTGCGCTCCTCGACAGCGCGCAGCAGCTTGGCGTCGAATTTGACGGCTTCGGCGGCCCTGATCAGGGCGCGCACGTCCTTCGGGAAGCACGAGCCGCCATAGCCGAGGCCCGGATAGATGAAGTGGTAGCCGATGCGCGGGTCGCTGCCGATGCCCTTGCGGACCTCCTCGATGTCGGCGCCCAGCTGCTCGGCCAGATTGGCCATTTCGTTCATGAAGCTGATCTTGGTCGCCAGCATGCAATTGGCCGCGTATTTGGTGAACTCGGCACTGCGCACGTCCATCACGATCATCTTTTCGTGGTTGCGGTTGAACGGGGCGTAGAGCTCGCGCATCACCGCCTCGGTGTCCTCGTTGCTGGTGCCGACGATGATGCGGTCGGGCTTCATGCAGTCGCTCACAGCGGACCCTTCCTTGAGGAATTCCGGATTGGAGGCGACGTCGAAAGCCAGATCCTCGCGCCCGCGCGCCTTCAGCGTCTCGGCGATCCTGGCCTTTATCCTTTCGCAGGTGCCGACCGGCACGGTCGACTTGCCGACGACGATCTTGGGCGCGTCCATCTCACGACCGATGGCCTCGGCGACGGCCAGCACATATTTGAGGTCAGCCGAACCATCCTCGCCAGGAGGCGTGCCAACGGCGATCATCTGGATCTGGCCATGCCTGATCGCCGCGGCGGCGTCGGTGGTGAACGTGATGCGGCCGGCGGCATGGTTCTCCTTGACCATGTTTTCGAGCCCGGGCTCGAAGATCGGGATATGGCCCTGGTTGAGCCGCTCGACCTTTTTCGCATCGATATCGACGCAGACCACCTGATGGCCGACTTCGGCAAGCACCGCCGCCTGTACAAGACCGACATAGCCAATTCCAAAGACAGTCAAATTCATTCGATTTCATTCCTGTTCAAAGCTTCGGACCGCCTTCGGCTCGGCCGGTTCAGATGCGTTTTTAGTTCGTCTTGCATGCCAGCGATTCCGGGAACTGGCAGGGCTGGCCAAGTGCGGTGAATGCGACGCGGTCCACCTGCATGGTGAGCTTGCGGCCCGGATCCGAGAACGGCCCCATCCAGCCCTTCAGCGTATCGGTGCCCCACAGGCTGAAATAGATTCTTTGCGAATGAGTGGGCAGCTTCGCGGGATCGGTGATCTCGTGGACAAGCTTGCCGTTGACGTACCAGCGCAGCCGGTCCTTTTCCCAAACGAAGGCGTAGTCGTTGAAGGCCTTGTCGGTGCCGCCGGCGACGTCGACCAGCTTCTCGTTCTTGCCCTTGCCGGCTATGTAGGCGTTGACCTGGACCTTGGACGTGTCCTTGGTCAGCACCTCGAAGTCGATCTCATCATGCGGCTGTTTGTCGGCATCGCCGACGAAGCTGAAGAATGCCGCGTTGACGCCTGAGCCCGTGTCGGTCTTCATCCGCGCCTCGTAGGTGCCGTAGCCGAAGCGCTGCTTGGTCTGGATCTCGGCGCAGGCGAATTCGCGATCCTTCAGCTTGCGCTTCTCGAAACCGAGCGTCAGCATGCCGTCGGAAAGCCCGATCAGGCTCTTGGACCAGGTGCAGTTCTGATGCTTGCCATTCGTCCAGCCGTCGGAAATATACCAGCGCGCGCGACTGATGCTGGTGAAATCATCGACAAAAGACGGCGCGGTCGGGAGATCCTGGGAACGGGCGGGCGCCAAGCCCACAATCAGGCTGCCGAGAACGACCAGCAGAAACGCCCTGTCTGGACAGAGTCGCCGCAGTTTGCCTCGCATCTGGCGTGTGAACGAGGTGCCGCTGGTTGGCGGGGTGGACGTGCTTTTAGGATCTGCGTTCATATCAAACTCACCTTTGTGCTGTGCACCCCCAAAGCGATCGTTCGAACCATTGCGAAACAAGCTGATCTTGACCTCTGTCGCCCCTAAGCTCCTTGTCGCGTGCCCAAAACCATTGCGTATGGCGCCGACCCAGGATGTTCGCTCAACCTGTGCCGGGACCGGCGGGTTTGGCAAAATCGATCCTTATGTTTGGAGCGTTCTGCCGATTCTCATCGAAGATTGCATCCAGCGAATGACGGAGCTCGTTCATCATCTGCTTCTGGCGCGAGAGCGCCGCGATGCGCCGCTCGCAATTCAAGATCGACTTGGTCAGTTCGCCGACTTCGGAGGACCTGCGGGAGGAGACCGCTCCGTTCTCCATTGCCTCGACCAGGAAGGCGGCATTCGTGGCCGTTGTCCTGTAGCGGTTCTCTAGTCCGCTCTTCTCCGCCTCGACCTCGGCGGCGATCTGGTCGAGCAGCTTTGCCAGACGATCAAGGCGCGAGGTGTCGGTCTGCCTGTCGCGCGCCGGATCTCTCGATTTGAAGCCGAAGATCGAGGCCATGTAGTCAGCGCCCCTTCATCGTCGAGCTGGTGACCGGCCTTGGCGCCCGTCCACGTTCAAAAGACATTTCTTGCATCGTCCAGCTCCTCTGACAGGGGATGTGTCTGGCCCGTTCGGTTGGCCGTCCAAAATTGCTGCACCGCAACATAGATTGCCATTCCCCGAGCGCATAGGCAACCACCTAGATCGTAAACTCATAAATCTCGTCGAAATGGGGCGAGCCGACCGAAGGGTAAGGGCATGGCTACCGGGATCGCCACGTTGACGAGCCTAGCGTTCGCTGGCCGTGCTGCTTCCGGCCATGAGGAAGCGCAGCGGCGGCACATGCTGACGCTTCGCGGCTAGGCCGGCGCGGCGAAACAACGCATCCAGCTTGTCGGCGGCAACGCCGCGGACGACGGCCATGAGGTTGGACGGACCGGCCAAGGCGTAGGCCGCAGCCGGTGCCAGCCCGCGCTCGGCCTTCACATCGAGGAATTTCCGCAACCGGTATTTGTCGCGTATGTGCCGCTCGTGCCGTTTCAGCGCAGCCTTCGATCCCTCCGGCAAACTGTCGATCGCAAGTAGTGCCAGATCCGCATCGGCCAGATGCTTCAGGTCCTGGGTCTTGTGCCGTCCACTCAGCGAATCGGCGCGCACGATCGCGCCGTAGCCACAGGATTTGATGACCTTGAAGCGCGCGCCATGCGCAACCGCACGCGCGTAGAGTTCGTAGTCTTCACCTAGGCGCAGCTTCTCGTCGTAGCGCAGCCCATGCCGATCGAGGAAGGCGCGGCTGATCACGGGTTTGAGGAAGCCCAGTTCCCCTCGTTGCACACGGCGCCTGGAGATGTTGGCGTCGATGAAACCTTCGAAATCGAGGAATTCCGGCTCGGGCGAAAACGGTGGAGCGACGATTTTCGAGACGTCGGTTGCCGCGTCATCCCTGACAAGCATGATGTTGTCTGCCGCGAAATCCCAATCGGTGCTGGCGAACAGTCTGTGAAACCTGCCTTCGAAAAAGAAATCATCAGCGTCCAGAATGCTGATGAACGGCGACCTGGAGCCGGCTATCGCGGCGTTGCGGGCAAAGGAGGGGCCGCGATTGACGTCGAAGCGGATGACCGAAAGGCGGCCCGTGCCGTCGTCGGCTGCGTGGGCGACTTTCGCGGTATCGTCGGTGGACGCGTCGTCGACGACGACGACTTCCGCAACCTCCGGCTCGCGCAAGGCCGATGCAATGGCAGCCGGGATTGTCCGCGCCGCATTGCGGGCGGCGATGATCACGCAGACCTGGGATGATGTCATGGACATGCCTCTCGATTGCAGAAGTCGTTGCGGATTTCTTCGCCCTCCCCGCTCAATGCCTCACCACCCGTCTGACATGCATCGGCCAAATGCCTATGCTGCAAGTGCGAAGCAAGCATCGCCAAAATCATCGGCGCCGTCCAGTTTTTCATTTGCTGGGTGTCATGGCGCGGTTGGGCAGGCGGCGAGCCTCAATCGGGATGGCTCCCGAAATGCGCCGCTTGGCAGAGCCGTTCCTACACGCTCCATCAGAGCGCTCGACCGGCGGGAACCAGTTGCTGATCCTCGCCGACTGGACGGCGGCGACGGAGAGCGAGCGCGTCGAGGCCCGGAGTATCAAGGAATTGAAAGAACAGGGATGCCGACGCCGGTGTTGTTGAGGCGAGCAGTTCGTCAGAGGGCTGGCCAGCGTAACCGCAGGTTACATCGACATCGCTGACCGCGGCCAAGGCCCGAAATCAGTGAAGGCCTCTCCTGGCGCTGAATTTCTCGCCTTCGGCCGCTTCGTTCGAACTCAGCTTTCGTTCTGCGTCGCGAATTTTGTCGGCCGGGGTCGGGGCATTTCTTGCGACCATGGCAAAGATCAGCAGAAAATAACCGAGTTGGATGACTATGGCGCAGCCGATGACGCGAAAAAGCGTCGTGCCGAGCGAGGCGCCGCCCAAATAGGACCAGACGACCACGATCGCCAGTGCAAAAACCATGCCGATAATGAACTTTGGCAGTGACATACCCGATAGCCCGTCAACCGGCTCGGGAAAAATTGTCGATAAGCCCACCCCGAGCACCTCCCTTAAACTCTGCGAGCTTATTAAGGTTGCCCGCTTGTGGCCGGTTGCTTCCGACCTTGCCCAATCTGTCCATACTCCGACAGAAACAATTTGCAACTCTATTAAGGTGTGCAATAGGCGGCAAGGGCAGCCACGAATAATTTTAAGCGAATCCTCGGGATCGACTCCGCCATGGTGCAATGCACACATAGCTGTCACCAATGATTGCCGGATATGGACTCGCTCCAGTAAGATTAATAGTATTATCTAGTATTTTACCATAATGTCAGGCCATATCGGGCGATTCTAAATGACGTCAAAGCTCGATAACAGGGTCTCAAGAGCGAATCGCCTAAAAGGCGCCTCAAAAATGGACTAGTTTTTTCAAAGTTGCCCATCGTCGGTCTCTTTTGTGACATAAAGGCGAAATTTTGTGCAGGATGCGTTTATTATTTAGTCAGTTCATGACGCGACTATTACAGCCGGCTGGGAAATTGTGTGTTGCGCTGCAACATTTTTTTGGTATCGTGCGGTAAACCATCCGTTCAACGTATGGAGTTTACGCATGAGGGACGTAGCCAAGCCGGCCGACGCGGATTTTTCGCAGGCCGGCATCGATTTTCCGCCACCGATCGGCGGCCTGCTCAAACGCAGCTTCGATATTGCCGGTTCACTGATCGGTCTGGTTGCTCTCAGCCCGCTGTTCGTGATGATAGCGCTGCTTGTCAGGTTTTCCGATGGCGGGCCGATTTTCTATGGTCATAGCCGGATCGGCCGCGGAGGACGGATTTTCCCGTGCCTCAAGTTCCGCACCATGGTTCCGGACGGCGAGCGGGTGCTTGCTGCCTATCTTGCCGCGAATCCGGAGGCCAACGCCGAATGGATGGCGACCCGCAAGTTGAAGAACGATCCGCGGATCACGCGCGTCGGAGCGGTGCTGAGGAAGCTCAGCCTCGATGAGTTGCCGCAGATCATCAACATCCTGCAGGGAGATATGAGCCTGGTCGGGCCTCGTCCCGTGGTGCGTGATGAGCTGGAGATCTATGGCAGTTCGGCTGTCTATTACCTGAAATCGCGCCCCGGCCTGACCGGACTCTGGCAGGTCAGCGGACGCAACGATGTTTCCTACGACAGCCGCGTCGCGTTCGATCGGCACTATGTCGAGAACTGGTCGATGTTCGAAGACATTCGCATCATCATCAAGACAGTACCTGCGGTCTGGATGTCGCGAGGCTGCTACTGACGGCCGCATGCCGGCCATGGATCGAGGAGCGACTGTCCAGAATTCAGGCCCCGAACTCGGGTTTCAAGCATCGGCAGCTCATCGGGCGGGGCAAATCGGATCGGAACCGTTCATTGAAAGCAGACACCTTCGAAATCTCTCGCACCAGCTTTCTCACCAGACGCACGCGCCGCGTGCGGCTTCTAGCGACGTGCTTCGCGCTGTCGCTGGCCCTGCCCCAGTTTGCCGCCGCCGACGACTATCGGCTTGGCTCACAGGACAAGCTGACCATCCGCGTGGCGGAATGGCAGACCGTCGAAGGCACGTTCCGTGACTGGTCGGCCATCAATGGAGAATACACGGTCGGGCCGGCAGGAACCTTGTCGGTGCCCTTCGTCGGCGAGATGCCCGCATCCGGCAAGACGACTTCGGAGATCGCGGCATCGCTCGGCGAGGCGCTGCAGCGCAAGCTCGCTCTGGCCGACAGGCCGGAGGCTTCCGTCGAAATGGCGCAGTACCGGCCGTTCTACATTTCCGGCGAGGTGCAATCGCCCGGCCAGTATCCTTGCGTGCCTGGGCTGACCGTGCTGAAGGCGATGAGCATTGCCGGCGGAGCCCGGCGGAACCCGGATAGCGGCCAGCGCTTCGACCGCGACCTGATCAATGCCAAGGGCGATTTCGATGTGCTTCAGGACCAGCAGGTCCGGCTGATCGTCAGGCGCGCGCGCATCGAAGCGGAACTGGCGGACAAACCGGCATTCGACGTGCCGAAGGAAGTTGCCGACGATCCGAAGCTGCCGGGCATCGTTGCCGACGAGATGGCAATCCTGGCGGCCGACCAGAAAAAGCTCAAGCTGCGCCTGCAGGCGCTCGATGATTTGAAGACGCTGCTGCAGAGCGAGATCGATTCGCTGCAGAAAAAGATCGTCAACCAGCAGAAGCAGGTCGATCTGGCGAAGGAACAGCTCAACGGCATCGGCTCGCTGGCGCAAAAGGGCCTGGTCGTCAACACGCGGGTTTTGAACTCGCAGCAAACGATCGCCGACCTCGAAGGCCAGATCCTGGATTACGACACGGCTATCCTCACGGCCAAGCAGTCGATCAGCAAGGCTACCCAGGACGCCATCGACCTGGAGAACACCCAGAATGCCGGCCTCGCGACCGACCGGCAACAGACAGAGGCCGATCTCAACCAAACGACGCTAAAGCTGAATATGGAAAAGGGCTTGATGTCCGAAGCCCTGTCGGGCAACCCCATGCCGCAACTCTATGGCAACAACGAACCACCCGCCATGTCGTTTTCCCTGGTGCGGGTGGTCGACGGCAAGACCAGCGAAATCACCGCCGGCGAAGACACGCCGGTGCTGCCAGGGGACGTAATCAAGGTCAAACCGGCGCCTTTGGCCATTCAGTAGCTTTCTTCCACGGAGTGAAGCACCCACCTCGCAGACAGCGGTCTGCGGGGTTTTGGGCTTGGTCTTTATGGATCAGAAAACAAGACAGCCTTCGGGCAACGAACAGCTCGGATCGGCTCTAGCTTCGCACGGCGTCCGGCTCCTCGAGATGGTTTACCGCGGCCCACCGGGAACGGGCGACGGCCGGCACCTTAACCAGCTTGAAGTAGCTGTAATACAGCAGGAACGATCCCATGATGTAGGGATTGAGGGTCTCGACCTCGACGAAGGACCGTATGAATAGAAGCACCATCACGCCGGCGAGAATCACCGACTCGGCTTGCCATGTCCTGAATATCAGCGCCGAGACGTGACCCCAGAGCGTACGCAGGATGATCAGCGAAAGCAGTGTCGCACCGACGAAGCCGAGTTCCACCAAGGTCTCGATGTAGGTGTTGTGGAAGTGGAAGCCGCTTCGTGCGGCGATATAGAATTCGTTCCATAGGCGCTCGGCTTCGGAGAAACCCTGCACCCAATAGGCTGCGTAGCCCACACCGAGGATGGGCGATTGCTGCGCGGCGTTCCAGCCCTGCTGCCAGAGGTAGGTCCGTCCGGTGAGCGTCGAATCCTTGCCGAAGAGGCCAAGGACGAAATCCATGAGCCCGAGATTCAGGGCAATCACAGTGCAGGCGACCAGCCCGCCCGCACCGATCACGAAAATCACCCGCCGGTGGCGAAGCGAAAGCAGCTTGCCGATGGAAAGCAGGGCGACCAGAGCGAGGACTGCCGGGGTCGATGCCATTGACGTGGCCGAATGCGACACGACCAGCAAATAGCCCGAGAGAAGGACGATCGGTACGATCAATAAAAAGCTTATGCGGCCGCGCCTGAGAAAAGCCAGGTAGACAACGCAGAAGTAGATGCCAAGCGATGCGACAAAGCCGATCTGGTTCTTGGAGCTGAATGCACCGACGAAATTATATGTCCCGTCGAGAACGTCGTAGGAATAACTCGCGACCTTGAGCGAGTAGAGCAGGACGACAAAGATCCCGATCAGGGCGCCTATGGTCAAGGTCCGGACGCTGACGGTGCGCGCGGCAATGTAGGCGCAGGCGATATGGGAGCAATATTGGATGGCCGTCCTTGCCGTGGTGCCGGGAGCTGCCGACCAGAACACCGAGAAGCAGACATAGGTCGCAAACGCCAGTGGAAGCCAGGCGCTGGAAGCGTGCCTTAATATCTTCCGGTAGTCGACCAGGATGAGCGGCAGCCAGACCGCATAATAGGCCAGGATCATGGTCTGGCCGAAAATGGTCGAGTAGGAGAACGCCCAGATCGAGACGGCAACGGCAAAGCTGCCATAGGCCGTGTTCTTGTCCGGATCGATCAACAGAGATTTTGGGATCTTCATCTCGGTAGCGGTTTTCCGTCCTTGTAGTTCCACGCAGTCGTGGACGCGCCATACGCGAGCGATTATTGTGCAGCGCAATATAACCCAACTCTCGCCATTTGTCACCCAAAGACGGCGTCGACCGCGTGCCATGCCGGCCGGCTGACAGGTGGCGCCCAGGGCTTGCCAACAGCGGACGGAAAGAGAAATAATTTGCAGACGCTGGTCACATGGCGGAGGGGACACGGATGGACAAACCTCGAATCTTCCTGGGTTCGTCAGGAAAGCAGAAGAAACTGCTGCAGGCGCTGACTCGCGGCCTCGAAGACATCGCGAACGTGGAGCCCTGGACGACGTCCTTCAATCCCGGGACAACCACCCTGGAGCGCCTCCTCGAGCTTACGCGGGAAGTCGACTTCGCCGCTTTTGTGTTCGCTCAGGACGACTGGACCAGTGCGAGCCAGCCGGCTTCGCCTGCTGCGGCGTCAGCTCAAGCTTCACCGCGAGACAATGTGGTCTTCGAAGCCGGCCTTTTTGGCGGAGTTCTCGGAATGCGCCGGACGTTTATCCTCCATGCCAATGGCTCCAAGCTTCCAAGCGATCTGCTCGGCCTCACCTCTGTACGGTACGGCGAAGCGACGACCGGCGCGGAGATGAGAGCGGTCAACCAAAAGCTGCGGAAAGCCATCGAGAATGAGCGTCGCGTCGCCCGCATCGAGGGCCTTTGGTGGCAGTTTTCCCTGACGGAGCGCAGCGTGAGGGAGCCTTCCGCCGTGAGCCTCTTGCGGATTTCGCGAGACCGCGATGGTGCGCTGGAGCTAGCCGGCCGCTCATGGCAAGAGAATGGCAGCCTATCGGCCAGATACTGGAGCGAAGCGGTGAAGGAGAGAAAGGAGCCTCCCGGCATCTTCTACTTTTGGAATGGAGAACGGCCCTTGGACGCGAACGCGTCGCAGTTGTTCGGGACAGGAGAGATCCGGCTGGAGTCCGCCGATCGCGCGTCCGGGTACTTCACCACGCGAGCGGACACGCCGCCAAAACTGAACGCGCGCACCTCCGGTGTTTACTTGCGCGCCGATCCGGAGGATCTGAGCATCCTGGACGGGCGCGACAATCAGCGGCGCGTGGAGTTGATCGCGGAGCGACTGAGCCATTGGAAATCGATCAAGAACGTCTGAACCCGGTGCGCATGGAAGTCGCTCCGATCCGTCCGGTGCTTGACCCTGCGACGCCTTTAAACCGCTCCTTCTGGCCCACTATGAACCCGCTCGGAGGCTCCAGATGTCGACTTGCACTTGTCCGCCGTTGACTTCACATTCCCGCCGATGGCGACCGGCCAACGCCTAACCGGATAAGCCAGCAAGGAAAGATCACATGCCGATGAGTTTCGCGGGACGATTTGCCGGACGATCTGCTGTTATTACCGGCGGCGCCTCAGGCATCGGCCTACCCATCGCGCGAAGGATCGTTGACGAAGGCGGGCGTGTTTCGGTCTGGGATCGCGATGCCGCCCAGATCGAGCAGGCCAAGGCCATTCTTCCAGGTTTGCACAGCGTGACCCTCGACGTCGCCGACCCCGTAGCGGTCGAAGCCGCCGCCGGAGAGACGATCGAAGTGCTTGGCGCGGTCGATATCCTTGTCACCAGTGCTGCCATCACGGGGCCGAACATGACGACCTGGGAGTATTCCGTGGAGGATTGGCGCCGGGTCATCGACATCAACATCAACGGCGTCTTCTTCTGCAACAGGGCGCTGGTCCCGCATATGCTCGAACGCAATTACGGCAGGATCGTCAACATCGCCTCGATTGCCGGCAAGGAAGGTAACCCGAACGCCTCGGCCTATAGTACCTCCAAGGCGGCGGTGATCGGCATGACTAAATCGCTCGGCAAGGAACTGGCCAAGACCAAGGTGACGGTGAACTGCGTCACGCCGGCAGCCGTGCGCACCGCGATCTTCCAGCAGATGAGCCAGCAGCACATCGACTTCATGCTATCGAAAATACCAATGGCGCGGTTCGGCGAGGTCGAGGAGGTGGCGGCGCTGATTTGCTGGATCGCGTCCGAGGAATGCTCGTTCACGACGGCTGCCGTCTTCGACGTCTCCGGCGGCCGGGCGACCTACTGAGGCGAGCGGCAAGGCAAGCCGCTCCCGGGCGCGAAGCCTCAGTCGTGAAGCTCACGCGAGATCGGCGGGCCGATCGAAAAATCGCTGAATGTGACCTCGAAGCCCTCGCGCTGCGGCGAGCAGCACATCATGCCGACATCGACCGTTTTCGATGGCGGGAAATAGGCAAGCCGCACCAGCTTCCACTGCTTGTCGGACGCGTCCAGATACTGGACGCGGATCGTCTCGGCGTGACGGGTCAAGCGGATCCTGACGCCGTCCGGATCGGCGGGAATGTTGGCCAGCGACCAGTCGGAGGCATCGTTGGTGACGACGACGGAAAAATACATCAGCCCGTCGGTGTATTCGATGCCGGCCTTGATCCAGTGCGTTTCGCTCAATCGCACCATCAACCCGGCCTGATCGTAGAGCACTTCATAGCGCCCGTTGACGGTGACTTCGGCGCTGAAATCGCCCTCGACCTCACGATAGAGGAAATGGCCGTTGTCGCGCCAGAAGCCGTAGAACGTCTCGCGCCAGAAGTCGGTCTCCTTGCCGGTCCGCACATGCACTGTACTGTCGCCGAATTCGTGATGCGGCGGCGGATTGAGCCAGGTCAGGTCCGTATTCTCAGATGTCATCGACTTGCTCGCCTGCCTGGCTGATCCCGGGTGAGTGCCGCCTTGATTAGCCGGCAAACGTGTAAGCGGTCTTCACCGTGGTGTAGAATTCCGCGGCGTAGCGGCCCTGCTCGCGCGGGCCGTAGCTCGATCCCTTGCGCCCGCCGAAAGGCACGTGGAAGTCGACGCCCGCCGTCGGCAGGTTGACCATGACCATGCCGGCTTCCGAATTGCGCTTAAAATGCGTGGCATGCTTGAGGCTGGATGTGCAGATGCCCGACGTCAGCCCGAACGGCGTGTCGTTGGCCACCGCCAGCGCCTCGTCATAGTCTTTGACGCGGATGACGTTGGCGACCGGTCCGAAGATCTCTTCGCGTGAAATGCGCATGGCGTTGGTGGTTTCGGTGAACAGCGCCGGTTGCAGATAGAAGCCGCGGGTTTCGCGATCGAGCCGCTCGCCGCCGAAGGCCAGATCGGCACCTTCCTGGCGGCCGATGGCGATATAATCTTCATCCTGTTTCAACTGACTCTGATCGACAACCGGCCCGATCTGGGTCTTCGCGTCGAGAGCATCGCCGACGACCAGCTTGGCCAGGCGATCCTTGAGCGCCTCGACGAAGCGGTCATGGATGCCGTCCGTGACCACCAGGCGGGACGACGCCGTGCAGCGCTGGCCGGTCGAGAAGTAGGCACCGTTGATGGCGCAATCGACGGCGACGGCAAGGTCGGCATCGTCGAGCACAACAAACGGGTTCTTGCCGCCCATTTCGAGCTGAAACTTGCGCATGTGCTCGACGCTGGCGGCAGCGACGCGCTTGCCGGTGCCGACCGAGCCGGTGAAGGTGATAGCGTTGAGGTCAGGGCTGTCGAGCATGGCCTGGCCGACCACCGAACCCTTGCCCATGACCAGATTGAGCACGCCCTTAGGCAGGCCGGCGCGGTGCAGGATGTCGACAATGGTCCAAGCGCTCTCCGGAACGAGTTCCGCCGGCTTGAAGACGATGGTGTTGCCGTAGGCCAGCGCCGGAGCAATTTTCCAGGCCGGGATGGCGATCGGGAAATTCCATGGCGTGATGATGCCGACCACACCGACCGCTTCGCGGGTGATCTCGACGCCGACGCCGGGCCGCACGCTCGGAACCAGTTCGCCCGAAAGGCGCAGCGTCTCGCCTGCAAAGAAGTCGAATATCTGGGCTGCCCGGACGGTCTCGCCGATGCCCTCGACCAGCGTCTTGCCTTCCTCGCGCGCCAACGCCCGGCCGATTTCATCCTTCCGCGCGATGATCTCGTCCGACGCCTTCCTCAGCACAGCATGGCGTGCCAGCAGACCCGATCGAGACCACGCCGGAAATGCCGCTTTCGCCGCCGCGATGGCCTGCCGAGCCTGCTCGGCGCCCCCCGACGCATATTCGCCGACCACGTCGTCGAGATTGGACGGGTTGATGTTGCGGGAGCCGGCATCGCCCACCCACTCGCCATCGATGAGGTTCTTTCGAAACGGGATCATGTCGCTGTCTTCCTTGTCGTCCTTCGATCGCCGCCTATCTGGACCACCGACCGCCACACCGCAAGGCCGAAGGCGGGCAAACTTCTCCTCCTCGACAGGCATGTGATAGATGTCGAGGCGGGAGAAGATGATTCTAATGTGCTGCGACGCGGATCGCACGGGAGGAAAAATGTCATGTCCGACAACGCCTTGCCGCTGGTGATCAGCGCACCGGAGCCACGCACACTCGACCTGATCTTCACGCCGGCTGCGCTGGCGAAATTTCGATCGAAATACCGCATCGTCGAAACATCGTCCGAAGGTGTCACAGCCTTGCCGGCTGATGTGCTTGCCGAGACCCGCTACATCGTCGGCCAGCCGCCGATCACGCCGGAGACGCTGGAGAAAATGAAGGCGCTGCGCTGCGTCTTCAATGTCGAGAGCAACCTCATCAAGAACATGCCGTATGAGACGCTGTTTTCGCGCGGCATCCATGTCGTCACCACCGGCCTGGTGTTTGCCGAGCCGGTGGCCGAGCTCGGCCTTGCCATGGCGCTCAACCTCGCCCGCGACATCGTCGACGCCGACCTCGCTTTCCGTCAGGGCAAGGAGCTGTGGGGCGGCGACGGCAACCGGACGGCGCGGCTTCTTTCCGGCGCGGATGTCGGCATTATCGGCTTCGGCGATCTTGGCCGTGCGCTCAACCGGCTGCTGTCGGGCTTTCGCACGCAGACGAAAGTCTTCGATCCGTGGCTGCCGCCGTCGATCCTGATCGACAACGGCGTCGAGCCGGCCTCGCTCGACGACGTTCTGTCGAACAGCGATTTCGTCTTCGTCGTCGCTTCGGTGACCAGCGAAAACCAGGGTTTCCTCGGCGCCGAGGCGTTCGCGAAGATGCGCAAGGGAGCCGCTTTCATCCTGCTCAGCCGGGCCGGCGTCGTCGATTTTCCGGCGCTGATGAATGCGGTCCGCAGCGGCCATATCGTCGCCGCCAGCGATGTCTTCCCGGAGGAGCCGCTGGCCCGGGACCACCCGGTCCGCACATTGCCGGGGTTCCTGCGCTCCGCCCACCGGGCCGGCGCGCTCGACATCGCCTTCAAGCGCATGGGCGACATGGTGCTGGAGGACATGGACCTGATCGATCGCGGCCTGCCGCCGATGCGTTCGAAACGGGCCGAGCGTGAGACCGTTTCGCGGATGCGTTCAAAGCCGGTCGACAAGAATTAAGCCGTCTGTCCCGATGGTCGCACATGCTCAGACCGTGAAGGACCAAAACAAACAGGCCAGTGTCGCTGCGGCGAAGACGACGAAGAACAGGCTTCTCAACAGGATGTTGCGCCGCAGCTCGTTGATGAAGAGATGGCATCCGACGACGGCTGCGACAAACAGGAAGCGCCAGTTCAGCAGTGCCGAGAGCACATCGCGTTGACCGAAAGCAAATCTGGCGGCGAGACATCCAATGATGACCGCGAACAACACGATCACCGCCCAGAAGATCGCATCGGCGGCATGCGTCAGGACGATGCCGGCAAGCCTGATCGGCAGAACCATCATCAGCAGTGCGCTGAAAAAGTAGACCGCCGCGAGCGGAATGAACGTCCCCGCATCGACGACGTCGCTCAGGCGCTTGGCGCCGATCGCGCCATAGGGATAGCCATGCCTGGCCACGACCAGGCTGAGCGCCATCAGCATGGCCGTCAGCACGGCGACCAGCGCGAATGAGGTCAGGGCTTTGCTCATGAGGCTCCCGTTCCGAACGAATCGAAGTCAGGACGTTGGTAGCCCATGGTTTGTAAATTGCTAGTAAGCATCATGCAGCGGCGCGGCAGAGTTCCTCGGCGCATTCACTCCGCAGCTTGAAGACGCCGGCCGTCGATGATGGTCTTGATCTCGGCGCGGCAGGAGCCGCAATTGGTGCCGGCGTGAAGGACGGTGCCGATTGCCGCGACGCTGGTGCAGCCGCCGCGCACCGCTTCCGCGATCTGATTGGCGCCGACCCCGAAACAGGCGCAGACGATGGCGCCGCGGTCAACGCTGTTGCCGCCCGGCCGTCCGGCGACAATCGCCAGCCGCGCCTGCCGATCGGCGTGGTCCGTGCCGAGCTGCTCCACTGCCCAGCCGCGCGACACCGCCACCGGGGTGGGCGCAAGATAGAGCGCGCCGACCAGCCGACTGCCCGCGAAACGGGCGAAGCGATGGTGCCCGCCGGCGATGTCGTGATAGGCGAGCGTTTCCCCTTCCGGGCCGAACAGCGCGGCGGCAAACCCGGTCCAGTCGCGGCCGGACTGCAGCGCAATTTCGAGGCGCCAGCCGGCGGGGCAGCGGGCGAGGCTCCAATACTCGGCGTCGATGGAGGCGGGCCGTTCGGCAAGCACGGCGAAACCGAAGGCCGTGGCGGCGAACCGCTCGATCCGGCCAGCAATATTCTTGGAGGCCGGCTGGCCTGAAATCGCATCGGTGATGGGCGCGACCAGTGCATCGATACGCGCACGGGCGGAAAATTGGTCCGTCCAGTGCATCGGCACGAACACAGAGCCTTGGCGTTGGCGCACTGTCACCAGCGCGCGGACCAGCACCTCGCCATAAGCCGACGATACGCGGACGATGTCGGCATCACCGATGCCGAAGTGCTGCGCATCCGCCGGGTGAATTTCGACGAAAGGCTCGGCCATATGCTGCGACAGGCGCGGGCTCTTGCCGGTCCGCGTCATGGTGTGCCAGTGGTCGCGCACGCGCCCGGTGTTGAGCACCAGGGGATAGTCCGGGCTGGTGCGGGTTTGTGCGGTTGGGCGGATGGCAATGAAGCGTGCCTTGCGGTCGGGCGTGTAGTAGCCGCCGTTGGCGAAGAAGCGGGTGCTGGCTGAGCTATGTTCAGCTTGAACGCCACCCTCTAGTTGACGTCCAGCTTTGTCGGCACGACTGGACTCCACCTCGTTGAGGCGGCTCTGAGAGGTCGAGACTTCACCACCGACCCCACCCCGTCCCGCTTGTTTCGCTTCGCTCAACGCGCGCGCCGACCCTCCCCTCAAGGGGGAGGGTGAGGCCGGCGCTGGCCACTGGAACGGAGCAAGCACTTCATAGGCATTTCCGTCGACACCTGCATAGGTGCCGATATCGAAGTCGCGGGCGCCGCCATTCTCGAATGTCGAGAGCGCGGCGTGTTCGGCGAAGATATCGGCCGGCGACGTATGCGAAAACGCCTCGCCGAACCCCATCCGACTCGCCACTTCGCCGATGATCCACCAGTCGGGCTTCGCCTCGCCGGGCGTCGCCAAAAAAGCCCGCTGGCGCGAGATGCGGCGCTCCGAATTGGTGACGGTGCCGTCCTTCTCGCCCCATGCCGCCGCCGGCAGCCGGACATGAGCGTGGCGTACCGTGTCGGTCTCGCCCAGCACGTCCGAGACAACGACGAACGGGCAGGCCTTGATCGCCGCTTCGACGGCATAGGCATCCGGCATCGAATCGACCGGATTGGTGGCCATGATCCACAGCGCCTTGATGCGTCCGTCGGCCACCGCTTGGAACATCTCGACCGCCTTCAGGCCGGGTTTTTCGGCGACGGTTGGGGCGTTCCAGAAGCGCTGCACGCGGTCGCGGTGCTCGGAGTTTTCGATCTCCATATGGGCGGCCAGCATGTTGGCCATGCCGCCGACCTCGCGGCCGCCCATGGCGTTTGGCTGGCCGGTCACCGAAAACGGCCCGGCGCCGGGCTGGCCGATGCGGCCGGTAGCAAGATGGCAGTTGATGATGGCGTTGACCTTGTCGGTGCCCGAAGACGACTGGTTCACGCCCTGGCTGTAGACGGTGACCGTCTTCGCCGTCGCGGCAAACAGGCTGTAGAAGCGGGCCAGTTCATCCTCACCAAGGCCGGTGGCCGCGGCGATGCCGGCAAGGTCGAGCGCCGAGGCGGCGAAAAGAGCTTGCCCGAAGCCGGTCGTGTGCGCCGTGATATAGGTGCGGTCCAGTGCGTTGTGCTGGCCGAGGTAGGCGAGCAGCCCTGTGAACAAAGCAACGTCGCCATCGGGCGCGATCGCCAGATGCATGTCGGCGATATCTGATGTCATGGTGCGCCGTGGGTCGATCAGCACCACCTTCATCTCGGGCCGCTTTTCCCGGGCCGCGGCAATGCGCTGGTAGAGCACCGGATGGCACCAGGCGAGATTGGAGCCGACCAGCACGATCAGGTCGGCAAGCTCCAGATCCTCGTAACTGCCCGGTACCGTGTCGGAGCCGAAGGCGCGGCGGTGGCCGGCGACCGACGAGGCCATGCACAGGCGCGAATTGGTGTCGATATTGGCCGAGCCGACAAACCCCTTCATCAGCTTGTTGGCGACGTAATAGTCCTCGGTCAGCAACTGGCCGGAGACGTAGAAGGCGACCGCATCGGGGCCGTGCTCGGTGATGGTTTGCGAGAAGGTCGACGCGACCAGGTCGAGCGCCTCGTCCCAGTCGGTGCGGCGACCGTGGATTTCCGGATGGAGCAGCCTGCCGTCGAGGTCGATGGTCTCGGCCAGCGCCGAACCCTTCGAGCAGAGCCGGCCGAAATTGGCCGGATGGTCCGGGTCGCCGCGAACGGTTATCTCGCCGTCCGCAGCGACCTTCGCCAGCACGCCGCAGCCCACCCCGCAATAGGGGCAGGTGGTCCTCACCTCGCGCGCTTCATCAATCTCCATGGCTCAGGCTGCGCGGCTGGCGAGCGCTTCCAGCGCAATGAACAGACGCTCGCCGTCGATCCGCAGCGGAATGGTGCGCACCACGCCCTCGTCGGCGCCTAGCGCCTTGCCGGTTTCCAGCGAGATCACCCAATTGTGTAACGGACACGTCACCGCCGTGCCATGGACGATGCCTTGGCTGAGTGGCCCACCCTTGTGCGGGCAATGGTCGTCGATGGCGAAGACCTGATCGTCGGCCGTGCGGAAGACGGCTATCTTGCCTTCCGGCGTGGCAACGCAGCGCGCGCCGCGACGCGGGATGTCCGAGAGCGTGCCGATTGATACCCAGTTCATCTGTCTCATCCTTTGCGCGTGTTCTTGACCGAAAACCGGTTTCCACTTTTCGGGAACACGCGCCTACTCCGCCGCCTGCGCAAAACCGACCGAAGCCATCGGCCGGAATTCATGCTTGTCCTTGCCGGAAGCGCGTTCCGACCACGGGTCGACCTGAGCGAATTTCTGCGAAAAGACGAAGCGGTCGAAATAGGCCTTACGCTTCTCGCCATCGTCCATGATCTGGCGCTTGACCTCGGCGATGCCAACGCGCTTGGCCCATTTGTAGATGCGCTCGAGATAGCGGCCCTGCTCGCGATACATCTGCGTCAGCGCCACGATATGCTCCAGCGCCTCGTCCTCAGTCTTGACCAGGCCGAGCACCTCGGTGCCCTTGATGTCGAGACCGGCGGCACCGGCGAAATGGATCTCGTAGCCGCTATCGACGCAGATGACGCCGACATCCTTGCAGGTCGCCTCGGCGCAGTTTCGGGGACAGCCCGATACCGCCATCTTAACCTTGGCCGGGGTCCACGAGCCCCACATGAATTTCTCGATGCGGATGCCCAAGCCGGTCGAATCCTGCGTGCCGAAGCGGCACCAATCCGAGCCGACGCAGGTCTTTACCGTGCGCAGCCCCTTGGCATAGGCGTGGCCGGAGACGAAGCCGGCTTGGCCGAGATCGGCCCACACTGCCGGCAGGTCTTCTTTGCGGATGCCGAGCATGTCGATGCGCTGACCACCGGTGACCTTGACCATCGGGATATCGAACTTGTCGACGACGTCGGCGATGGCGCGCAATTCGGCGGCATTGGTGACGCCGCCCCACATGCGCGGCACCACCGAATAGGTGCCGTTCTTCTGGATGTTGGCGTGGACGCGCTCGTTGATGAAGCGGGACTGGTAGTCGTCGGCGTATTCGTCGGGCCAGTCGCAGACGAGATAATAGTTGAGCGCCGGCCGGCATTTGGCGCAGCCGCAGGAGGTCTTCCATTCCAGCTCCTGCATGACGGCCGGAATGGTCTTCAGGCTCTTGGCCTTGATCAGCCGGCGGACCTCGTCATGGCCAAGCGTGGTGCAGCCGCACATCGGCTGGACCGCCGCCGGGTTGTACTTGTCGCCGATGGTCAGCACCATCAGCTTTTCGACCAGCCCGGTGCAGGAACCGCAGGACGCCGACGCCTTGGTGTGGGCGCGCACGTCGTCGAGCGAGGTCAGGCCCTTGGCCGTGATCGCGCCGGTGATCTTTCCCTTGCATACGCCGTTGCAACCGCAGATTTCCGCATCATCCGGCAAGGCTGCAACGGCCGCCATAGGGTCCAGCGGGGCGCCTCCCTGGTAGGACTGGCCGAAGATGAGCGTGTCGCGCATTTCAGATATGTCAGTCTGCTTCTTTTTGAGGTCGTTGAACCAGGCGCCGTCCGCCGTCTCGCCATAGAGCACGGTGCCGATGATGCGGTCATCCCTAAGCACCAGGCGCTTGTAGACGCCGGCAGCGGCATCGCGCAGCACGATCTCCTGGCGGTCGTCGCCCTCGGCGAAGTCGCCGAGCGAGAACAGGTCGATGCCGGTGACCTTGAGCTTGGTCGGCGTGTCCGAATGGACGAAGGCGGCAGCCTCGTCGCCGGCCAGCTGGCTGGCAGCGACGCGCGCCATTTCGTAAAGGGGCGCGACCAACCCATAGACCTGGCCGTTGACCTCGGCGCATTCGCCGATTGCGTAGATGTCGGGGTCGTTGCTGCGCATGCCGGCGTCGACGACGATGCCGCGATTGACGGCAATGCCGGCTTCTTTTGCCAGGGCCGCGTTCGGCCTGATGCCCACCGCCATGACGACGAGCGTTGCGGGAATGACAGTGCCGTCGGCAAGTTCCACCCGCTCGACCTTGCCGTTGCCGGTGATCGTCTGGGTGTTGGCCTTGGTGATGACCTTGATGCCGCGCTGCTCGACGGCACGCTGCAGGAGATAGCCGGCGGCCGGATCGAGCTGACGCTCCATCAGCGTCGGCATGACATGCAGCACGGTGACGTCCATGCCTTGCGAATTCAAGCCCGCGGCCGCCTCGAGCCCGAGCAGGCCGCCGCCGATGACCACGGCCTTGGCCCGCGACTGGGCGGCAAGCAGCATGGCCTGGACGTCGTCGAGATCGCGATAAGTGAGCACGCCCGGCAGATCGTGGCCGGGCACCGGAATGATGAACGGCACCGAGCCCGTGGCGATGACGACCTTGTCATAAGGCTCGGTGACGCCGTGGTCGGAGGTGACGGTCTTTGCCGTCCGGTCGATGGCGACGATCTTGTGGCCCTTGTAAAGCGTAATGCCATTGGCGATGTACCAGCCGTCGCCATGGATGATGATTTCCTCATAGGCCTTCTCGCCGGATAGAACCGGCGACAGCATGATGCGGTCGTAATTGACCCGCGGCTCGGCGTTGAAGATGGTGACCTGGTAGTGGTCCGGCGCCTGTTCGAAGAGGTGCTCCAGCATCCGCCCAGGGGCCATGCCGTTGCCGATGATGACGAGTTTCTCGGTCATGTCCTGATCCACTCCGGTCTCACTCAGCCGCGTAGGAAAGGCCTGAAGCTTCGGCAGACGCCGTGCGCTCCATCCGCCGGATGGAAAAATGCATCCAGGCAAAGCAGGTGGCGACGATGACGAAGAGCAGCATGAAGCAGCTCGACCAGACGCCGGTGAGGTCGTTGAGCGCGCCGAAGGCGATTGGCAGGATAAAGCCGCCGAGCCCGCCAATCATGCCGACAACGCCGCCGACCGCGCCGACACTCTGCGGATAGTAAGCCGGGATGTGCTTGTAGACGGCGGCCTTGCCAAGGCTCATGAAGAAGCCGAGCACACAGGCAACGGCTATGAAGGCGAGCGGGCCGATCTCGAAATGGAAGGTGATCGGCCCGCTGATACCGCGCACGACGTAGTCTGCCGAGGGGAGAGACAGAACGAGAGTCGCGACGGCACTGACAGCGAAGGTCCAGTAGAGCACGGTGCGGGCGCCGATCCGGTCGGAAAGCACGCCGCCATAGGCGCGGAAAATACTTGCCGGAATTGAATAGGCCGCGCCGATCATGCCGGCGGTCGCAAGCCCGAAGCCGTAGACGCCGATCAGGTAGCGGGGCAGCCACAGCGACAGCGCCACGAATGCACCGAAGGCGAAGAAATAATAGAAGGCAAAACGCCAGACCTGCAGGTTCTTGAGCGGCGCGAATTCCTGCAAGAAGCTTCTCGCGGGTGCAGCCTTGCCGTCGCGGCGCTCGCGGATGACCGGATCGTCGCCGGTCGTGAACCAGAAGACGGCGGCCATGACGACGAGTGCTGCCGCCCAGATCAGCGCGACCGACTGCCAGCCCCAGGAGAGAAGCACGAACGGTGCCAGGAACTTGGTGACCGCGGCGCCGACATTGCCGACACCGAAAATGCCAAGCGCCGTACCCTGCTTGCCGGCCGGGAAGAAGCGCGAGACATAGGCGACACCGACGGCGAAGGAACCGCCGGCGAGCCCAACGCCTAGCGCAGCGACCAGCATCTGCCCGTAGGTGTGCGCAAAAGCGAGCAGGAAGGTCGCGACCGCCGCCGCAAGCATGGTCGCGGTGTATACCAGCCGTCCGCCAAAACGGTCGGTCCAGACACCGAGCACCATACGCACGAGCGAGCCGGTGAGGATCGGCGTGCCGACGAGCAGGCCGAACTCCGTCTCGTTCAGCCCCAGCTCCTGCTTTATGCGCACGCCGATGATTGAAAAGATCGTCCACACCGCGAAGCAGACGGTGAAGGCGATGGTGGACATCACAAGCGCCTGCCGGGGAGCACTGTCCTGGCTGGGCGCGGCTGGGAGATTTGCGGTCATTTTCTGGCTCCGGTTTGCGGCGTGGGAGTCACCGCCCTTGTCTGTTCGTTCGCGACTGTCAGCGGCGCGGCATCGGCGAACTGGTTGAAACCGATCTTTGCGCCGTCACTTCGAGACCCTTGCCGTCAGTCTTGGCGCCAGCGGGAAAGAGAAGGAGCGCGGCGGTGAACAGCGCCGCCGTCAGCGCGCTGCTGGCCAGAAAATCGCGGCGTGTGAAGTCCGCGAGGGACGCGCCAGTTCCGATCCGTTTCGTCATCGTCGTCTCCGGTTGGGCGCCGCTTGGGACCAGCGCCGTCGATTGCGTCAAAACAAAAAAGCCGCCGGCCAGGTCTTCGCGTCCGGGGTTCCGGGAGCGCGTGTGGACCTGAGCGGCAGCTTTGCCTGGGGCGCCCGCCATTGGACGCCATGTCACTTGGCCCTTGCGGACCTACATTCTGAAAAGCAGGAAGCGTGCCAATTCGACAGCGCTCTGAATTATCGAATGAAATCAATGTTAACCGCAGCCGCGCGACTTTTGACCAAGCCCGGCAGCGGATCAAAGATTAGTCAGAATGCCTTGCACAGCAGCATAATATTTGTGCAATGCGGTAGACTGCCAATTGCCGATGCAGATTGCCAATTGCCGATGATGACGAGTTTTCCGGTTATGGCCTTACTCCGCAGCTTCGACGAAGCGGTGGCGTTCGTAGAGGAACTTCAGCACCGCCTCGCGGCAACGCAGGAAGGTGCGGTCGGAGGAAAGCTCGATGCGCCGGCGCGGCCGGGCGAGCGGCACGGCAAGCACCTCGCCGATGGTCGCTGCCGGACCGTTGGTCATCATGACGATGCGGTCGGAGAGCAGCACCGCCTCATCGACATCATGGGTGATCATGATCGTCGTCGAGCCAAGCCTGGAATGGATGTCCATCACCGCATCCTGCAGATGCGCACGGGTCAGCGCGTCGAGCGCGCCGAACGGCTCGTCGAGCAAAAGAATCTTCGGCTCCATGGCGAGCGCGCGCGCAATGCCGACACGCTGCTTCATGCCGCCGGAAATCTCGGCCGGGCGCTTGTCCCTGGCATGCGCCATCTGCACGAGATCGAGATTGCGCATGATCCAGTCATGCCGTTCGGCCCGGCTCTTTGTGCCGCCGAAGACCTTGGATACCGCGAGGTTGATGTTCTCGTAGACGGTGAGCCAGGGCAGCAGCGAGTGATTCTGGAAGACCACGGCGCGTTCCGAGCCGGGACTATCGACCTCCTTGTCTTCGAGCAGGACGGCGCCGGCCGAGACCTTGGTCAGCCCGGCGATCAGGTTGAGCAAGGTCGACTTGCCGCAGCCGGAATGGCCGATGATGGAGACGAATTCACCCTTGTCGATGGTCAGCCGGATGTCCTTCAGGACGTCGCTGACATGGCCGCCACGGGCGAAGGATTTGTCGATGTGGTCGAGCTTCAGATAGGCCGTCATGGCGCTTTCCTCACTTTGCCGTTGTGCCGCGGGTGACGAAGGCGCCGACTGCCGCGACCAGGCGGTCGAGGCAAAAGCCGGTGACGCCGATATACGCGAGCGCGACGATGATGTCGGGCAGCCGCGACGAGTTCCACGCGTCCCATATGAAGAAGCCGATGCCGACGCCGCCGGTCAGCATTTCGGCGGCGACGATGGCGAGCCACGACAGCCCGATGCCGATCCGCAAGCCGGTGAAGATGTAAGGCGCGGCTGCCGGCACCATGATCTTTACGAAAAATTCGAACTGGTTCAGCCGGAGAATGCGGGCGACGTTGCGATAATCCTCGGGGATGTTGCGGACACCGACGGCGGTGTTGATGATCACCGGCCAGATCGAGGTGATGAAGATGACGAAGATCGCCGATGGGCTGGAATCGCGGAACGCGGCCAGCGACAGCGGCAGCCAGGCGAGCGGCGGCACGGTGCGCAGGATCTGGAACACCGGATCGAGGCCGCGCATGGCCCAGATCGACTGGCCGACCAGCGCGCCGAGCGCCACCCCGACGATTGCCGCCAGACCGAAGCCGATGGCAACGCGCTGCAGCGAGATCAGCACCCGCCAGGCGAGCCCGATATCCTGCGGGCCATTGTCGAAAAATGGGTGCGCGATCAGGTCATAGGCCTCGTTCCATACTTGGCTTGGGGGCGGCAGGCTGGCGGTCGGCGACGAACAGGCGACCTGCCAGATGACGAGCATGATGGCGATAACGATGACCGGTGGCACCAGCGTGCTGGCCAGCTTGCCGGCGATCGCGGCCGGGTCGAAGCGACGCCGCGCCTTGGCGGTGAAGGCGAGGATTTCGGCGGGCTTCGCCGGCGCGGGGAACGGCTTCACCTTGCGGTCCTCGATGGCTTGGATAGACATTTCTCGAAAACTCCTTGGCGGCACGTGCACAACCGGCGGCGTTGCCAACGCCTGTCGCGCATCTATGTCGGGCTCAGGCCGACGCCTTGATCTTCAGGCTGTCGAGATAGGCGGACGGGTTCTCCGGATCGAAGACCTTGCCGTCGAAGAAGGTCTCGGTGCCGCGCGATGACGAGGCCGGGATATCGGCCGCAGCGACGCCAAGATCCTTGGCCGCCTCGCGCCACAGATCCTCGCGATTGACCTGGGCGACCAGCGCCTTGATGTCGGTGGTCGGCGCGAACTTGCCCCAGCGGATGTTTTCGGCGAGGAACCAGCTGTCGTGGCTCTTGAAGGGATAGGACACGCCGCCCTTCCAGAACTTCATGTAGAGATCGGTGCCGGTGGCGACGCGGCCATTGCCGTAGTTGATGTCGCCCTTGAGGCGGCCGATAATGTCGACTGCCGGCACGTTCATCCACTGCCGCTTGCCGATGATGGCGGCCATCTCGTCCTTGTTTTCCTTGGCCTCGCACCATTGCTGGGCTTCCATGACGGCCATCAGGATCGCCTTGGTGGCGTTCGGGTACTTGTCGATGAATTCGGCGCGCAGGCCGAGCGCCTTTTCCGGATGGCCCTTCCATAGCTCGCCAGTGGTGGCGGCGGTGAAGCCGACGCCCTGGTGGACGAGCTGCTCGTTCCACGGCTCGCCGACACAGAACACGTCCATGTTGCCGACCTTCATATTGGCGACCATCTGCGGCGGCGGCACGACGATGGTCGAGACGTCCTTGTCGGGATCGATGCCGCCGGCGGCCAGCCAGTAGCGCAGCCAAAGATCGTGCGTGCCGCCCGGGAAGGTCATGGCGGCCTTCACCTCCTTGCCTGCGGCCTTCTTCGCAGCGAAGGCGTCCTTCAACTTGGAGGCGTCGAGGTCGACGCCGGTGCCGGCATATTCCTGGGCGACGGAAATGCCCTGGCAGTCGTAGTTGAGCCGCGCCACGATCGCCATCGGCAGCGGCTGCTTGTTTTGCGTCACCTTGCCAGTGTGCATCAGATAAGGCATCGGGGTCAGGATATGGGCGCCGTCAATGCCGTTGGCCTCGCCGCCGAGCACCAGATTGTCGCGCGTCGCGCCCCACGAGGCCTGCTTGAGCACCTCGACATCGGGCATGCCGAATTTCTCGAACAGGCCTTTCTCCTTGGCGATCATCAACGGTGCTGCATCGGTCAGCGCAATGAAGCCGAGCTTAGCGCCGGTGACTTCCGGCGCGGCCGCCGCGGCGTAGGCGCCGGAGGGCAGCAGCGCACGCGCCGCCGCCAGCGTTGTCGCGGTGGCAGCGCTGATCCTCAGGAAATCGCGGCGGCTGATCGCCGTTTGGGCGGAATGGCTCTTAATGCGTTTCGTCATCGTCGTCTCCGGTTGGGCACTGCTTGGGATCAGCGCCGTCGATTGCGTGTTCGGTCAAAACAAAAAGCCGCCGGCCAGGCCGCGCGCGTCCGTCCATCCGGGATCGCGTGTTGACCTGAGCGGCAGCTTTGCCTGTAGCGCCCGCCATTGGACGCCTATTCCGTGACCCGAGAAGAGTCTGCCTATTGCAAAGCAGGAACCGTGCCAGTTTCTGAATGGATGACAAACATCAATGAGATCAATGACATGCCACAATCGTCGGCGCGCCGGCCCGCTGGGCGAGCAAGCCAAAGATTGTTCATTAGCGCAGTTGCACGCACATTTTTTGTGCAGTGCACAAGAATGGCGCGGAAATAATCAGGCTTCGGCGCGCGCCAATTTCTGGCCGGCAATGTAGGCGTCGATCTCGTCGGGATCGAAGATCTGGCCATCGAAGAAACCGTCGGGTCCGAGCACCAGGCTTGCCCCCGCCGAACCGACCGGAGTCGCGGCCTTCAGCGCGCCCTCGACCTTGGCATTGGCACCGGGAAGCGCCACGCCAAGCGGCTTCAACGCCGAGCGGTAGAGATCGGGGCGGTAGCAGTCGCGGGCAATAGCGAGGTTTTCCGGCGTGTGCGCGACATGCCCCCAGCGCACCATCTGCGTATAGAACCACAGCGCATGACTCTTCCACGGGAAGTTCGCCGCCTTGTTGAAGGGCAGAAAGAAGTCGCCGACGCTCAGTTCGGCGCCGCCGCCGAGCGCAAGATGTCCGCTGAGGATCGGCATCTGCAGCGCCGGCGCAAGCCCGAGGAAGGCCGGCTGCGCCATCAAGGCCGCGAGTTCGCCGCGGTTTGCCGGATCCTGGCACCAGCGCGCCGCGTGATGAAGCGCGCGTAGCAGGGCCGAAAGTGCGGCCGGCTGTTTTTCCGCCCACGCCTTGCGCACGCCGACGACTTTCTCCGGGCTGGTCTTCCAGATGGCCGCCTTGACCGTGGCGATGTGGCCGGTGCCGGCGACGACGGAGGCGCTGTTCCAGGGTTCGCCGACGCAGTAGCCGTCGATCCTGCCGGCGGCGAGCGCGTCCGCCATAAAGGGCGGCGGCACGATGACGATTTCGATTTCACGCGACGGGTCGATGCCGCAGGCCGCGAGCCAGTAGCGCAGTTCGTAATTGTGCCCGGAATGCGGATGGACGACGGCGAAGCGCAGCGGATCGCGGCCGGCGTTCGCCCGTTCGCGGATCAATGCTCCCAAGGCCTTGCCGGCCCGCGCCGGATCAAGGTCGGGTCGGGCGCCGTGCGCGGCCATGCCCACCCAGACCGCGTTCGAAACCGTCACGCAGTTGCCGCCGAGGCCGAGCGAGAACGGCACGACCGTATCGGAGGCGAGCGGCGTCAGCCCCAGATTGCAGGCGATCGGCATCGGTCCCAGCATATGCGCCAGATCGAAATGGCCGATGGCGATGCGGTCGCGGATGTTGGCCCAGGACGTTTCCCGGTTGAGCGTCAGGTCGATGCCTTCACGCAGGGCGAAGCCGATTTCCTTCGCTGCGACAAGGACAGCGCTGTCGAAGAGCGGCATGAAGCCAGCATTGATCCGGTGCTCAGCGGCCATCGTCAACTCTCCTCGGGATCCAGAAGGCCTGCCGCCGTCACCAGGCTCTGCGCGATTTCGCCGATCTTCCGGTTCTGGTTCATGGCGGTCTTGCGCAGCAGCGTGTAGGCCGCGTCCTCCGACAGGCCGCGCGACTTCATCAGGATGCCCTTGGCGCGATCGATCACCTTGCGGCTCTCCAACTCGCTGCGGGCTTCTTCCAGTTCGCGCGCCATGCGCGAGAACGCATTGAAGCGGCTGATCGCCATGTCGAGGATCGGCTTGACCCGCTCCTGACGCAGGCCGTCGACGACGTAGGCGGAGACTCCCGCTTCCACCGCGGCTTCGATCGAGGCCTGGTCCGAGCGGTCGACGAACATGGCGATCGGCCGCTTCACCACGCGCGAGAGCTGGAACATGTTTTCGAGCATATCGCGGTTGGGATTTTCGAGATCGATGACGATCACGTCGGGTTCGATCTCGGCGATCCGTCGCGCTATGCCGGCGACGTCATGGATGACCGTGACCTGCTGATGCCCAGCCTCCCGCAGTCCTGCTTCGATTATGGAAGCGCGGATGTGGTTTTCATCGATCACCAGGACAGTGAGGGATTTGCGGATCATGCCGCATTTTGCGCAGGCGACGCGATTGTGCAATGCGGCATGGCGAGATTCACGGAAACAAAGCCGGCGTCCACGCGCCGCCCGAGGAATTGGAAGCGACGGCCGCCGCGACGAACTTGACGCCGCGGGCGCCGTCGATGACGTCGGGCACTTGGGCAGCACGTGCCGGATCGATCGCGACGCCCGAGCGGTGGGCGCGAATGATGTCGGCGGCGTCGCAATAGAGATTGGCGAAGGCCTCGATATAGCCTTCCGGGTGGGCTGCCGGCATGCGCGACACGCGCCGGCTTTCCGCGGATGCGCCATGGCCGCCGCGCACCAGCGTGCGCGTTTCCTCGCCATAGGGTGAAAAGCGCAACTCTTCCGGCCGCGTGCCGGACCATTCGAGCCCGGCCTTGTCGCCATAGATGCGGACGCAGAGGTCGTTGTAGTGGCCGGGCGAGGTTTGGCTTGCCAAGATCGTGCCGCGCGCGCCGCCCGACCAGCGAACAAGCACATGGGCGTTGTCATCGAGCCGGCGTCCGGGCACGGCGGTGAAGAGATCGGCCGAAACTTCCTCGGCCTGGCATCCCGAGATAAAGCTCGCCAGGTTGAACGCGTGCACGCCGATATCGGCGAGCACAGCCGACTGCCCGGCGCGTGCCGGATCGGTGCGCCATTCGGCCTGCTTCTGCCCTTCCGCGTCGATCGGCAAGGTCAGCCAGTCCTGGATATAGGCGGCATGCACGGAGACGATCCGCCCGAGTTCGCCGGCCGCCACCATTTCGCGCGCCTGCCGGACCATGGCGTAGCCGGTGTTGTTAAGCGTGACGATGAATTTGCGGTTTTTGGCGCGCGCCAGGCTCACCAGCGCCTCGGCGTCGGCCAGCGTCGTCGACAGCGGCTTGTCGCAGATGACGTCGATGCCGGCGTCGAGGAAGGCGGTCGCGATCGGCGCGTGCAGATAATTTGGCGTGACGATGACGACGGCTTCGATGCCGTCGGGACGGGCGCCTTCCGCGCGCGCCATCTCCCGGTAGTCGGCATAGCTGCGCTCAGGCGCGATGCCGATCTCGGCAGCGGACGCGGCCGCGTTTTCGGGATCCGAGGACAGCGCGCCGGCAACCAGCGCGATCTGGTCGTCGAGGCGCATGGCCAGCCGGTGCACGGCACCGATGAAAGCGTTGCGGCCGCCACCCACCATGCCGACCCGCAAGCGTTGGCGTGTCGACCCGTCGGCAATTGCGTAGACCATGAGTTGAGAACTCCCTCCCGTGGAAACGGTCTTTTTTGCGGGGTGCGCCGGCCCATAGGAACCCGTCACCGTTTTCGAACATTATTTCCAATTTTCGTTTTGTAAAACGATCATGGCGGGCTAGCGTGAAAACGATTTGAACTGGAGGAGGTTCGGATGACGAAGCAGCGCATGGTCGCAATCGCCTTCCCGTTCGTACCATGAGCGGAGCACGCAGCTCACCGGGTCGTGCTGAGATCGTCGGCCGCAACGAGACCATGGCGAAGAAACAGGGCCGCTCGCTTGCCGCGCTCGGCTACACCAAGCCGCAGACCTATGAGGAATTGCGTGCCGTGCTTTCGGCCGGCACGGTGCATTTCCCGAAGCGCCTGCGCCAGGTCGCCATCTTCCTGTGGCAGCATCCGAGCGACGTCGCGCTCGGCACGATCGTTCAGGTCGCCGAGCAGGCCGGTGTGCAGCCTTCGACCTTGGTGCGTTTCGCGCAGATCTTCGGCTATGCCGGCTTCTCCGACTTCCAGGGCCTGTTCAAGGACCATGTCAAAGCATCCTGGCCCGAGGGACGGGCGCGCGACGGGCAGGAGCGGGCAGCGGCTGAGCCCAACGCCAATCTGCATTTTCTCAACGGCATGGTCGGCGCCTCGCAGGCCTCGCTCGGCCGCATCGACAATGGCTTCGACGTCGAGAGTTTCGAAAAGATGGTCGACCTTTTGGCTTCGGCCGACCTGATCTATGTGATCGGCAGCAAGCGGGCCTTCCCCGTCACCACCTATCTGTCGCTCACTTTGTCGCAGCAGGGCGTGCGCAATGTGCTGGTCGACAATGTCGGCTCGACCGCCTTGGACCAGGTCGGCTGCATCGGCGAGCGCGATGCTGTGCTGGCGGTGTCGTTCAGCCCCTACAACTCGATCACCCCCGATCTTGTCGCCGTGGCGCATGAGCGGAAGGCGGACATCGTCACCATCACTGACAGCACGTTCAGCCCGCTGGTCGAGCTGTCGGACACCTGGCTGGAGGTGGTTGAGTCAGATTTTGCCGGCTTCCGCTCGCTTGCCGCGTCGCTGGCGGTCGGCATGGCGCTCGTCCACGGCGTCGTCGCGCGCCGCACGGGCGATTGACTATCGGGAATTGGCATTTCATATTCGGAAAAATAGAAACTTTGTTCCGGGAGGAGGAATGGAGATTCGGCTCGACGGCAAGGTGGTGCTGGTCACCGGCGCGACGCAAGGCATCGGCCGGGCGATCGCCGAGACGCTGGCGCGTTCCGGTGCCGGCGGCCTGCTGGTCACCGGCCGCGAGCCGGTGCGCGGCAACGAAGTGGCGGCGTCGCTCTCCGGCATGGGCACGCCGGCGGCCTTCATCGCCGCCGATCTGGCCGACGCCACGGCGCCGGCGCGACTGGTCGAAGAATGCGTCAGCCGTTTCGGCCGCATCGACGCGCTGGTCAATGCCGCCGGCCTGACGGACCGGGCCTCGTTCCTCGACGCAAGCCTCGACGACTGGGCGGCTCTCTTTGCGGTCAACGCCCGCGCCCCGTTCTTCCTGATGCAGGCGGCAATCGCGCAGATGCGCAAGCAAGGTGAGGGCGGCGCCATCGTCAACATCCTGTCGATCAACGCGCATTGCGGCTCGCCCGAACTCGCCGTCTATTCCGCCACCAAGGGCGCGCTGGCGACACTGACCCGCAACGCCGCCAACGCACACCGCTTCGACCGCATCCGTGTCAACGGCATCAATGTCGGCTGGACCGACACGCCGGCCGAACGCGTCATGCAGGCTGCGACGCTGGGGCACGGTCCAGGCTGGATCGACGCGGCCAACGCCTCGCAGCCTTTCGGCCGGCTGTTGGCGGCGGAAGAAGTGGCGAACTTTGCCGTGTTCCTGCTCTCCGACGCCGCAGGGCCGATGACCGGCGCGCTGATCGACCAGGAGCAGTGGGTCGTCGGGACGAACCGGTGAAGGCTGGTTCCGCATCGCACGAGACGCTCGGCCCGGCACTGCTTAGCCGGCTCCCTTCCGCCGTCCAAAAACCGTCCTACGACCGGACAGCACTCACCCCAGGCATGGCGCATATCGGCGTCGGCGCCTTCCATCGCTGCCATCAGGCCGAATACACCGACGATCTCTTGTCGCACCGTTTCGATCGCTGGGGCGTGGTCGGTCTCAACATCCGCCCGCCAAACCTGTCGGAGACGCTGGGCCGGCAAGGCGGGCTGTACACGCGCCTGATCCGCGAGGACGACAAGGTCGAAGCGCGCGTCATCGGCAGCATCGTCTCGGTGGTCGACAGCCAGGAAAGTTCGGCCCCCGCGCTCGACGTACTGGCCTCCGCCGGCATCGAGATGGTCACGCTGACGGTCACCGAGAAAGGCTATTGCCACATTCCGTCCAATGGCGAGCTGGATGTGGCTCACCCGGACATCGTCCACGACCTCGTCAATCGGCAAACGCCGCGCAGCGTGCCGGGCATTCTGGCGCGGGCGCTCGAACTGCGCATGGCCTCGCATGGACGGCCGGTGACGCTGCTCTCCTGCGACAACATCCCGACCAACGGCGTCATCCTGGCGAACGTCGTGCAGGCTATCGCAGCACGGCGCGGCGATGGCCTGGCGGACTGGATCGCCGCCAACGTCGCCTTCCCGTCGGCCATGGTCGACCGCATCGCGCCCGCGACGTCTGAAGCCGACATCGAGACGGTCGAGCAGCGTTTCGGCTACCGCGATGCCGCCGTCGTGGTCGGCGAGCCGTTCCGGCAATGGGTGATCGAGCAAAAGTTCGCCGGCAGGGTGCCGCGCTGGGATCTGGTCGGCGCAAGCTTCGTCGACGACGTCACGCCCTTCGAGCATCTCAAGATGCGGGTGCTCAACGGCGCCCAGACGACGCTTGCTACTCTCGGCGTGCTGGCCGGCCACGAGCACACGTCGGACGCCATCGCCGATCCGTTGCTCGGGACTTTCGTTCGCCGCATGCTGGTGGAGGAGACGCTGCCGACCCTGGCGCCGGTGCCCGGTGTGTCGCCACAGGCCTATGTCGAGCAGAGCCTCGGCCGGCTCAGAAATACGGCAATCCGTCATCGCAATCACCAGATCGCCACCGATGGCTCGCAGAAGATCGTGCAGCGCCTGCTCAACCCGATCCGCGAGCGTTTGCGGCGGGGTGAAAGCATCGCCCTATTGTCGATTCCGGTCGCCGGCTGGATGGCCTATCTGATTAAGGCCTCGGCGAGGTTCGGCAGAAGCTGGGAAGTATCGGACCCTTACGCCGATAAGGTCGCTCAAATTGCCGACGCGGTCGGCGCCGATGCAAAAGCCCTAGCGGACGGCATTCTCGCCATCGACACCATCTTCGACCCCGGCCTCGCCGCGAACGAGAATTTCCGCACAACCATTGTCACCGCGCTCGACGGCCTGCTGTCGAACGACCCGATGGGCTTTGTCGGCCATGCCTGCGCATTGCCGGCGTCCGCGCGGTTGAAGCAGCCGGCACAATCGGCATAGTGGGAGAAGGGAGGCAGGATGAAGCTAGGACTGCTCACCGCACCGTTTGCGGACACCGCCCTCGGCGAGGTTGCCGACTGGGCAAGCTCGGCCGGTTTCGAGGCGCTGGAGATCGCCTGCTGGCCGAAATTCTCGGGCGCCGCCCGGCGCTATGCCGGCACCAGCCATATCGACGCCGCTTCGACTTCGGCCTCGCAGGCCAGGGAAATCGCGGCAGGACTGGCGGAGAAGAACCTGTCGATCTCCGGCCTCGGCTACTACCCCAATCCGCTGCATCCCGACGCCGGGCACCGCAACACCGTCATCGATCATTTGAAGAATGTGATCGTGCTGGCGAGCCATATGGGCGTGCCGGTGGTCAACACTTTCTGCGGCGGCGATGCTTCAAAAACCATCGACGCCAACTGGGAAGAGGCGCTCAAAGTGTGGCCCGCCATCATCGCCCACGCGCGCGACAACGGCGTCAAGCTGGCCTTCGAGAACTGCCCGATGATCTTCAGCTACGACGAGTGGCCGGGCGGGCACAACATCGCCTATTCGCCCTATATCTGGCGCCGCATTCTCGAGGCCTGGGGCGGCGATGTCGGCATGAATTTCGACCCGTCGCATCTGGTCTGGCAGATGATCGACCAGGCGCGCTTTGTCCGAGAATTCGGCCCGCATATGCTGCATGCGCATGCCAAGGACCTGATGATCGACCGCGACGGCCTTTATGAGCGCGGCATCCTTTCGGCCGGCATAGGCTGGCAGGTGCCGCGTATGCCGGGGCTCGGCGATGTCGATTGGAATATCATCTTTTCCGGGCTCTACCGGGCCGGATATGACGGGCCTGTCATCATCGAGCATGAGGACCGGCGCTTTGAAGGGAGCGACGACAACGTCAAGCGAGGCTTTCTGCTGGCCCGCGACGTGCTGCGCCCCTTTGTGAAATGACGCCCCTTCTGATGACCAGAAACGATTTTCGAACTGAACCTAAAGTCAATGTGGAGGAAGACTTACATGCGTAACAAGAAATATCTGGCAATGGTTCCGGTGCTTGCCGGCGCGGCTTTCATGGCCGCGGTGGGCGTCTCGTCCGCCGAAGGCAAATACACGATCGGCATTTCCAACACCGTGCAAGGCAATGGTTGGCGCGAAGAGATGATCTGCGCGATCAAGGCACAGGCGCTTGCCTCCGGCGAGGTGACCAAGCTGAACATCGCCCATCGCAACACCGACGCGGCAGGCCAGCTCGAGGACATCCGCAACCTGATCAGCGCCAAGGTCAACGCCATCGTCGTCAACCCGGCCGATCCGGCCGGCATCAAGGCGGCCCTGGAGGAGGCCACCAAGGCCGGCATCGTCGTCGTCGCCGTCGATCAGGCGGTCACCGAGCCGTCGGCCTACATCATCTCCAACAACCAGGAGCAATACGCCTATCTCGGCGCCAAGTGGCTGTTCGGACAGATGGGCGGCAAGGGCGATGTCGTCTATATGCGCGGCGCTGCCGGCGCCTCCGCCGACAGCGACCGCGACAAGGGTTTTAAGAAGGCGCTGGCCGAATTTCCGGATGTGAAGGTCGTGCACGAGGTCTTCACCGGCTGGCAGCAGGACCAGGGCAAGCAGCAGATCCTCGACTTCATCGCCACCGGAACGCCGTTCAACGGCATCTGGACCTCCGGCATCGACAATGTGATCGTCGATGCGCTGGTCGAGTCGCAGACGCCGCTGGTGCCGGTGGTCGGTGCCGACAATGCCGGCTTCGTCGGCCAGCTGAACTCGGTCAAGGGCCTTGTCGGTGCAGCCGTGACTAACCCGGGCTCGATCGGCGGCGCCGGCGTGACGCTCGCTCTGCAGATCCTCGACGGCAAGAAGCCGGCGGAGCAGACCGTGCTGGTCGAGCCGCAGCTCTGGGAAAATGCCACCGAAGAGGGCAAGGCCAAGCTCAAGGGAGCCGCCGATCCGTCGCTCAGCCCGGAATGGCCGGTCTCGATCTCGATCCCGGAATGGACCACCTACAGCAAGGACCAGATCGTCGCCTGCAAGGGTCCGGGCGAATAATCGGGCTTTCGCTGCAGACCATGACCGTTTCCCACTTGTGCGGAGACGGCCAATTGTCGAAGTCGGCGCCGCCCCTCATCGCCCTGCCGGGCACTTCTCCCCGTATAGTGACGGGGAGAAGGGGGGCTGGCCGCAACTTCGGCGCCCTTCCTGCGACGGTGACGATTGGCGAAACCGGCGATCACAGCCCCCCTCTCCCCGTCTCTATGCGGGGAGAGGAGCCGGCAGGCAGGTGAGGGGCGGCGCCAGCGCGGAATGATTTGAGCCACATGAATCGAGAACCACGCAGTTTGACCACCAATCCCCTCCTGGACGCCACCGGCGTCGTGAAGAATTACGGCGCCGTGGCGGCGCTGCGCAATGCCTCGCTGTCGGTCCTGCCCGGCGAGGTTCACGCGCTGATGGGCGCCAATGGCGCCGGCAAGTCGACGCTGGTCAAGATCCTGACCGGCGCCATCCGCGCCGATGCCGGCCGTATCCTGATCCGCGGCGAGACGCGCGACGTGCGCTCGCCCGCCGATGCGCGCCGCACCGGGCTGCTTCCGGTCTATCAGGAGCCGTCGCTCATCCCCGATCTCGACGTTGCCTCCAACCTTCGCCTGACCGGCACGCCGGTCGAGCCGTTCCGGGCCTGGGTGCGCGAGCTCGGCATTCCCGACCTCGACATACGCGACACCGCGCGCGACATCCCGCTTGCCGTGCTGCGGGTGCTCGATCTGGCGCGCGCACTTGCCGTCGAGCCCGACGTGCTGCTGCTCGACGAGATGACCGCTGCTTTGCCGGCTAACCTTGCCGAACGCGTGCTCGAGGTCGTCCGCCGCCAAGGCGACAGCGGCCGCTCGGTGATCTTCATTTCGCACCGCTTCGTCGAGATATCGGCACTTTGCGACCGCGCCACGGTGCTGCGCGACGGCGAGACTGTCGGCGTCGTCGATATCGTGCCGGGCGTCGAGGAGCAGATCGTCGAGCTGATGCTCGGCGCCAGGATCGAAAAGAGCCGCGTCGCGGCGCGTCAGGCGAACCAGGCCGCTTCGCCGGCAGCCAGCCGGCCGCGCCTTGGCGTCCGCAACCTTCGTGTCGGCACCAAGCTCAACGACGTGTCGTTCGATCTCAGGAATGGCGAGGTCGCGGGCGTTGTCGCGCTGGAGGGCCAAGGCCAGGACGAGCTTTTCGCAGCACTTGCCGGCTCCATCCGCCCCTCCGGCGGGACGATCGAAGTGGACGGGCAGCCAGTCAAGTTCGCGCATCCGGCGGATGCCATCGGCGCCGGCCTCGCCTATGTGCCCGGCGACCGGGCCGAGGCGTTGGCGATGCAGCGCTCGGTGCGCGAAAACATCGCGCTGCCCTTCAGCGCCGCCTTGCGCAATTGGGGGCCAATCAACATGCGGCAGGAGCGCTCCAGGGTGGTCAAGGCGATCGAGCGGCTGCAGATCGATACGCGCGCCCAGCGGGAGGTGCAGCGGCTGTCCGGCGGCAACCAGCAGAAGGTGACGATCGCCCGCTGGATCGCCGCCGAAGCACGAACCATCCTGTGCTTCGATCCGACGCGCGGCATCGATGTCGGCACCAAGCAGGAGATCTACAAGCTGCTACGCGAGCTCGCAGACCAGGGCAAGTCGGTGCTGTTCTACACATCCGAGCTCGAAGAAGTGCAGCGCGTCTGCGACCGTGTCATCGTCATTTTTGGCGGACGCGTCGTCGATGTCTTCGCAGCCGAGCTCGCCGACGAGCCGGCGCTGATGCGCGCCGCCTATGGCCTGCCGCGCGACGCCAAGCAGGATGTCGGCATCCTCGCCGATGTCCGTTCTAGCCCGGCGGTGACGCCTTGATCCGCTTCATCCGCCACCAGGGCTGGGTTGCCGGCCTGCTCGCCCTGTTCGTCTTGCTGTTCGTGATCACCAAGCTCATACAGCCGGGCTACGGCAGCGGCGATTTCGGCTCGCTGGTGCGCGCGGTGTTGCCCTACGCCTTCGCCGTCGCGGCCCAGACCGTGGTCGTCATCGCCGGCGGCATTGACCTTTCGGTCGGCGCCATGATGGCGCTGACCAGCGTCACCGCCGCTTCGATGATGGACGGCGCCAGCGAGGAATATGCGCTGTTCGTCGTGCCGTTCGTGCTGGCCATGGGGCTGGTGCTGGGCGCCGTCAACGGAATGCTGATCGTCGTCACCCGGGTGCCCGACATCGTCGTCACGCTGGCCACCCTCTTCGTCCTGCAGGGTGCTGCCTTGCTCGTCCTCCAGGCACCGGGCGGCGCTGTCGCCGAATGGCTACGGGCGGCCATCGTCGGCACGGTCCCGATTCCGGCATTGCCTGAGATCTCTGCCTGGATACCGAAAGCGCTGGTCCTCCTTGTCGTTTGCCTGTGCATCATCTGGATACCGCTCAGGCGCTCGAAGCTCGGCCTGTCCATCTATGCCATCGGCAGCAGCGAACTCGCGGCTTTTCGCAGCGGCGTAGCCGTCGCGCGCACCAGGATCATCGCCTACGCCCTGTCGGGGCTTTTCGCCGCCATGGGCGGGCTGGCACTGACCATGAGCACCGGCATAGGCGCTCCCATCCCCGGTCCCTATCTGCTCGCCAGCGTCGCGGCGGTGGTGCTCGGCGGCGTCGCCCTCGGCGGCGGCAAGGGCGGAATGCTCGGCCCGATCGTTGCCGTCTTCGTGCTGCGCCTGGTGCGCACCGACCTGACGCTCATGGCAATCGACCCCAACGTCACCGCGATCGTCGAGGGCGCCATCATGGTCGCCGTCGTCATGTTCGGAGCCTTCATCATCATGCGGAGCCGCGCATCATGAGCAGCAGTGCAACGATGACCCCGCAAGTTTCCTTCGGCCGCCGCGTCAAGCGCTTCATGGGCGACCGGCCGCTGATCCCGCTGATCATCCTGTTGATTTTGCTGGTCGTGGTTCTGCAAATCCTGCGCCCCGGCATCGTCAACGAGCGCTGGCTCGCCAACACCGTCAAGTTTGCCATACCGCTGGCGATCCTTGCCGGCTGCCAGACCATGACGATGCTGACCGGCGGCATCGATCTTTCCGTCGGAACCGTGGCGACGATGAGCGCCTTCATCATGGCGACGCAGGTCGTCAATCATGACCCGGCGGTGGCTATTCTGATCGCGCTGGTGCCGGCGGTGCTGATCGGTTTCGTCAACGGCATCGGCGTCGGCGTCTTTCGCGTGCACCCGCTGATCATGACGCTCGGCACCAGCCTGATCGGCACCGGCTGCCTGCAGGTCTATCAGCGCACCGTGATCGCCTCCGGCGCCAAGATCCCGCCCTTCCTGGCCTGGCTCGGCACCGGCCTGACCTATGGCGTGCCCAATGCGCTGCTGCTGTTCGTGCCGGTGGCGGCGCTGATCGTCTTCACCTTGAGCCGGACCGGCTTTGGCCGCCTTCTCTATGCCGTCGGCGACAACGAACGGGCAACGCGCCTGTCCGGCGTCCGCTACTGGCAGGTGATCACCGCGCTCTACGTCATTTCGAGCGTGCTCGCCGGGATCACCGGGCTGCTTTACATCGGCTTGATCAAGGCGCCGTCGCTGTCGCTCGCCGAACCGCTGGTGCTGCCTTCGGTGGCCGCTGCCGTCGTCGGCGGAACCTCGATCTTCGGCGGCCGCGGCGGCTATACTGGCACTATCATCGGGGCGCTGATCCTCACGGTGCTGACGACGCTGCTGACGATTTTGCAGATGCCGGAGGGTGCGCGGCGGATGCTGTTCGGGCTGATCGTGCTGTTTGTGACGGCGGCGTATCTGCGGATTGTGGAGGAGAGGTAGGGGGAAGGCAGGCGGGAACGGCGGCTTTGATCCCCAAGCAGACACAGATCGAATGTGAGGAATGCGCCAGGAGCGGTCATTCGATGTTCTGCCGTTGAACGGCTTCATTCGCCAGTTTAGCGGAAATTGGGCGACAGCATGATTGCCTCAACAGAGAAGTTCGAAACCCTCTTGGTCCGCGAATCCCGCTGATTGCACGCTGCGGCGCGATATTCTGCAAGATAGCCACCCAACCACCGCCGATAGCCGCATTGCTCTCGACAAGAGCACTCCTGCCGCAGACCACCTAGCTGGCAGACACTTGGCTGATCCCGGCATCGACCCAGGCACGCGTCTGCTCAAGCACTTCATCCGAAAGCACGGGATCATCGATCGCCCGGGCGAGGATTACTGCCCCCACCATCGCTGCCCAGCTTCCGATCGCTGCGCGGCGTCTGTCTGCCGGATCCAACTCCGGGAGGGCCTTGCCGATACGGTCGATCTGCGATCGTAGGCCTTCCGTCATGGCCGAGCGTGCAGCAGGGGTCTGATGGCGGATGGCTGCGGCAAGGCCCGCCGTCGGGCAACCGCCGGCGCAGTTGTCGCGATGCCGGGGCGAAAGATAGGAACCTACATATGTGCGAAGATCGCCCCCTCCGCCTGAGTCCGCGGCGAGGACGTGGGCAAGGGTCTGCGCGATCAGGTCGTCCTTCGAACTGAAATGACCATAGAAACCGCCATGGGTGAGCCCGGCGGCTTTCATCACTTCCGCCACGCTGACCGCGTCGAACCCCTTCTCGCGAAACAGCCGGCTGGCCGCATCCAATATCCGGTGACGGTTCTCCGCCATCTGCTCTCGACTGACCTTCATTTCAAAATTCTCCGTCGGCCCCGTTGACATTTACATGATGCCCATCATATTTAGCCGCAATCATGATGATCGTCATGAATATAGGTTCCATCAGAGAAAAGAGCAATGCCATGACCACCATTCCATCAGTCCTCATCACCGGCGCCTCCACGGGCATCGGAGCTTCCTATGCCGAACGGTTCGCCCGCCGCGGACACGACCTGGTGCTGGTTGCCCGTGACGTGGCACGAATGGAGGCACTGGGAGCCCGGCTCCGTCAGGAAACTGGCGTTGCGATCGACATCATCCAGGCTGATCTTACGCAGCCTGCCGAGCTTGCAACGGTAGAGACGAGGCTGCGCGATGACGCCCGCATCGGGATTCTCGTCAACAATGCCGGAACAGCCATCGGCGGAAGCTTCATCGAGCAGAGTACCAATGACGTCGCCCGGCTCGTTGCGCTCAACACGACCGCGCTTCTGCGGCTTGCCAGCGCCATCGCCCCGCGACTTGCGAAGGCGGGTGCAGGGGCGATCGTCAACATCGGTTCCGTGGTCGGGCTGGCGCCCGAGTTCGGCATGACGGTTTACGGCGCGACCAAGGCCTTCGTGCTGTTTCTGTCGCAGGGGCTCAGCCTCGAGCTTGAGCCGAAGGGCGTCTACGTCCAAGCCGTGCTGCCCGCCACGACGCGAACCGAGATCTGGGGCCACGTCGGCGCCGACGTCAACGCGCTCTCCAACGTCATGGAGGTGGACGATCTGGTTGATGCGGCGCTGGTCGGCTTCGACCGCCGCGAACCGGTGACCATCCCGCCGCTTCCCGATGCCGGGCAGTGGGACGCGCTTCAGGCCGCGCGCCAGGCCATGCTTCCGAACTATCGGAACGAACATCCCGCCGAGCGGTACCGCACGGTCGCCTGAGCACCAACCAAGCCATTTCGATAAACGACCCCGCCGCGGCGGGGACAGACAAAGGTGACCCATGACCAACAAAACGCTGTTCCAGCCCTATACCCTCGGCTCGCTGATCCTCTCCAATCGTATCCTCATGGCGCCCCTGACGCGCAATCGCGCCGGCCCGGGCTTCGTTCCAGGCGATCTCGCCGCGGAGTACTACGGCCAGCGCGCATCGGCAGGCCTGCTGATTTCCGAGGCCACGCAGATCTCGCAGCAGGGGCAGGGCTACCAGGACACGCCCGGCATCTACTCCCAGGACCAGATCGACGGCTGGCGCAAGGTCACGACCGCCGTGCACGTCAAGGGCGGGCGGATTTTCCTGCAGCTCTGGCATGTCGGCCGCGTCTCGCACGTCGATCTGCAGGTGAACGGCGCCGCGCCCGTGGCGCCCTCGGCAATCCGGGCCGCGACCAAGACGTTCGTGAACAACGGCTTTGTCGAGGTTTCGGAGCCCCGCGCGCTGGCGCTCGACGAGCTTCCCGGGATCGTCAACGATTTCCGGCAAGCAGCCGCGAACGCCATTGAGGCCGGCTTCGACGGCGTCGAGATTCACGGCGCCAACGGCTATCTGCTGGACCAGTTCGCCAAGGACGGTGCCAATGTCCGCACGGATGCTTATGGCGGATCGGTCGAGAACCGCGCCCGGCTGATGCTGGAGGTTACCGCTGCGGTGATCGAGGAGATCGGTGCCGAGCGCACCGGCATCCGGATTTCGCCCGTCTCGCCCGCCAACGGCGTCTCGAGCAGCGCCCCCCAGGCGCAGTTCGACTATATCGTCGATCAACTCGACGCTTTGGGCATCGTCTACATCCACGTCGTCGAGGGCGCCACGGGCGGATCGCGCGATGTCGCGCCGTTCGACTTCGGATCGCTCCGCCGGCGCTTCAACAACACCTATATCGCCAATAACGGCTACGACCTCGAACTCGCGGCGTCGCGGCTCGCCGAGGGCAAGGCGGATCTGTTCGCTTTCGGCCGACCGTTCATCGCCAATCCCGACCTTGTGGAACGGCTGAGGACGCGCGCGCCGCTGACGGAGTTCAACTCGGCGACGCTCTATGGCGGCGGCTCCGCTGGCTATACCGACTATCCCGCGATCGCCGCCTCAAGCCGCCCATGAGCTATCGGAGGGCGGCGCCTGCGAGGCAGCCATCCCACGTGACAGCAGCGCCTCAGGGCATCTCTCTGGCGCTCCGCTCGAACTGGCGTCCAAACCTAGGGATTCAGGAGGGCCGTGGAGGGCTATAGCATAGACGTTAGTTCCTCTGGTTCGCCCAGGGCCAGCCAGACGAGATTCGTAGCACGATTTTGCGTCGTACGTTCGCTTTACAGGCGCAAGCGGACCCATTCACCGTGATTTCGACTGTCGTGAATGGGTCATAAGCCGACATAGCTCGACGGCGCCTCTGAGCCAAAGCGCACCGCCCCCCCTCACACCGCCAAACTCCCCTGCTCCGCTTCCTCGGCATTAGGGTCGCCCGGCGCAGTCGCCCAGGCGAGCTCCACCAGCGTCACCGTCCGCCTTCCGACCCCGTCGAGCTGGCAGACGATGAGGCCTTGCTCCTCGATATAGGTCAGCAGGCGCCGGGCGCGGCGCAGCGAGTGTGAGCCGTAGGCGCGGGCGATCGCCGCGTCGCTCGGGCAGGGCCAGCCCTCCTTGGCCGCGCGGGCGATCATCATGAACACACCTTGCATGTCCTCGGGCAGCAGCGAGGCGCGGACCGAGACATCCTGCCATGCGTCATCCCCTGCCATATCGGAGCCGAGGCCGGCGCGGGCGCGCGTCAGCATGCGGCGGAACTCCGGCAGGTCCGGCACGACCGAGGCGAGGCCCTCTATGCGGCAGCGGACCACGAACTCCTGATAGAGCACGCCGATGACGCGGAACCCCGCATCAGGTTGCGCCATCACGGCGCGCAGAACCCGGTCGACGCGCTCCCGCCGCTGCGCCAGATCCTCGGCGCTGATCGGCGGTTCCACCGGTTCGGGGCGGATTTCCAGCGCCGCCGACTTCGCCGCCATCAGCTGATCGAGCAGGTCCGGCGACGACCGGCGCTGCGGCCGGACAGTTTCGGGCGGCGGGGCCGCCAGGATGATGGCGCGCGCGTCCTCCAGTGCCGATTCCGGCAGCGGCATCAGGCGCGGGGTCGCATTGCGCGGACTTGTATCGGTCGGGCCGATGCGCAAGCCGAGCGGACGGCGCGACAGCGCCGGGCCGAGCGCCATGAATTGCCCGCGCTCGAGGTGGCGAAAGGCCTCCGCCTGGCGCCGCTCCATGCCGAGAAGGTCGGCGGCGCGCGCCATGTCGATATCGAGAAAAGTCCGGCCCATGAGGAAATTGGAAGCCTCGGCGGCGACGTTCTTGGCGAGCTTGGCCAGCCGCTGGGTGGCGATGATGCCGGCAAGCCCGCGTTTGCGGCCACGGCACATCAGGTTTGTCATGGCGCCGAGCGAGAGCTTGCGCGCCTCATCCGAAACCTCGCCCGCGACTGCCGGCGCGAACAGCTGCGCCTCGTCCACCACCACCAGCATCGGGTACCAGTGGTCGCGGGCGACTTCGAACAGCCCGCCGAGGAAGGCGGCGGCGCGCCGCATCTGGTTCTCGGCGTCGAGCCCCTCGAGATTGAGCACCGTGGAGACGCGATGGATGCGCGCCCGCTCGCCGGCGCTCTGCAGGCCGCGCTCGGTATGCTCCTCGGCATCGATCACCAGGTGGCCAAAACGGTCGCCAAGCGTCACGAAGTCGCCTTCGGGGTCGATGATGGTCTGCTGCACCCAAGGCGCGCTCTGCTCCAGCAGCCGGCGCAGCAGATGGGATTTGCCGGAGCCCGAATTACCCTGCACCAAAAGGCGCGTCGCCAGCAGCTCCTCGAGGTCCAGTGCCGCCGGGGCGCCTGCGGTCGTCTGGCCTATCTCGATCGCAACGGTCATGTCTCGACTCTCCTTGTGGAGAGGGCTTATCAACCGCATCAGAGCCCGTCGAGCGCCCGTGGCCGACCGCTCGGGTGTTGCGCACAGCTGGATGCCGCTGGCGGTCGAGGATTGCTGAGCACAGCAATGAAACGCACCGTTTCGATTCGATATGGCTTGTCTGCGTGGCTCTACTCCGCCAGATCGACATGATGGGCGCCGTGCGGCCGCGGTACGCGGCCGAGCCGTTCGAGCGATGGCCGTTCGCCGTTGACGACGCGGAAAACTTCGAGCCCGGCGCCGAGATCCGAGCCCTCATGTCCCTGGAACACGGTGGCGAGGAAGTGATCTCCGGTCCGATCGAAGGCGCCGCCCTCCGGCAACACCGCTTCAAAGGGATAATCGGCGATCTTGGCGATGGCACCCGTTGCCGGATCGAAGCTCAGAAGGCTGACGCTGGCCTCCCTATCGAAACGGAGCGTTCCGGGCAGGAATGCCGTGCCGCGCATGTTGACGGTTGCCACAAGCCGGCCGTCCGGGCTGACCGCGATGCCCTCGGCCGAAAGATCGGTCTCGGCGCCGGCGACAAGGTCATGGCGGGCGGCTGCGGCCGGTGTCGCGGGGTCGGCCAGCCGCACCACGCTGATGCTCGAGCGCGTCTGCGGGATACGGCCCTCGAGGTTGGCCGCGGTGAAGTTTCGGCCCCAGTTGGAGGTCAGATAATGGCGCCCGTCCCGCGTGAAGCGGCCGACAAAGGGATCCGCGCCGACATCGACGATATTGCCCCAGGGACGCAAGCCGGGCCTGCCGGCATTGCCGATCACCTCGAAGAAGGCGACCCGGTTCTGGGTGTTGATGTTGACCGCGATGAAGCGGCCGCTCGGATGCCAATGAATATTGGTCGCGGTCACGCCGCCGCGTGGCGTGGAGGCTGACCCCGTGACCCCCAGCCCGGCGAGATCGAACCGCGCGACCGGGCCGAAGCGGTCATCGCCATAGCCGACGATCTGGACGAAACTTGCCTCGGGCGTGTTGGACACCACGGAAACGCGGCCTCCGTCCGGGCTGACCGACAAGGCTTCGGGGAAAGTGGCGATTTCGGCGGTGTCCGCTAGGCGAGGTGCGGCGCTGTCGGACAGATCGACAGCGAAAAGGCGCCACCCCGGCGGCAGGTCGCGAACAGTGTCGCCCTCTCGGGGACGCTCACCCAGCCTTTCGGTGACAAAGGCGGTGCGCCCGTCTTCGCTCAGCTGCAGGACTTCCGGTGCCGAGGTCACCGAATTGGAGAGCGGCATCGTGCCGGTCACGAGTTTGCCATCGACGGTGGACAGCACTGTCAGCACATCGCGATGGCCCGCCTCGCGTGGCGCAAGTTGCCCCGTGGCATAGGTCTGGGCGACGAAATCACCGTCGGAGACGACCGCTATCCGGCCTGCCGAAATCCGGCCGACAAGATCCGATGGCTGTGTCGTCACTGTGGACGGTGCGCCGATGCTCAGCGCGATGGCGAGCGCAGAAGAGCTTAGCCTGATCATGATTTCGTTCCTTTGCTGGTCCCACCAAACCCTTGCATTGGCGGAAAATATCTTCGACGCTGATTGCATTCCAATCGGAATGTCGGCGCCTGTGATAGGCGTTCTGCATAAGGAGGCGATGTTGGATATTCGCACGCTCGCCTGTTTCGTGGCCGTTGCCGAAGACCTGCATTTTCGCCGCGCGGCGGAGCGGATGAACCTGACCCAGCCGTCGCTCAGCCGGCGCATCCGCGCCCTGGAACTTGAGATCGGCGCCGATCTGTTCGAGCGGGATCGCCGCAGCGTGGCGCTCACGCCGGCCGGAGCCGCCTTTCTCGACCCGGCCCGCAAGGCGGTGCAGCACGCCAACGCCGCAAAGACGCAGGCGCTAAGGGCGGTTCGCGGCGAGGTCGGGCGCTTGCGGCTCGGCTTCACCGTCATTGCTTTCTATGGGGTCCTGCCGGAAGCGGTGCGGATGTTCCGCACCCGTTATCCGGATGTCGAGGTGGATCTCATCGAGATGAACTCGCCATTGCTGGAAAGAGCGCTCGCGGCCGGCGAGATCGATCTGGGCGTGCTGCATCCACCGCTCTCGACGCCGGAGCTGATCGTCCATGGTCTGCCCGACGAACCGCTGGTGCTGGCGCTTCCGGCAACACACCGGCTCGCGGCACAAGCAACGATCCGCGTGAGCGACCTTGACGGCGAACCGTTCCTGCTTGCGCCGCGCGTCATTGGCCCAAGCATCTATGACCGGGTGATTGCCCTGTTTCGAGGCGAGGGCATCAGCCCGCGCATCGTCCAGGAGGTGACGCCGATGACGACACTGGCTGGCCTGGTCGCCGCGGGTGCCGGCCTGGGCTTCGTCACCGCGGGCATCGCACGGGTGGCGCGGCCCGGCGTGGCGTACCGTCCGGTTAGCCCGCAGCCGCCATCCTTGCCGATGGCCGCAGCGTGGCGCGAGCCGGTCTTGGCCGCGAGTGGTCGACGTTTCCTGGAAATGGTTGCGACGCTGGTTGCACAGAGGACGCCTTGAACCGAGATCGCGGTGAGATTGCCTGCGAACGCCCATGGTCCGATCGGCCCGCCTCTCACCCGCTGGCCTGTTTGGTGCCTCGCGACCCGGCGCGCGCAGCCACCAGGAAAATGCTCTCCATCAGATCCTTTTCGCGCAGTGGCTTGCCGAGCAGCGGCACGTCAGAGGGCCGGTCGGCGATCGCACCCGCATCGGCATATCCGGTTATGATCACCGCGGGCCAATCGGACCGCAGATTGCGTGCAAACCGAATGACCTCCAGGCCCGAGACGAGCGGCATGGCAAAATCGGTGACGATGACGTCGAAATCGTACGGCGCCCGCTCGATCATCGCCAGCGCTTCCGCACCTCCGCCGGCGCAGGTCACCGCAAAGCCATGTTGCCGAAGCGATTGCGCCGTCAGTTCCCGCAGCACATTGCTGTCGTCGATCAGAAGGACCGATGGATATTCCTCGCCGGCATTCACGACGGTGTGGTCGGCATCGGACTTCTCGGCGATTTCGACGGCACGCTCGATTGAACGCGGCAGCCAGAGCTGGACGGCAGTACCACGATCGACGACGCTGTCGATGCGAAGCGTGCCGCCGGATTGCTTGACGAAGCCATGGACCGTGCTCAGACCCAGACCCGTGCCTTTGCCGACGGGTTTTGTCGTGAAAAACGGTTCGACGACCTTGGCGAGAATGTCGGCCGGTATGCCCGATCCCGTGTCCTTGACAGTGACCAGGACATAATCACCCGACGAAATATCCTCGGCTGCACTGCTTAGCATTCGGTTTTGCGCATCCACAATTATCGTCCCGCCGGACGGCATGGCATCGCGCGCGTTGAAGACCAGGTTCATCAGCGCGAGCTCCAGCTGGCTGGCATCGACATGCGCCGGCCAGACAGTGTCGTCGACCAGCCAATCGAAGCGGATCAGCCCTCCCAGGACCGGAGCCACCAACCCGTTCATGGTGTCGCCGAGCGCGGCGAGGCGCACGGCCTGCGGCTTCAGCGTCTGGCGGCGCGAGAAGGCAAGCATGCGGTTGACGAGCTCGGCGCCTTGTTTTGCCGACCGGCGTGTCAGTTCCAGAACCTGCCTGGCCTGTCCGTCGAACTCGGCGTGGCGCTCGAGCAATCCCAATCCGCTGAGAATTGCGGCAAGCAGATTGTTGAAATCATGCGCCAGGCCGCCGGTAAGCTTGCCGATCGCGTCGAGGCGCTGCGATTGCAGCAGCTGGTTCTCCAGCTCGCGCCGCTCGGTGATGTCCAGCAATGTGCCCAGGATCTCAGGCCTCTGGCCGTCGGCGCCGTTCGACAAGACGCCCTGGTCGAGAAAAATCCGGTAGTTGCCGTCGGCGCATAGCCAGCGGAATTCGCAAGTGTAGGAGCCAGCAGTCTTGGCTGCGAGCAGGGCTTGCCTCACTCTCGGCAGATCGTCGGGATGAACCCGGCTCAGGCCGAAGCCTGGATCGGACGTCAGCCGTTCGGGAGGAAAGCCAGTCAAGCGTTCGACCCCTTCGGTGACGAAGCTGGCGCCGAACGGCGGCTCCGCCGCCCTTGCGTGGAAGCAGACCGGAAGAGAGCTCAAAATGGCATGCTGCCGCTCCTGGGCGCTACGCAGCGCCCGCTCGGCCTCGAGCTTTTCCTTCTGCGCCTGCAGTGCCTGGGCCAGCAGCCCCTGCTCGACAGCCGCCTTTTGCTGGATTTCGAGCGTCTTTTCATGAAGCTCGACGAACACGGCGACCTTGGAACGCAGCATGCCCGGGTCGAAAGGCTTAAACACGTAATCCACCGCGCCGGCGTCGTAGCCGCGCAGCATGTGTGCGTCTTCCTTGTTGATAGCGGTGAGAAAAATTATCGGCGTTCGCCTGGATTGCTCGCGTTGGCGGATCAGTCCCGCGGTCTCGTAGCCGTCCAGTCCAGGCATCAGCACATCCAGCAGGATGACTGCGAAATCCTCCTTCAGCAGAGCGCGCAGCGCCTCTTCGCCCGACTGCGCGCAGACGACTTCGCCGATAGGGGCAAGAACCTCGCCGATCGCCAGCAGATTGCGCTCGTCGTCATCCACGGCCAGGATGCGCGCCCTTGCCGGCCCCTCCGCCGGGGCCATAACCTCTAGCTTCCTTGCTCCGTTCCTCGACAGCTTTTGCATCGAGCGGCCGTCAGTTCACTGCCATGAGCGTCTTTTCCGGACCATGCACGCGGGATCGCGAGCGGCCGATCCAGACACGCAGCAGCGCCAGCAGCAGGTCGAGGTCGACAGGCTTGGCGATATAGTCGGAAGCACCCGCGTCGAGACATTTTTGCCGGTCGCCCTTCATTGCCTTGGCGGTGACCGAGATCAACGGGATATGGGCGATCGCCGGCATGCCGCGGATCTGCCGCATCGTCTCGTAGCCATCCATCTCCGGCATCATGATGTCGATCAGTGCGGCGTCGATGTCCGGGCTCTGCTCGAGAAGCACGATACCTTCCCGACCGCGTTCCGCGTGCAACACCTGGATATCATAGGTTTCGAGAACGCTGGTGAGCGAATAGATGTTGCGAATATCATCATCGACGATGAGAACCTTTGCGCCGCCGAGGTCGAATTTGCCCGGCTGTTCGGCTGCCGCACCGTTGTTTTCGTGGCCTCGCCCTGGGAGCGTCGCGGATATCAGGAGAGCCAGCTGCGCGAAATTCTCCGCCCGCGAAACATCCGCCAATGCCGGATGCAAGGCGAGCGACTGTTCCAGTGCTTCCGGATAAGGTGCAAAGAACAACAGCCGCGACACGGATTGTCCGAACAGGACGGCAATCTCATCCAGCATCTGGGCGTTGTCCTTGGCCGAGCGGCCAAAGCCGAGCACAACGGCATCATACGCGGCGATGCCGATGTCGTCCGCATTCGCCGCGACGCGGCCGATCGCCGTGACCGAGGTGACACCGTCGCGGATCGCCTCGATCAATGAGAGGCGGCGCTCGGGATCGATATCGGCAATCAGAACGCGGCGCTGGACGCGGAGCTTTCTGGAGTGAATGTCCTGGAAGACCTTCATCAGTTCGTCCGACGATACGGGCTTGGTTGAAATGCTGGATGCACCCTTGCGGGCAAGGACCTCGATGTCTTCGGCGCCCGAGATGACATGGACGGGAATGTCCTTGGTTTTCGGGTCGTGGCGAAGCAGATCGAACAACACCCAGCCGTCGATATCCGACAGTCCGAGATCGAGCGTGATCGCGTCAGGAACCAGCTTGCGTGCCAAAGCCAGCGTGCCGGAGCCCGCGGTCGACAGGACGCCTTTCAGCCCGGCCGCACGTGCGAGGCCGAGCAGCAAACCGCCGAAGGTCGGGTTGTCCTCGACGATCAGCACGACCCGGTCATCCGGTGAGATGGTATCGCGGTCATCGAGCAGTTCAGAGGATGGCGGGCTCGGCTGCGCGGTCGTTGCGGCCACCTCCGTCGCCGGCAGCAGCGCCGCTTGCGGTGCCAAGGCCATCCGGGGTCCGTCGAACGGGATGACCAGCGTAAACGTCGAACCCTTGCCCGGCGTGCTCTCGACCCGCAATTCGCCGCCGATCAGCCGGGCAATTTCCCGGCTGATCGAGAGCCCAAGGCCGGTCCCGCCATATTTGCGGCTGGTGGTGCCGTCGGCCTGCTGGAAGGCTTCGAAAATCAGCTTCTGCTTTTCTTGCGGAATACCGATGCCCGTATCGGTGACCGCGATCGCGAGCGCTTCCATCGGTTGCACCGAGCCGTTGTGACGGCCTGTCTTTTCGGCCCGAAAATTTAAGCTGACCTCGCCTTCGGAGGTGAACTTGAACGCGTTCGACAAAAGATTGAGCACGATCTGCTGCAACCGCTTCTCGTCCGTGCGGACGGTCTCCGGAAGCTCAGGGGCGACATTGATGGTGAAGCCAAGTCCCTTGTCGGTCGCCAGCTGCCGGAAGGTTCGCTCCATATGCTGCCGAAGATGCACCACCGGCATGTCGCTGATATCGATCGAGACGGTGCCCGATTCGATCTTCGACAGATCGAGGATGTCGTTGATGAGGCTCAAAAGATCAGTGCCGGCCGAATTGATGGTGCGCGCGAACTCGACCTGCTTGTCATTGAGATTGCCTTGCTGATTGGTTGCAAGCAGGTTTGAAAGGATGAGCAGCGAGTTGAGCGGCGTGCGCAATTCGTGGCTCATATTGGCGAGGAATTCGGACTTGTATTTGGAGGTCAGCGCCAGCTGCTCGGCCTTCTCCTCCAGCGCCCGCCGCGCCATCTCGATTTCGAGGTTCTTATTCTCCACCTGCTTCTTTTCGTTCTCGAGCAGCTGCGCTTTTTCCTGCAGCTCCTCATTGGTGGCGTGCAGCTCCTCCTGCTTCTTGGTCAGCTCGGTCTGACGCGCCTGCAGCTCCGAGGTCAGCAACTGCGACTGCTTGAGCAGGCCTTCGGTGCGCATCGTGGCGGCGATGGTGTTGAGAACGATGCCGACGGATTCCATCAGCTGGTTGAGGAACGACTGGTGCGTGTCGCGGAATTCGCTGAACGAGGCGAGTTCGATGACGGCTTTCACCTCGTCCTCGAACAGAGCCGGAAGAATGATCACGTTCGCCGGCGCGGCATTGCCAAGGCCGGACGTGACGCGCAGGAAATCCGGCGGCACGTTGCCCAGCATGATGGCGCGCTTGTCGGCGGCACTCTGCCCGACAAGGCCTTCGCGCAGATCGAGGCGCTGCTTGATCTCCGCCTTGCTTTCGGCGCCATAGGAGGCCGCAAGCTCGAGATAGGATTCGTCCTCGTCGCGGTTGGTCACGTAGAACACGCCATATTGCGCATTCACCAGCGGGGCGAGCTCGGACATGATGAGACGCGAGACCGTGGCCAGGTCGCGCTCGCCCTGCAGCATGCGCGAGAACCGGGCGAGATTGGTCTTCAGCCAGTCCTGCTCGGCATTCTTCAACGTCTGATCCTTCAAATTGCGGATCATCTCATTGATGTTGTCTTTCAACGCCGCCACCTCACCGGAGGCCTGGACGCTGATCGAGCGGGTCAGATCGCCCTTGGTCACCGCCGTCGACACCTCGGCGATGGCGCGCACCTGGGTGGTCAGGTTGGCGGCGAGCTGATTGACGTTGTCGGTCAGGTCGCGCCAAAGGCCGGCAGCGCCAGGCACGCGGGCCTGGCCACCGAGCTTGCCTTCGATGCCCACCTCGCGGGCGACGTTGGTCACCTGGTCGGCGAAGGTCGCAAGCGTCTCGATCATGCCATTGATGGTGTCGGCGAGCGAGGCGATCTCGCCCTTGGCATCGACCGTCAGCTTGCGCTTGAGATTGCCTTGCGCCACCGCGGTCACGACATCGGCGATGCCGCGCACTTGGTTGGTCAGGTTCGTCGCCATCAGATTGACGTTGTCGGTAAGGTCCTTCCAGGTGCCGGCGACGCCCTCGACCCGCGCCTGGCCGCCGAGCTTGCCCTCGGTGCCGACCTCGCGGGCGACACGCGTCACTTCGCCGGCAAAGGAGTTCAACTGGTCGACCATGGTGTTGATCGTCGATTTCAGCTCCAGTATCTCGCCCTTGACGTCGACGGTGATCTTCTTCGACAGGTCGCCGCGCGCCACTGCAGTCGTCACCTCGGCGATGTTGCGCACCTGGCCGGTCAGGTTCTCGGCCATCGAATTCACATTGTCGGTCAGGTCCTTCCAGGTGCCGGCAACGCCGCGCACCTGCGCCTGGCCGCCGAGCTTGCCCTCGGTGCCGACCTCGCGCGCCACGCGCGTCACCTCCGAGGCGAAGGAATTCAGCTGGTCGACCATCGTATTGATGGTGTCCTTCAGCTCGAGGATTTCGCCGCGCACATCGACCGTGATCTTCTTCGACAGGTCACCCAACGCCACCGCAGTCGTCACCTCGGCGATGTTGCGGACCTGACCGGTCAGGTTGGCGGCCATTGCGTTGACGTTGTCGGTCAAATCTTTCCAGGTGCCGGCAACGCCGCGCACCTGCGCCTGGCCGCCGAGCTTGCCGTCGGAACCGACTTCGCGCGCCACGCGCGTCACCTCGGAGGCGAAGGAATTCAGCTGGTCGACCATCGTGTTGATGACGTCCTTGATCTGCAGGATCTCGCCCAATGCATCGACGGTGATCTTCTGGGTCAGGTCGCCGGTCGCAATCGCCGTCGCCACCTTGGAGACGTCGCGCAACTGCACGGTCAGATTGCCGGCCATGGCGTTGACGTTGTCGGTCAGGTCCTTCCAGGTGCCGCCGACGCCCTCGACGTGAGCCTGGCCGCCGAGCTTGCCTTCCGACCCCACTTCGCGCGCCACACGCGTCACTTCCGAGGCGAAGGAATTCAGCTGATCGACCATCGTGTTGACGGTGTCCTTGAGCTCCAGGATTTCGCCCTTGACGTCGACGGTGATCTTCTTCGACAGGTCGCCGCGGGCCACTGCGGTGGTGACCTCGGCGATGTTGCGCACCTGGCCGGTCAGGTTGGCGGCCATCAAGTTGACGTTGTCGGTCAGATCCTTCCAGGTGCCGCCGACGCCCTTCACCTCGGCCTGGCCGCCGAGCTTGCCTTCCGTGCCGACCTCGCGCGCCACGCGCGTCACTTCCGAGGCGAAGGAATTGAGCTGGTCGACCATCGTGTTGATGGTGTCCTTGAGTTCGAGGATTTCGCCTTGCACGGCGACGGTGATCTTCTTCGACAGGTCGCCGGAAGCGACGGCGGTGGTCACCTCGGCGATGTTGCGGACCTGGCCGGTCAGGTTCTCGGCCATCGAATTGACGTTGTCGGTCAAGTCCTTCCAGGTGCCGGCAACGCCGCGCACCTGCGCCTGGCCTCCAAGCTTGCCTTCGGTGCCGACTTCGCGGGCGACGCGCGTTACTTCGCCGGCAAATGAATTCAGCTGGTCGACCATGGTGTTGATGGTCGATTTCAGCTCGAGGATCTCGCCTTTGACGTCGACCGTGATCTTCTTCGACAGGTCGCCAAGCGCCACCGCCGTGGTCACCTCGGCGATATTGCGCACCTGGCCGGTCAGGTTTTCGGCCATCAGGTTGACGTTGTCGGTCAGGTCCTTCCAGGTTCCGCCGACGCCTTCGACGCGCGCCTGGCCGCCGAGCTTGCCTTCGGTGCCGACCTCGCGCGCGACGCGTGTCACTTCCGAGGCGAAGGAATTGAGCTGGTCGACCATGGTGTTGATGGTGTTCTTAAGCTCGAGGATTTCGCCTTTCACATCGACGGTGATCTTCTTTGACAGGTCGCCGGAAGCGACGGCGGTCGTTACCTCGGCGATATTGCGCACCTGCCCGGTCAGGTTCGTCGCCATGGCGTTGACGTTGTCGGTCAGGTCCTTCCAGGTCCCGGCCACGCCCTTCACGCGGGCCTGACCGCCGAGCTTGCCTTCGGTGCCGACTTCGCGCGCCACGCGCGTCACTTCCGAGGCGAAGGAGGCCAGTTGCCCGACCATGGTATTGACGATCTTGCCGATACGCAGGAACTCGCCGCGCAGCGGCCTGCCGTCGATTTCGACCATCATCGTCTGCGACAGGTCGCCCTTGGCCACCGCGCCGATAACGCGCGCCACCTCGGCCGTCGGCTGAACCATGTCTTCGATGAGGTCGTTGACGGAGCGGACGCTGGATTCCCAACTGCCGGTGGCGTTGCGGACGCGGCCGCGTTCGCCGATCCGGCCATCCTTGCCGACGACCTTGCTGAGGCGCTCAAACTCACGCGTCACCTGATCGTTGAGCTCGACGATTTCGTTGAAGGTATCGGCGATCTCCGAATCGAGGCCAGTGTAGACATTGTCGATGCGAACGGAGAAATCACCGCTCCGAAAAGCCTTCAACGCGTTCAGTATTTGACGACGGTCCAATTGCCCTTTGGATGCAAGCACGCTCACAGCGCCCCTCCCAGCTCACGACTCTCTTGAATGTCTTGATGAAACTGTCCCCTGCGGCCGACACAACTCCCCGCAAGCGCAACAACGCGGCATCTTCGATTTGGTTCCAGACAAAATTTCTGTTGTGACACAGGAATTTCACGGCCCCATTCACGAAACGATGAGCAACAAAGCTCTCATAGCGATTGTATTGATCACTATTTCCGTCAAACGGAACATCCCGGAAAAACTCTCGTTTGGTATAGATCGCGATACAGCGATGCACCCCAATGGAGACACTATCATGCTGAAATTACTCTCTGCAGCCCTACTTGCCATAGGCCTGGCCACATCTGCCATGGCGCAAACTGCCGGCCAGGAAACCGGCGGAACTGGCAATGATGCCAATACCGGTGTCAATACGGGCACTTCCGGCGCTAACACAGGAACCGGCACCGGAACTACGCCGAACACAATCGATCCGAACGCAACGAACGCCACGCCGCAGGGCAACGGCATGAATGACCGCTGCAAGGATACGGCGGGCAACGACACCGACAACAACACCCCAAGCGGCGCTATGACGTCGGATATGCAGAACTGCAACAAGTAACGGAGTTTTGCTCAGCCGTCATTTCAGCCCTGGAACCTATCCGAAATCGGTGCTCGTGGTTCGATCACACGCCAGGCTAGGATAGGTGTTCTATCGGGCGCAGACTCGTCATTTGGATGAAATGGCGAGTCTTGGGCTGATCGACCGTGCTTAATTATTTTCCGCGCGATAGGCGGCGGCCAGCTCGGTTCGGGCGGCTGTCCTGATGGTTTCGATAGAGAGAACTGGTGGAGCCAATCGGAATCGAACCGACGACCTCTTGAATGCCATTCAAGCGCTCTCCCAACTGAGCTATGGCCCCACTCCGGCAGTCCGCCGGCGCCGTTTCCGGCGAAGAGATCCGGCGCGGGTTGAGACCGCGCCGTTAGTGCAGGCGGCTTCTAACCCCGCCTTCCCCTAATATCAAGCCTTCGAGAACCGCTTTTTCTTGCCGGCGCGACGAAAGCCGTCAAATGCGGTTCGCACCCGCTCAGACTTCGTCGTCGTCGTCGCCGACGCCGATCATGTCGGCGACGTCGTCGTCCTCTTCCTCCTCGTCGGCGAGGAAAGTGTCATCCTCGTCATCGCCGAGGTCGACGTCGTCCTCGTCGTCGCCGAGATCGGGCAGTTCGTCGGCCTTCACGTCCTCGTCCGCCTCTTCGAGCGAAACGACCTCGACGCCCTCTTCCTCCTCGGCGTCGACCTCCTTTTCGACAACTTCCTCTTCCTCTTCGACGGCGGCAACCTTGCCTTCCTCGAAATAGGAGCGCGGATAGCTCTTGCCTGTGTAAGGCGAGACGATCGGGTCTTTGTTCAGGTCATAGAATTTTCGACCCGTCTCCGGGTCGATGCGTTTGGTGCCAAGTTCGGGTTTTGCCACAGCAAGCCTCGTCGATAAAAGTTTGGTCCCCTTAACCAGAGTTTACGGCGCTGTCAAAGCGAAAAGCCGGCGTCCCAAAAACCTTGAATTCGAAGGCCTCGTGCCAAGGGGATGACCATTTCGGTCCGCCATGATAGGAGACCGCGCAAACCAGAAGAAAATAGCCGGCCGCCGGCGTTCATCCAGGAAAGAACCATGTCGCATACTGCCGCCCCGATGCAGGCCACCGCCCGCAAATCATCTGCCCTTTCCGGCGCGGCGCGGGTGCCGGGCGACAAGTCGATCTCGCACCGCTCGTTCATGTTCGGCGGCCTAGCCTCCGGCGAAACCCGCATTACCGGGCTGCTGGAAGGCGAGGACGTGATGCGTACGGGCGCTGCCATGAAGGCCATGGGCGCCCATATCGAGAAGCATGGCGCTGAGTGGGTGATCCGCGGTACCGGCAACGGCGCGCTGCTGCAGCCGGAAGGCCCGCTCGATTTCGGCAATGCCGGCACGGGCTCACGCCTCACCATGGGCCTGGTCGGCACCTATGACATGGAAACCACCTTCATCGGCGACGCCTCGCTGTCCGGCCGGCCGATGGGCCGCGTGCTCGAGCCGCTGCGCCAGATGGGCGTGCAGGTGCTGAAGGCGACGCCTGGCGACCGCATGCCGATCACGCTGCACGGGCCCAAGCACGCCGCGCCGATCACGTACCGCGTGCCGATGGCATCGGCACAAGTCAAGTCGGCGGTGCTGCTGGCTGGGCTGAACACGCCGGGCATCACCACCGTCATCGAGCCGGTGATGACGCGCGATCACACCGAAAAGATGCTCAGGGGATTCGGCGCCAATCTGTCGGTCGAGACCGACGAGCGCGGCGTGCGCCACATTTTCATCGAAGGCCAGGGCAAGCTCACCGGGCAGACCATCGCGGTGCCAGGCGACCCCTCCTCGGCCGGCTTCCCGCTGGTGGCGGCGCTGATCGTGCCGGGCTCGGACATTATTATCGAAAACGTGCTGATGAACCCGACCCGCACCGGACTTCTGTTGACGCTGCAGGAAATGGGCGCCCGGATCGACATTCTCGACCCGCGCAACGAAGGCGGCGAGGATGTCGCCGATCTGCGCGTGCGCTATTCCGAGCTGAAGGGCGTCACCGTGCCGCCCGAACGGGCGCCGACCATGATCGACGAATATCCGGTGCTTGCAGTGGCGGCCAGCTTCGCCGAGGGCGAGACGCTGATGCAGGGGCTGGAAGAGCTGCGGGTGAAGGAATCCGACCGGCTGGCGGCAGTCGCCAACGGGCTGAAGCTCAACGGCGTCGATTGCAGCGAAGGCGAGGCCTCGCTTGTCGTGCGTGGAAAACCCGGCGGCAAGGGCCTCGGCCAGCATCCGAACGGACGGGGCACTATTGTCCAGACCCATCTCGACCACCGCATCGCCATGAGCTTTCTGGTGATGGGCCTGGCGACGGAAAAGCCCGTGACCATTGACGACCAGGCGATGATCGCGACGAGTTTTCCGGAATTCATGGGTCTGATGAAGGGGCTGGGGGCGGAGATCGGGTGAAATATGTCTGCGTACATTGGAAGCACGAAAGGCCGGAGCAACCATTTCACCTCTGGTATGAGATTGAAGATGACAATTATCAGTCGAGAACAATAGAGTTCTATCGGGACGGTTCGGTCGGGTTCGCGTCACGTGGCGTCGCGCCAGATGGATCAAAGGACCTCGACGTTGGCGGGACAACGAACTCAGACCAACCTTTTCCGGACCTCGACGAGATCAACGCTGATCCTGTATTTGAGGCGGTGGAAGTCACGGCGGCAGAGTTTGAAAAGCGTTGGCAGCAGGCGCTTGCCTCGAGGCGGCGAATGACCTCAACCTTCACCATCGCCATCGACGGTCCCGCCGGCGCCGGCAAGGGCACCCTTGCCCGGCGACTCGCCGACCATTACCGGCTGAACCTGCTCGACACCGGCCTTACCTATCGCGCGGTGGCGCATGCGCTGCTCCGGCTCGGCCTGCCGCTCGACAATGTTTCGGCCGCTGAAACCGCTGCCCGGCAGGTCGATCTGGCAAAGCTCGACCGCCCAGTGCTTTCGGCACACGCCGTTGGCGAGGCGGCTTCGAAAGTGGCAGTGATCCCGTCGGTGCGGCGCATCCTGGTCGAGAAACAGCGTGACTTCGCAAGAACACCGCCTGGCGCGGTGCTCGACGGCCGCGACATCGGCACCGTCGTCTGTCCCGATGCCGACGTAAAACTCTATGTCACGGCCAGTGCCGAGGTGCGGGCAAAGCGGCGGCTGGATGAAATCGAGAGCATCGGCGGCACTGCCAATTTCGATGAAATCCTTGCCGATATCGTGCGCCGCGACGAGCGCGACATGGGCCGCGTGGACTCGCCCTTGAAGCCGGCCGTCGACGCGCACTTGCTTGACACGTCGGAAATGGCTATAGAGGCCGCGTTTCTGGCAGCTCGGGCGATCATCGACGACGTCCTGGCCAAGAGAAATGAAGCCTGAGCCGGGTGTTCCCGCCGCCGCCGATTGCCGGCGACAAAAAGAATTCCCATATCAGGCATGAACCAGCCTGCCAGCATTCTTCATGCGCCGGAATTGCCGCTCAAAGGCGGCCAAGGGCTTTTTGCCCGGAACGCCGGCAGGCCAACGCAACGCTAACCCACGGCGCCGGCCCCGCGACAGATTGCGGGGCATTCCAGGAGAAACTATGTCAGTTGCAAATCCCACTCGCGATGATTTCGCGAGCCTGCTCGAAGAATCATTTTCCGCCGGCCATTCCGGCGAAGGCCAGGTCGTCAAGGGCATCATCACTGCCATTGAGAAGGACATGGCTATCATCGACGTCGGCCTCAAGGTCGAAGGCCGCGTGCCGCTGAAGGAATTCGGCGTCAAGGGCAAGGACACGACGCTCAAGGTCGGCGACACGGTCGAGGTCTATGTCGAGCGTATCGAAAACGCGCTTGGCGAAGCCATGCTGTCGCGTGAGAAGGCCCGCCGCGAAGAGAGCTGGGTCCGTCTCGAAGAGAAGTTCACCAAGGGCGAACGCGTCGAAGGCGTCATCTTCAACCAGGTCAAGGGCGGCTTCACCGTCGATCTCGACGGCGCCGTGGCCTTCCTGCCGCGCAGCCAGGTCGACATCCGCCCAATCCGCGACGTCTCGCCGCTGATGCACAACCCGCAGCCCTTCGAGATCCTCAAGATGGATCGCCGCCGCGGCAACATCGTGGTGTCGCGCCGCACCGTGCTCGAGGAAAGCCGCGCCGAACAGCGTTCGGAAATCGTGCAGAACCTCGAAGAGGGCCAGGTGGTCGAAGGCGTCGTCAAGAACATCACCGACTATGGTGCATTCGTCGACCTCGGCGGCATCGACGGCCTGCTGCACGTCACCGACATGGCCTGGCGCCGCGTCAACCATCCGACCGAGATCCTCAATATCGGCCAGACGGTCAAGGTGCAGATCATCCGCATCAACCAGGAAACCCACCGCATCTCGCTCGGCATGAAGCAGCTCGAGAGCGATCCGTGGTCCGAGATCGGCACCAAGTTCCCGATCGGCAAGAAGATCAAGGGTACCGTCACCAACATCACCGACTACGGCGCGTTCGTCGAGCTGGAGCCGGGCATCGAAGGCCTCATCCACGTTTCGGAAATGTCGTGGACCAAGAAGAACGTGCATCCCGGCAAGATCCTGTCGACGACGCAGGAAGTCGACGTGGTGGTGCTCGAAGTCGATCCGGCCAAGCGCCGCATCTCGCTCGGCCTCAAGCAGACGCTGGAAAACCCGTGGGAAGCCTTCGCGCGCAGCCATCCGGTCGGAAGCCAGGTTGAGGGCGAGGTCAAGAACAAGACCGAGTTCGGCCTGTTCATCGGCCTCGAAGGCGACGTCGACGGCATGGTCCACCTTTCCGACCTCGACTGGACCCGTCCGGGCGAGCAGGTGATCGAGGAGTACAATCGCGGCGACATGGTCAAGGCGCAGGTGCTCGACGTCGACATCGACAAGGAACGCATCTCGCTCGGCATCAAGCAGCTGGCCAAGGATACGGTCGGCGAAGCAGCGACGTCAGGCGAACTTCGCAAGAACGCAGTCGTCACCTGCGAGGTTATCGGCGTGAAGGATGGCGGTCTGGAAGTGCGGCTGGTCGACAGCGGCATCGAGACCTTCATCAAGCGCTCCGATCTCAGCCGTGACCGCGACGAGCAGCGCCCCGAGCGCTTCACCGTCGGTCAAAAGGTCGACGCCCGCGTCATCGCCTTCGACAAGAAGACCCGCAAGCTGCAGGTCTCGATCAAGGCGCTGGAAATCGCCGAAGAGAAGGAAGCGGTCGCCCAATACGGTTCGACCGACTCCGGCGCTTCGCTGGGCGACATCCTTGGCGCCGCGCTGAAGAAGCAGGGCAGCTGAGCCAACACCGCGCCTCACGCAGGTTGTAAACGAAACAAAAAGCCCCGCCGGAGCGATCCGGCGGGGCTTTTTTTGTACTAGACTAGGCCTGAATTTCAGGCCCTGCCGTAAAGCGGCACCAGCGTACCGCTGATCGCCATGTTGGCCGGCGAGGCAAGATAGGCTATGGCCTCGGCTGCCGCTTCGAGGCTGACCCATCTGCTGAAATCGGCATCCGGCATGTCAGCTCGGTTGGCCGGCGTGTCGAGCGTCGAGGGCGCCACGGCGTTGATCAGGATGCCCTTGGCCTTCAGCTCTTCAGCCATCGCCACGGTCATCGCGGCGACCGCCGCCTTGGCGGCGGCGTAAGCGACCTTGCCGGAGCCGCGCCGCGGGTCGAGCCCGGCTCGCGCGGTGACATTGACGATGCGGCCCGACACGGAAGATCCCAGCATCGAGCGTATCGCCGCGCGGCAGCACAGGAAGGTAGTTCGGGCGTTGGTGTCCATCATCTCGGCAAAGGAGGCGGGCTCGATCTTCTCGACCGGCGCGGCGGTGAAGCCGCCGGCAAGATGCACCGATGCCCACAAATCCGGAACACTGGCATAGAAGGCGTCGACCTTGGCAGGGTCGGCGAGGTCGACATTGTGCGCCAGCCTGACGCGGTCATGTGCCGGGAAGGGAAAATGCGCAGGCGCGGCAGCGTGAGCATTGGGCACATGGCAAATCGCGCCCTGCTCCAGCAGTTTCCCCACGACCGCGCCGCCAAGCGCCCCGGTGCCGCCGGTCACCACGATATGTCTGCCGTCCAGTGTTTCCATCATATTCGACCGCTCCGTGATTGCGCGCCGCCGGTGCGGAAAGTCGCGCCTTTCGCGCGATCACTCAACCGAAATCTCGATGACGTAGGGTCGTCCAGCCGCTCGCGCGCGCCTAAGCGCGTCCGCCAAGCCGCCAACGCCGGAAATCCGCTCGGCGGCAATGCCATAGGCTTCGGCCAGCTTGCAGAAATCCGGCGGCGCCGGCGAGACGCCGACCGGCTCGACGCCAACGTCAAGCATCGAGGTTTCGATCTCGCGGTAGCCGCGATTGTTCCAGACGGCGAAAATCACCGGCGCCGCCGCATCGAGCGCCGCGCCCAGTTCCGGCAGGGTGAACTGGAAGCCGCCGTCGCCGGTGAGGCAAACGACCGGTGCGTCGGGCCTGGCAAGGGCGGCGCCGATTGCCGCCGGCGGGCCATAGCCGAGCGCGCCGAAGCCGGTGGCGGCGTTGAACCAGCCGCCCGGCCGGTCGTGATCGTAATAGAGATTGGCGGCGTAGACCGGCTGGGTCGAATCGCCGACGATGATCGCGCCGGGCAGCGTATCGCGGATCGTCTCGACGGCCCGCAGTTGCGCCTGCATAGCCGGGCCGATCTCGGCAAAGGCTGCTTTGCGCGTCGCGGCGGCGCGAGCCGAACCATCATCCAACGGTGCCTGGCCCGTGCCGAGTTCGGCAAGCAGCGCTTCGAGCGCTGCGCCGCAATCGGCCTGGATCGAAATCCGCGCCGGCCGGCGGGCAAGCTGGTCGGCGCCGATGTCGATGCGGATCAGATTGGCGGGCAGGACAAAGCCGCCGTCACCATATCCGTCATAGTCGGTCGGACCGAATTCGGTGCCGGCGGCGATGACCAGATCGGCATCGGCCATCAGCGCACGCACCGCCTTCAGGCTGGGGCTGGCCGGCACGCCAAGCGGATGGCGATACAGCAGGCCGCGCGCATTGGCGGTCTGGACGACCGGCGCGCTTAGCCTCTCGGCCAGGCGCTGCAACGGCGCTTCGGCGGCTTTGGCGCCGCCGCCGGCGAGGATAAGCGGCTGGCGGGCAGACGCGCACAGCCTTGCCGCCTCTGCAATCGCCGCCACATCTGGCTCGGGCGGCGCTGAATTTCGCAGCAGCGCCACGATGCCGTTGGCCGGCATGGTCATGACATCGGTCGGGATCTCGATATGCACCGGGCCCGGACGCGAGGATGAAAACAGTGCGAAGGCGCGGGCGAGCACGCTGGGCAGTTCGCCAGCCTCGGTGACGCGGTGCGAAAACAGCGCCACCTTCTCCATCATGCCGCGCTGGTCCGGCAGTTCGTGCAGATGGCCGAGGCCCTTGCCCAGCGTCGGTGTGGCGTTGACGCCCGAGATCACCAGCATCGGCACCGAATCGGCGCGCGCCTGGCCCATGGCGGTGATGGTGTTGGTCAGCCCTGGCCCGGTGATGACGAAGGCGACGCCCGGCCTGCCGCTGGCGCGCGCATAGCCGTCAGCCATGAAGCCGGCACCCTGCTCGTGGCGCGGCGTGACGTGGCGGATATTCGACCGCGCCAGGCCGCGGTAGAGCTCGACCGTATGCACACCGGGAATGCCGAAGACGGTGTCGACGCCATGGGCTTCGAGCAAGGTGATGAGGGCTTCGCCGACCGTCGTCATTGTCTTAGCACCGGGCGTGTGAGGCAGGTTGGGCCGCCTTCGCAGGCAATGCACAGCGCATCGGCCTCGAATGTCGAGACCGTACAGCCGGCGGCCTGCATGGCCGCTGCTGTTTTGGGAAAGCCAGCAACGGCGATGACGTGGCGCGGCGCGGTCGGCAGGACGTTCAGGCTGAGCCCATTCGAGGCGAAGAATTCGTCGGCGTCGCCTTCGACCAGGCGAATGCCATGCGCGCGCAGCATCTGATAGAAGGCCACAGGCAAGAGCGGCGCATAAACCAGCGCCAGATCGTCGGCGAGCGGGCTGATCACCGACATCAGATGCAGGCAGGCCTCCTCGCCGTGCCAGAGCGGCAGATCGAAGCCATAGACCTGGATGCCCTTGGGCGAAAGCAGATTGGAGAGCTGCTGGATGCCGTGCTGGTTGGTGCGCACGCCGCGACCGACCGCCAGCGTCTTCGCATCCAGCCAGACGCAATCGCCGCCCTCGACCTGGCCGGGAGCCTCGATACGGCCGAGGATGGGGATGCCCATGCGCCCGTAGGCTGCCTCGTGCAGGCCGGGCTCGGGCCGGCGCAATGCCTTGCCCATGGCCAGGATAACGGCGCCATGGTCGGTCATCAGCGACGGATCGTGGGTGAAGACAGAATCGGCAAGCCCGTCATCGGCGTCGCTCAGCCATTCGATCTCGGCGCCTGAGGCCGAAATCAACCTGGCCAGCGCTTCATGCTGGGCCGCCGCCTTTTGCGGATCGAAGCCCGGGCCATAGTGCCACTCCAGCGCTTCGGCCCCATGCATGGCGCTGGCGGCGGAGCGCATCAGTACGCGCTGCAGCGGCCCGGCCATCGACTGCGACCCGTAAGCTTTGCCCACTAAATTCTCCTGAAACGCGCCCCCTCCTGCCAATAGCCACTCGGCAGGCCGTGATCAATGGTCCAAAAACTGCGGTTGACGGAGGCAAGCGGAACGGTCCATCTTGAGAATCGGAACGCTGTCCAGTGACGGGTAATGGGTAAAAAATTCCAGCAAGGACTGCCTCGGCCGCTCCGCGGGGCACCGCGACGATGACAGCGCCGGGCACCGCCCTGAAGCATACGGCGCAGAACGGCGCCGCCGAAGCCATTCACGTCGAGAACCTGCACAAGAATTTCGGCAAGCTGCATGTGCTGAAGGGCGTTTCGCTGTCGGCGCGCGATGGTGAGGTGATCGCCATCATCGGCGGCAGCGGCTCGGGCAAGTCGACGCTGCTGCGCTGCATCAATTGCCTGGAGAACCCGACCAGCGGCATCATCCGCGTCAATGGCGAGCAGATCCGGCTGAAGGCCGACAGCCACGGCCACACCGTGCCCGCCGACCGCAAGCAGATCGAACGCATCCGCTCCAAGCTCGGCATGGTGTTCCAGAACTTCAATCTGTGGAGCCACATGACGCTGATCGAGAACGTCATCGAGGTTCCCATTCATGTGCTCGGCGTCAAGCGCGATGCGGCGATCAGCGAGGCGGAGAAACTGCTGGCCCGCGTCGGCCTCGCCGAAAAACGCGACGTCTATCCCGCCTATCTCTCGGGCGGCCAACAGCAGCGCGCCGCGATTGCCAGGGCGCTGGCCATCAACCCGCGCGTCATGCTGTTCGACGAGCCGACTTCGGCGCTCGACCCGGAGCTGGTCGGCGAGGTGCTGAAGGTGATCGGCGACCTGGCGCGCGAAGGCCGCACCATGGTGCTGGTCACCCATGAGATGAAGTTCGCCCGCGAGGTCGCGACGCATGTCGTCTATCTCTACAACGGGCTGGTCGAGGAAGAAGGGCCGCCGGAGCAGATTTTCGGCGCACCCAAATCCGAAAGGCTGAAGCAATTCATCCGCAACATCGGTTAAACCGAGGCGGATGGAAAAACCGGGAACAACGACAAAACTGGGAGTCATGACCATGAAGACTATTCTCAAGACCTTTGCCGCAGCGCTGCTGCTTGGCGTTGCCGCGATGGGCGTGGCCAAGGCCGATCCGGTCAAGATCGGTGTCGCCGCCGAGCCCTATCCGCCGTTCACCTCGCCGGACGCTTCCGGCAAATGGGTCGGCTGGGAAATCGAATTCATCGACGCCGTCTGCGCCGAGGAGAAGCTCGATTGCGTCATCACGCCCGTCGCCTGGGACGGCATCATCCCGGCGCTGACGACCAAGAAGATCGACGTCATCGCCAGCTCGATGTCGATCACCGACGAACGCAAGAAGACGATCGACTTCTCCGACAAGTATTACAACACCCCGACGGCCATCATCGGGCCGAAGGACCAGAAGTTCGGCTCGACACCGGAGGATCTCAAGGGCAAGATCATCGGCGTCCAGGTCTCGACCGTGCATGCCGACTACGCCAAGAAGCACTTCGCCGAAGCGGCGGAAATCAAGGAATACCAGACCCAGGATGAAGCCAACCAGGATCTTGCCGCCGGCCGGGTCGACGCGGTGCAGGCCGATTCCATCGCCCTCGACGCCTTCCTGAAATCGGATCAGGGCAAGCAATGCTGCGACCTGAAAGGCATGGTCGCGCCGGATCTGGCCATCCTCGGGCCTGGCGTCGGCGCCGGCGTCCGCAAGGAAGACACCGAGTTGAAGGAAAAGATCAACGCCGGCATCAAGGCCATCCGCGCCAATGGCAAATATGACGAGATTTCGAAGAAATATTTCGACTTCGACATTTACGGTGCCGACACGCAGTCGAACTGACGGCCTTATCCCATGAGCGATAACCACGCGGCGCTGGCAGCGCGCCGCGTGGTTCGTCGAAAACCCATCCACGCAAGCTTCCGCAGGCGCAGATCGCCGGCGGTTTTAGCGCCAGCAATTCGGGGGCGACGCTGATCGACGCATTTCTTCCTGCTTGGGCCGCCTCTACGATCGCGCTTCTCTCGCCCACGCCGCCGGGCTGGGGTGGAACGCTCCTGGTCGGGCTGCTCCATACGATCGAGATCGCGGTCGGGGCCACCTGCCTCGGCCTTCTGATCGGCATCGGCGGCGCCTCCGGCAAGCTCTATGGCGGTCCGGTCGTGCGCGATCTCCTGGCAGTCTATACGACCGTCGTGCGCGCCGTGCCGGAGCTGGTGCTGATTCTGCTGCTCTATTACGCCGGCACCGACCTGATCAATCAGATGCTGGCGGCAATGGGCTATCAGCGCATCGACATTAGCGGGCTTGCGGCCGGCATTGCCGTGCTCGGTTTCGTCCAGGGTGCCTATTCTACCGAGGTGATCCGCGGCGCGATCCTCGCCATTCCGCAAGGCCAGATCGAAGCGGCGAGAGCCTATGGCATGCCTCCCGGCCTGCTGCTGCGGCGCATCACACTGCCGGCGATGTTGCCTTTCGCCATACCCGGCCTTGCCAATCTTTGGCTGATCGCCACCAAGGACACCGCCCTGCTGGCGGTCGTCGGCTTCTACGAGCTGACATTGGCGACGCGGCAAGCGGCAGGCGTCACCAAAGCCTATCTTACATTCTTCGTCGCCGCAGGCGCGATCTACCTGCTGTTGACGCTGGTTTCCAACCTGATCATCGGCCGGATCGAGACCTGGGCCCGCCGCGGCATGCCTTCGCTCAAGGAGGCCCGGTGATGACTGGCGAAGCTGTCGTTGTCAATGTCGCTGCACGCGCTTCGCTGTGGCTGAAGCCGCATCGCATCGTGCTGATCCTCATCGCACTGGGGCTGGTTCTGTCGGCGGCTTTCTTCATGCGTTGGGACTGGCTGCCGAAATATTACGAAATGGGACTGCTCGGCATCTGGCGCTCGCTGTGGATTCTTGCCGTCACCTGCACACTGGGCTTCCTGCTCGCCGTGCCGCTGGGGCTGGCGCAGGCCGCCGGCCCCATCTGGTTCGCGGCACCCGCCAAGGTCTTCTGCACCGTCATCAGGGGAACACCGCTGCTGCTGCAGCTCTGGCTGCTCTATTACGGCCTCGGTTCGCTGTTTCCGCAATATCCGTGGATTCGCCAGTCCTGGATGTGGCCTTATCTCAGGCAGGCATGGCCCTATGGCGTCCTCGGACTGACGCTGTCCTTCGCCGGCTATGAGGGCGAGGTGATGCGAGGCGCCTTTGCCGGCGTGCCGAAAGGGCAATTGGAAGCCGCCCGCGCTTTCGGCATGAGCCGCTGGAAGACATTCCAGCGAATCTGGCTGCCGCAGGCCTTCTACCGCGCATTGCCGACGCTGACCGGCGAAACCGTGCTGCAGCTGAAATCGACGCCGCTGGTGGCGACCATCAGCGTGATCGACATATTCGCCGTCTCCTCCAAGGTGCGGCAGGATACCTATCTCACCTATGAACCCTTGCTGCTCTTGGCGTTGATCTATATGGCGATCACCGGCATCCTCGTCTTCACCCTGGGCAAGATCGAGGCGCGGATCCCGAACAAGATCGGGTAGGTGAATGGTAAATGGTGAGTAGTGAGTAGTGGGATCAACCAGTCACCACTCCCATCCACCTATTCACGCTTCACTATTCACCATTCACCATTCACTACTCACCCAGAGGCAATCCCAATGCAACTCAGTCTCGACCAGGCGACAGGGCTGTGCCGGATGGCCGCACTTGGCGCCGGCGCCAACGAAGAGGCGGCACAGTCGCTGGCTGCCTCGATCGTCACGGCCGAGGCGGAAGGACTGTCGGCCGTCGGGCTGTCGCATTTCATCGATTATCTCGAAGCACTGGAGGCTGGCCGCATTGACGGCAACGCCGATCCGGTGATCACCAGGCCGGCGCTCGCCGTCTATCTCTCCGATGCGCGCGGCGGCCTGGCGCATACCGGTTTCGACCGCACGATCGATGACCTTGCCAAGGCGGCGCGGCTGTTCGGCGTCGCCATTTTTTCGCAGAAGAATGCCTATACGTGCGGCGCACTCGGCTATTTCACCGGGCGGCTTGCCGCGCAGGGGCTGGTTTCGTTCGCCGCAACCAACGGCCCGGCCGTGCTTGCCGGCTCGGGCTCGGTCAAGCCGGTCTACTGTACAAATCCGATGTCCTTTGCAGCACCCGCCGCAGACGGGGCGCCGCTGGTCATCGACCAGTCGTCGAGCGCCACCGCCTTCGTCAACATCCGCAAGGCGGCCGAGGACGGCAAGAAGATTCCCGAAGGCTGGGCGCTGGACGCCAGCGGCAACCCGACCACCGATCCCGCGTCCGCCATGAAAGGCGCTATGATTGCCTTCGGCGGCCAGCGCGGCGCCAACATCGCGCTGATGGTTGAGGTGCTGGCTGCGGGCCTGTCGGGCGCCAACTGGTCGCTCGATGCGCCATGGTTCAGCGGCGGACCGGACAGTCCGGGGACCGGCCTGTTCGTGCTCGCCGTCGAGCCCAAGCTGCTCGATCCGGACTTCGAGAAACGGATGAAGGATCAACTCGACCGGCTGCGCCGCCGCTATGGCGTGCATGTGCCAGGGCGTGCCCGGGCAGAAGCGGCTGAGAAGGCGGCGGCTCGCGGCATAAGCGCGCCGAAAGCCGTGGTGCAGCGCATTTCCGAATTCGCCGCCCGCTATTCATCCTGAAGAAATTCGTTTGTCCGATGAGTGGCTGACCACGCCGGCCGATCCGGCAGCGCGAGCCTACTTCCCGCAATGATGATCGTTGATGACGTTCAGCGCATTCGCGTCCGGTCCTACCCTGTTGTAGGAGCAGGGTTCGGCGGCCGTCGTGAACAAGTGGTTGTCATAGTAACGCGGGCCACCGAACAGGATGTCGATGATGTCGCCATTGGCGGAAACGTAGCGTTCGGGTTGAGCTTGGTGGTGATGCCGGTTTCCGGCGAACGCCGAAGCGCCAATGCTGCAGCCTGTTGCGAAAGCCAGAGCGAAGATCGCAACGCATTTTTTCGTCATCGGCAATATCCTCCATTCGGAATCAAACCATACATCTAAAATCGCCGACCGAATAAAAGTTCCTGCCGGTGCTGGTCCTATCGGATGTTCGGGGTTGGGGCGGGCGTACTTGCTTCACGCCCTCCCGATATCGTCTCAGGTCAAGCGGCCCGTTGAACCATGGTTGCAAATGAACGCGACCCCGGAAAGCCGCGCCTCGGCCGGGTTTTCTGCCGTTTCGAACGGATCCGGAAAATCATGCTTCAACAATGCCGGGCGACCTATGGTCACCCTTTGCCTTTGGCGCGAAACGGACTATGAAACGGCTTCAACCGAGCCATCTGGATAGCCCGCCGGAGCCAGCCATGACCGAAATCCTGCAGACCCCAAAGCTCGTCGTCGTCTTCGGCGGCTCCGGCTTTGTCGGTCGTCATGTCGTGCGGGCGCTGGCCAAGCGCGGCTACCGCATCCGAGTCGCCTGCCGCCGGCCCGATCTCGCCGGCCACCTGCAGCCGCTCGGCAATGTCGGGCAGATCCAGCCGGTGCAGGCCAATGTCCGGGTGCGCTGGTCGGTCGACCGCGCCGTGCAAGGCGCCGACCATGTCGTCAATCTGGTGGCTATCCCGTATGAGGGCGGCCGGCAGAAATTCGCTGCCGTGCATGAGTTCGGCGCACGCGCCATCGCCGAGGCGGCGCGCACCGTCGGCGCCGGCCTCACCCATATCTCGGCTCTGGGTGCGGATCTCCACGCGCAATCGGACTATGCGCGTACCAAGGCGCTCGGCGAAAAGGCGGTTCTGGAGACGATCCAGGACGCCGTGATCTTGCGGCCATCGATCAATTTCGGGCCGGAGGACGGTTTCTTCAACCGCTTTGCCAACATGGCCCGCTTTTCCCCAGTCCTGCCGCTGATCGGCGGCGGGCAGACGAAATTCCAGCCGGTCTATGTCGGCGACGTCGCCGAAGCGGTGGCGCACTCGGTCGACGGCAAGGTCCAGGGCGGCCAGATCTATGAGCTCGGCGGGCCGCAAGTGCTCAGCTTCAAGGAATGCATGCAAGAGCTGCTTGTCATCATCGAACGCAAGCGGCTTCTGCTGCCGATGCCATGGTGGCTGGCGAACCTCCAGGCATCAATTCTCGGGCTGCTGCCCAAACCGTTGTTGACCAAGGACCAGGTCCTGCTGTTGCGCCAGCACAATGTCGTGTCGGATGCCGCCGTCAAGGATAACAGGACGCTCGCCGGCCTCGGCATTCAGCCTCGGTCGATCGGAACCATTCTGCCAAGCTATCTCTGGCGCTACCGCGCCGCCGGCCAGTTCCAACGCAAGTCCGCATAATACGGAACGAACGTTCAGCCGCTTACGGCACGCGCCGGGTGACCTGCATCGGCAGCCCGCCTTGCGGCTGCGTCGTCAGCTTCTGCACCGGCCAGGGCCGGGTCTCTGCGGTGGTGTCGAAACGGTAGCGCGACAGCATGATCGCCAACGCGATGATCGCCTCCTGCATGGCGAAGCTGGCGCCGATGCAGACGCGAGGCCCGGCGCCGAACGGTAAATACTGGAAACGGTCGATCTTTTCGCGGTTTCCCGGATGGAAGCGTTCCGGCATGAAAGCGTCCGGCCGGTCCCACAATTTCCGATGGCGGTGGACGACCCACGGCATCACCAGCACCGCGGCGCGCCGCGGTATATAGAGGCCGTTCCAGGTTTCGGGCTCGATCGGTTCGCGGTTGATCGACGGCGCCGGCGGATAGAGCCTGAGCGCCTCGTCGAATGCGGCGCGGGTGAGCGGCATTGCGTCGAGCCATTTCGTCGGGTCGGGCTCGCGCGCCAGCACCGCATCGATCTCGTGCTCGATCTTTTCGCGCTCCCACGGCGCTTCGGCAAGGCAGTAGAGCGTCCAGCCGAGCGCCCTGGCTGTAGTCTCGTGGCCGGCGCCGATGAAGGTGATGATATTGTCCTCGACCTCGGCCCGGGTCAGCCCGTCCGGTCCCTCCGCCTTGAGCAACAGAGTGAGAAAGTCCATCCGGAGCGCGCTTCAGCCGCTCTTCGCGCATCTGCACCGTGTCGGTGACGATCTTGCGGAAGTAGGCCATGGTCTTGCGGCCGCGGATGCGGGTCAGGCGCGGCATCCAGTCGGGCGCACGCAAAAGGTCGAGCGGATCGACCCGGCCCATCGTCTCGAACAGGCGGTCGATCTCCTTGGCGAAGCTGCCCGGCTCGCCCGATATCTCGCCCGAAAACAGCGTCTCGGCCAGGATGTCGAAGGTGAGCAGCGTCATGTCGTGGGCGATATCCGACGTGCCACCCTGCTCGTAGCGCGTGACGAACTCGAGCGTGCGTTTCAGCATCGGCTCGGCGAAGCCGAAGATGTGGCGCGGCGTGAACACCGGCGCCATCGCCTTGCGCGAACGCTTCCAGACATCGCCCTCGGCGGTCAGCAGGCCGTCGCGCAAGATCGGCCGCAGGATCAACTGGCGCACCGTCGCCATCTTGTAGTTCTTGGCATTGTCGACCAACACGTGGCGGATGAGGCCGGGATCGTTGGCGATGACCAGCCGCCCCCCGACGCCGTTCACCGAAATCCAGGGCTCGTTGTAGGTCGCCTCGCCCCACAGTTCGAGCGGATTGCGGTATACGATGCGGATCATCTCCAGCGTCGAAGGCGGCGAGGTGCGCGGCTTCGGCGCCGGCGGGACGAAGGGGACGGGCTGACTGTCCATGGCGTGCTCCGCTAGCGAGCTCAATGTAGTGGCTGGCAAGGCAAGCGTCCATGTGGCCGAACGGCAAGGCGAAGCATCCACTCTCTGGAATGTGACCGGGGCACCGGAAAGTGCCTGCTTGTTGTGTCTGGTTGCGTGCCTTAGGTGGCACTCACCAACAGATACCGCCAACCGGCAGGAGCCCACCTTGAAGCACCAGTTGAACGTCATCATCGGCAGCACGCGGCCGGGCCGCGCCGGGCCGGTTTTCGCAAAGTGGCTGGAGAGCTTCGCGGCCGAGCACGGGAAATTCGAGCCGGTGCTCACCGACATCGCCGCCTTCAACCTGCCGGTGCTAGACGAGCCGCATCATCCGAGACTCGGCAAATACGAAAACAGCCACACGAAGGCTTGGTCGGAGGCAATCGACGCCGCCGACGCATTCGTCTTCGTGGCGCCGGAATACAATTATTTCGCAGCCCCCGCGATCGTCAACGCGGTCGACTACCTGCTCAGGGAATGGCGATACAAGCCGGCCGCCATTCTCAGCTATGGCGGTGTCTCCGGCGGCTTGCGAGCGGCGCAGGCGGTCAAACCGCTGCTGACCTCCGTCGGCGTCATGCCGATCCCGGAAGGCGTGGCGCTGCCGATGTACCAGAAACTGCTCGACGAGACCGGTGCCTTCCTGCCCAGCGAGCAGGTGCTCGGCGGGGCCAGGACCATGCTGGACGAGCTGTTCCGCTGGAGCGAAGCACTGAAGCCGATGCGGGTCGGCTAACAACGCGAACAGCCTGGCTTGCTCATGCCATAAAGAGATGGAATGCTCCGGCAAATGACCGGGCCGGGGCGGTTCGATTTGCGTCTTCTGTTTGCCTTGCTGCTGATCCTCTCGACGGCCTCCGCTGCCGTGGCGGAGCGGCGCGTTGCGCTAGTCATCGCCGAGAACGACTACCGGCTGATCCGGCCGCTCGCCAATCCCGTCAATGACGGCGAGATCATGGAAACGGTGCTGAGGAAGCTCGGTTTCGAGGTCTTCCTCGAAACCAACCGCGACCTGCGGCGCATGCGCCGGGCGCTCGACGATTTCCGCGACGATGCCAAAGGCGCCGACGTGGCGTTCGTGTTCTTCTCCGGCCACGGCGTCGAGATCGCCGGCGAGAACCGGCTCCTGCCGGTCGATGCAGACTCGTCGTCGCTCGATGCGCTGGAAAAGACCAGTCTGCCGCTGGAAGAGGTCCGCGAGGTCGTCGCCGCCACCAGCAAGATCGGACTGATTGTGCTCGATGCCTGCCGTAGCGATCCATTCGCGGGCACGGGCGATGAAGGCCGCGGCGCGACGGCACTGGCAAAAGACGTCAGCGACAAGGTCCGGCCGGGTCTTGGTCGCATCGGGCGGGCAGAAAACATCCTGTTTGCCTTTTCGGCGGCGCCCGGCGAGACCGCAGCGGATGGGACCGGCGAGAATTCGCCGTTCACCGCGGCGCTGACGAAATATCTCGGCACCGAAGGGCTCGAGATCCGCTCCGTGCTGACGCTCGTGCAACAGGAGGTCTACGATCTCTCGCGCGGCAAGCAATTGCCCTATGTCGAGAGCGGCCTGCCGCAGCTGTTCTTTGCCACGACAGCCAAGGAGAAATTGCCGGAGCGCGAACGCCTGTTGCTGGCCATGGCCGAGGTGACGCCCGAGATGCGCGGCGAGGTGGAAAAGATCGCCAGCGACGCCGACATGCCGCTGGCACCGCTTTATGGCGCGTTGATCAGTTCCGATGCCGGCCACCTCTCCGCGGACAGTCTGAACGCCAGGCTGCGTGAGGCGGCCGACGCCTTCGTCAAGGTGCGAAGCGAAATGCAGACCCTTGGCTCCGACGATCTGCGGGTGGCAGCGTTGCGCCGGCAGGCCGAAGAGCAGCTTTCGCTGGGAGCGTTCGATGCCGCGCGGAAAAAGCTCGCCGAGGCAGCCGAGATCGACAATGTCTCGCGCAACGCGCTGAAGGCTAATTTCGTCAGCCGCACGCTTTCCGAAGCCGCGACGCGCTATCTGTCCGGCGGCGCGGCGCGCGCCGACCTCGACTACGCCACAGCCATCAAGGATTATGAATCGGTGCTCGCGCTTTATGGCGAAGCCGGCCAGGTGGTGCTGTCGCTCGACGATGCCGACCGCTTGATCCGCACGCTGGACGAGCTCGGCAAGCTCTATACCACGGTCGGCAATATCGAGGCGGCCGGCCGCGCCTTCGAGGCGCTGCAAGCTGATCTCGAGCGGCGGTCGCATCAGGAAACCGATCCGAACGTGAAGCGCGACTTCGCCGTCAGCCACGTCAAGCTCGGCAATGTGCGGATGGCGCAAGGCAATCTGCCGGCAGCGCTGCAGAACTATGAGACCGCCAAGACCGTTCTGCAGGGCCTGACCGAGGCAGAGCCGGACAATCTGGAGTGGTTCGGCGACCTCGCCATGACCGACGACAAGATCGGTAACGTGCTGGCGACGCAAGGCGATCGGGCCGGCGCCGCACAGGTCTATCAGGAAAGCCTGTCGATCAAGAAACAGCTCGCTGCCGGCGAACCCGACCGTGCCGAGCTGCAGCGCGACCTGACCATCGCCTATGATGAGATCGGCCATCTTGCCCATGTCGCAGGCCAACTGGACAACGCACAGGCGGCCTATGAAGAGAGCCTGAAGGTGCGGCTGGCGCTGGCGGCGGACAAGCCGGGAGATGCCGACCGGCAGCGTGACGTCTCGGTCAGCCACGATACGATAGGCGACCTGCTGCGCGAACGCGGCGACGCCGCCGGGGCGCTGGCGGCCTACAAGGAAGGCCTGGCGATCATCAAGCAACTGGCGAAACGCGATCCGGACGACACCGAGCTGAAACGCGACCTGTCGGTCGGCAACGCCAAGATCGGCAACGCGCTGAGCGACCAGGAGAATTGGCCGGCGGCACTTTCGGCTTATCGTGAGGCACTCTCGCAGGCCAGCGCGCTCGCCGCCGGCGACCCGAACAACACCGATTGGCAGCGTGACCTGTCCGTGTGCCTCGAGAAGGTCGCCGGCGTCCTGGCGATACAGGGCGACCACAAAGGCGCGCTGAAAGCCTATCTGGACAGTTACGCGATTGCACAGAGGCTGGCGAAGCTCGATCCCGCCAATTCCGACTGGCAGCGTGACTTGTCGATAACGCTGTCCGAAGTCGCCACGCTGCGCCTCAGGCAGCGCGACGTCAGAGGAGCCCGGCAAGCCCTTCAGGACAGCCTCGCCATTCGCGAGAAACTTGCCCAGTCCGATCCGGACAACGCCACCTGGCAGCGCGACCTTGTGGTCGCCTATATCGACTACGCGCAGATTGCGAAGGATCCGAAAGCCGTGCTTTCCAAGGCGCTCGACATGACGCTCGAGCTCGACCGGACCGGTCGGCTGGCGCCGCGATACAAGTTCATGATCAAGTTCCTGCGTGAGCGGCTGGCCAAGATCGAAGCCAGGCGCCGGTAGCCGGCCCACGCGACGGTCATTCCGTTCGGAAACGCCTGCAAACCTTGGAAAAACCGCCTTTTGCGCCTATATCTACGACATTAGAAATGCGCGATTCGACGCCGATTTTTCGCGCTCTGCACACGGCATCAATCAGACAGGTTTTCATGAGCGACCAGACCGACATCGCCAACGGCGTTGAAGCCGAATACGGCGCCGATTCCATCAAGGTTTTGAAGGGCTTGGATGCCGTTCGCAAGCGGCCGGGCATGTATATCGGCGACACCGACGACGGCTCGGGCCTGCACCACATGGTCTATGAAGTCGTCGACAACGCCATCGACGAAGCACTGGCCGGCCATGCCGACCTGGTGACGGTGACGCTCAATCCGGACGGCTCGGTGACGGTCATCGACAATGGCCGCGGCATTCCGACCGATATCCACACCGGGGAAGGCATTTCGGCGGCCGAAGTGATCATGACGCAGCTGCATGCCGGCGGCAAGTTCGACCAGAACTCCTACAAGGTGTCGGGCGGCCTGCACGGCGTTGGCGTGTCGGTCGTCAACGCGCTGTCGGCTTGGCTGAAACTGAAAATCCGCCGCAACGGCCAGATCTACGAGATGAGCTTCACGCATGGCGATGCGGACGCGCCGCTGCGGGTCACCGGCACCTACGAACAACACAAGGTCCCCGGCACCTATGAAGGACGCAGTGGCAGCGAAATCACGTTTTTGCCGTCGTCCGAAACCTTCACCATGGTCGAGTTCGACTACGGTACGCTGGAGCACCGGCTGCGTGAACTCGCCTTCCTGAACTCCGGCGTGCGCATCGTTTTGACCGACGCCCGCCATGCCGACATCGTGCGCCATGAACTGCACTACGATGGCGGGCTGGAAGAGTTCGCCAGATATCTCGACCGGACGAAGAAGCCGCTGCTCGACAAGCCGATCGCGATCCGCGCCGAGCGCGACGGCATCACCGTCGAAGTCGCCATGTGGTGGAACGACAGCTACCACGAGAACGTGCTGGCCTTCACCAACAACATCCCGCAACGCGACGGCGGCACGCATCTGGCCGGCTTCCGCGGTGCGCTGACGCGCCAGATAACCGGCTACGGCGATTCCTCCGGCCTGACGAAGAAGGAAAAGGTGGCGCTGATCGGCGACGATTGCCGCGAAGGACTGACGGCCGTGCTGTCGGTCAAGGTTCCCGACCCGAAATTCTCCTCGCAGACCAAGGACAAGCTGGTGTCGTCCGAGGTTCGCCCGGTGGTCGAAGGGCTCGTCAACGAAGCGCTCGGTACCTGGCTCGAGGAGCACCCGACCGAGGGCAAGGCGGTCATCGAGAAGGTCATCCAGGCCGCTGCCGCGCGCGAAGCCGCGCGCAAGGCACGCGATATCACCCGCAAGAGCTCGCTCGGCGTCACCTCGCTGCCCGGCAAGCTGGCCGATTGCCAGGAGCGCGATCCGGCGAAATCCGAAATCTTCATCGTCGAGGGCGACAGCGCCGGCGGCTCGGCAAAGGGCGGCCGTTCACGCCAGAACCAGGCCATTCTTCCGCTGCGCGGCAAGATCCTCAATGTCGAACGCGCCCGCTTCGACCGCATGCTCGGCTCCGACATGATCGGCACGCTGATCACCGCGCTCGGCACCTCGATCGGCAAGGACGAGTTCAATGCCGACAAGCTGCGCTACCACAAGATCATCCTGATGACCGACGCCGATGTCGACGGCGCCCACATCCGCACCTTGCTGCTGACCTTCTTCTTCCGGCAGATGCCGGAACTGATCGAACGCGGCCATCTCTATATCGCGCAGCCGCCGCTCTATAAGGTGACGCGAGGGAAGAGCTCGCAATATATCAAGGACGAAGCCGCCTTCGAGGAATTCCTGATCGGCTCGGGGCTGGAAGAGGCGTCGCTTGCGCTCAGCACGGGCGAGGTGCGGGCCGGACAGGACCTGCGCAGCGCCATCGACGACGCCTTGGCTGTCCGCCAGCTCATCAACGGATTGCATACCCGCTATAACAGAGGCGTGGTCGAGCAGGCAGCGATCGCCGGCGCGCTCAACCCCGAGATCTTCACCGACCTCGGCCGCGCCAACGAGATGGCCGAGCGTGTTGCGCGTCGTCTCGACATTATCGCCGAGGACACCGAGCGCGGCTGGACAGGCCGTATGTCAACCTCGAACGAGGGCACCGGCGGCTATGTCTTCGAGCGCACCGTGCGCAGCGTCAAGGAGTTCGCGCATCTCGATCTGGCGCTGATCAATTCCGCCGATGCACGCCAGCTCGACCGCTATGCGCCGCGCCTGTCAGAAATCTACGGCGAGCCGCCGGTGCTGCGCCGCAAGGACGTCTCCGAAACCATTTCGGGGCCGCTCGCACTGCTCAATGCCGTTTTTGCCACCGGCCGCAAGGGCCTGACCATGCAGCGCTACAAGGGCCTTGGTGAAATGAACGCCGAGCAGCTCTGGGAAACGACGCTCGACCCGAATGTGCGCTCGCTCTTACAGGTAAGGGTCAATGACGCAACGGACGCGGACTCACTGTTTTCGCGATTGATGGGCGACGAGGTCGAGCCAAGGCGCGAATTCATCCAGGAGAATGCGCTGTCGGTCGCCAATCTGGACATCTGAGCCGCGATCCAGATACCCAGCCGGCGGGCGTGAAGTGGATCGGTGCGCCTTGGCGCACCGATGCGCCTGCTGCATTGCAACAAAGATCACCGCGTATCTCCCGGAACGGAAAGTCTTTCAAGGCATTGTAGTCGATCACAATCGCCGCAGGAGGCATCCATGGGACGTGGCATTTTGCTCTGGCTTCTCGGAGTTCCGATTCCGATCATTATTCTCCTGATGCTGTTCGCACGGTAGGGGGCTTCGATGTCCACCCTAACGTCTGTCGACGTTTCCGCACCGACGGAATCCTCTTCTACTGCTGTCACCTGGGGGCCGATCATCGCCGGCGCCTTTGCTGCGTCGACGCTTACCTTCATTTTGATGCTGCTCGGCTCCGGGCTCGGGCTGAGCATGGTGTCGCCATGGTCCGGCTCGGGTGCGTCAGTCACCACTTTCGCCGTTTCCACCGCCGTCTGGCTGATCATCGTGCAGTGGCTATCTTCCGCTCTCGGCGGCTACCTTGCCGGACGCCTGCGGACCAAATGGGTCGGCATCCACACCGATGAAGTCTTCTTCCGCGATACCGCTCACGGCTTCCTGGCCTGGGCGCTTGCGACGCTGCTCGTCGCCGGCGTGCTCGGCACGGCGCTTTCGGCCGCAATAGGCACCGGTGTCCAGGCTGCTTCGACTGTGGCATCCGGCGCGGCAATGGGCGCTTCGGCGGGTGCCACTGCAAACGCTGGTGGCGCCTCGACTGACAGCGCCACATCGTATTTCGTCGATACGCTGTTCCGCCCGGCCGATCCGGCAAGGCTCGCTGCCGCCAATCCGGAGAGCGACGCCGCGGCAACTGCGCAGGCGTCGCGAATTCTGATCGCGAGTGCGGCAGCAGGCGAAATATCGGGCGACGACAAGACCTATCTGTCGCGGCTGGTGGCCGCCCGTACAGGCCTGTCCGAAGCGGATGCCACCGCTCGGGTCGATGCGGTAATCGCCAAAGTGCAGGACGCCAAGGTCAAGGCCCAGCAGGCGGCCGACACCGCCAGAAAGGCGGGCGCCACCTTCTCGCTGATTGGAGCGCTGTCGCTGGTCGTCGGGGCTTTCATTGCCAGTGCAGCTGCAGCACTTGGCGGCAGGCAGCGCGACGACGAGGAGGCAATTTTCCTGACCAACCGTTGATCGGTGCTTAAGCGAGTTTGATCCGCTTCAGGGAAGGTTACCCCGAAGCGGATTTTGCTTTGAGCTGTCGTCGCCATGATCGTGCGCCGTTCATTGCCTATAGCTCAGTTCCCAGCTTGCGGCCGAGATCGATTGCGTCGCGCAGCACGGCAAGATGCGAGCGCGGCACGCCGGATGGTGCGTTGGCCTCGACGCCGCTCGCCGTCAGCGACCAATAAAGGGTGTGCGTGAAGGCGCGGCCGCGCGGGCCGCGCAACTCGACCTGAATGTTTTCCACCCCCGGACCGAAATTCTCCGTCATCGGTCCGGAAATCGGGTCGCCGGTCAGCCAGCCATTTCCCCTGTCGAAAATGTTGGTCCAGCGCGTCGCCGCAAACACCGCGCCATGATGCACCGCCCGCTGCGGCTTGCCCGAATGGCTGCGCCCTTCCTGATAGAGCACAGTCCCGCCGCCTGCCGTGTCGGCGATCGGCGGACATGCCGAAAACAGGCGTTCGGCGATGCCGCGCCTGAATTCGGCGAGGTTGTAGGTAACCAGAAACTCGCTGTGGGTCAGCGGACTGCCGAGCGTGACGAAATCGCTGATCTTCCACGGCAGCGGGTGATCCGCATCCTTGGCACGGAGCTGCTGGTAGAGCTCCCATTGGTCGCGCTGGAATCCGGAGAGGTCATCGAGATGCTCGGGCCAAGCTGAAACATCGGCGGCCAGCGTCGCCTTGTCGACGGCGCGGATCGCCTTCAGCCTCGCTTTGTCGCGAACGGCTTCCAGCCTTCGAGGCCTGAAATCGGCCCACAATATCTGCAGCAGATCATAGGCGATGATTGACCCCAAGCTGTGCGAGACCAGGACGATGCGGTCGTAGGCGTCGTCCATCATAAGGCGCTTCAGCAGCTTGAGGCCACGCTCGCGGACCAGCGCGCGCTTCTCGACCGTCGTCGCTTCGGCCCGTACATAGGCAGCGACATCGCCGAAATAAGGCAGGCCAAACTGGTCCACCGACCAGATGACGAATGACGCCACGACGGTGAGAAGCACACCGGTCGTCCAGGAGATGTAGCCTTGCCAGGCCGACGTTGCGAGCGCCAGCGCCGCGCCGAGGACGACGATAGTGGCCAAAAGCGTGACAGCGTAGAGTTTGCGCACATCGTGCGGAATATCGGCGGGCTTGCGCCAGAGCAGGGTCGTCACCCAGGCAGCAAGGCGGCTCCGGGTCGTGCCTTGGGTGATGTCGGCCCAGTAAAGCTCGTAGAAATCGGTGCGGCGGCCATCGACATCATAGGGCGTGGTGATCCGGCGAAGCTCGTGCGAATTGGTCCGGCTGTCGGGCGTGATCCAACTCTGGTTGATCTTCGCACCCGTCGGGTCGGCCGGATCTGCGACATGGGCATAGAACGGAGCACGGGCGGGATCGTGGCTCCATATCGCCTGGACAAATCCCCTCAGGGTGTCCATGGGCCGCTGTTCGCCCATGCCGTGTACGACCACCACCGCCTGGCTGAGCTTGCGCGGCGCCTTCTCTGCTGCAGTCAGATCGGTGGCCGGCGATGCAGCAGAACCAGGGTCGGGCACCGGCACCTCCACCGACGACGCCGTCAGACAAGACGACCGGTCGCTATCGTAACTTCAGAACCGGTAACAGCCAAGAAAAAGCCCGGCGCGAAGCCGGTCTGTATTCGACGACCGACCGGCAGTGAGTTGGCAACGACGCCGTTTCAGTGATCCATCGCCTTGACGATCTCTTCGGTCATCTTCTTGGCGTCGCCGAGCAGCATCATGGTGCCGTCCTTGTAGAACAGCGTATTGTCGATACCGGCATAGCCGGAGCCGAGCGAGCGCTTGACGAACAGGCAGGTGCGGGCCTTGTCGACGTCGAGGATCGGCATGCCGTAGATCGGCGACGATTTGTCGTCGCGGGCGGACGGGTTGGTGACGTCGTTGGCGCCGATGACATAGGCGACGTCGGCTTGCGCGAATTCGGAGTTGATGTCCTCGAGCTCGAACACTTCGTCGTAAGGCACGTTGGCTTCGGCGAGCAGCACGTTCATGTGGCCGGGCATGCGGCCGGCCACCGGGTGGATCGCGTATTTGACGTCGACGCCATTGGCCTTGAGCTTGTCGGCCATCTCGCGCAACGCATGCTGCGCTTGCGCCACCGCCATGCCGTAGCCCGGCACGATGATGACCTTCTGCGCGTTCATCATCAGATAGGCGGCGTCGTCGGCCGAGCCCTGCTTGACCGTGCGCTCGATGCCGTCATCGGCAGCTGCGGCCGTCTCGCCGCCGAAGCCGCCGAGAATGACCGAGATGAAGCTTCGATTCATGCCCTTGCACATGATGTAGGACAGGATCGCACCGGACGAGCCGACCAGCGCGCCGGTGATGATCAGCGCCAGATTGCCGAGCGTGAAGCCGAGTGCCGCCGCTGCCCAACCCGAGTAGGAATTGAGCATCGAGACGACCACCGGCATGTCGGCGCCGCCGATCGGGATGATCAGCAGGACGCCAAGGACAAGCGAGGCCACGACGATCAGCCAGAACACCAGCTTCGACTCGGTGGTGACCAGCAGGACGATCAATACGACGAGCGCGATGCCAAGCGCGGCGTTGATGAAGTGGCGGCCGCCGATCATGATCGGCTTGCCCGACATGCGGCCGTCGAGCTTGAGGAAGGCGATGACCGAGCCGGTGAAGGTGATGGCGCCGATGGCGACGCCAAGGCTCATCTCGATCAGAGCCTGGGCGTGGATATCGTTTACCGTGCCGATGCCGAAACTTTCAGGCGCGTAGATGGCGGCGGCCGCCACCATGACGGCGGCAAGGCCGACCAGAGAGTGGAAGGCGGCAACCAGCTGCGGCATCGAGGTCATGGCGATGCGCCGCGCGGTGACCGCGCCGACCGAGCCGCCGATCAGCAGACCGAGCACGATCAGGCCGAAGCCTCCCGCGGATGGGGTCGCCAGCGCCAGCGTCGTGGCGATGGCGATGCCCATGCCGATCATGCCGTACATGTTGCCCTGGCGGCTGGTGGTCGGGTGCGACAGGCCGCGCAACGCCAGGATGAAGAGGATGCCGGAGACCAGATAGAGGAAGGAGGCAAAGTTGGCGTTCATAGCGCTCTACTTTTCCTTCTTCTTGTACATGGCCAGCATGCGCTGGGTGACGAGGAAGCCGCCGAAGATGTTGACCGAGACCAGCACCAAAGCAACGAAGCCGAAACCAGTGGCGATGCCGGAGGCAGAGATGCCGACGGCCAGCAGCGCACCGACGACGATGACTGAGGAAATCGCGTTGGTGACCGCCATCAGCGGCGTGTGCAGCGCCGGTGTGACCGACCAGACGACGTAATAGCCGACGAAGATCGCCAGCACGAAGATGGCGAAGCGGAAGACGAAGGGATCGATCGCCCCGCCGGACAGCGCGTGCGCGGCGTCGGCGGCGGCCTCAGTGCCGGGAGCGGTGGCCAGGTTCTGTACCGCGAGCCGGACGGCAGCTGTCGCCTGGTCGAGCTGGTCGAGGGCTTTCTGCAGGGTCTGGTCCATCACGCGATCCCCCCGGTGGTCTTTGGCTTCCTTGAAGCGGCCGGTTTCTTCGCAGCCGGTTTGGCCGAAGCGTCGGCAACCATCGTCTTGGCCGGAATGGCCGGCGGTTCGACGCGCGGCTCTTGCTCAGCCCTGACGAAAGCAGGATGAACGACCTTGCCGCCATTCGTCAGCATCGTCGCCTTGACCAGTTCGTCGTCGCGGTTGACGGCAAGCGTCTTCGTCGCCTTGTCGACCAGCGTCTCGAGGAAGGCATAGAGGTTTCTCGCATAGAGCAGCGAAGCGGAGGCCGCGACGCGACCGGGAACGTTGAGATGGCCGACGATCTTTACCCCGTTGGCCGTGGTCACCACCTGCCCCGGCACGGCGCCCTCGACATTGCCGCCGCGCTCGACCGCGAGGTCGACGATCACCGAGCCGGGTTTCATCGAAGCGACCATCGCCGCCGATACCAGCTTCGGCGCGGGCCGGCCGGGTATCAGCGCCGTGGTGATGACGATGTCCTGCTTGGCGATGTGCTCGGCGGTAAGCGCCGCCTGCTTGGCCTGATACTCCTTTGACATTTCCTTGGCGTAGCCGCCGGCCGTCTCGGCCGCCTTGAACTCCTCGTCCTCGACCGCCAGGAATTTTGCGCCGAGCGAGGCAACCTGCTCCTTGGCGGCCGGGCGCACGTCGGTGGCGGTGACCACGGCGCCGAGGCGGCGCGCGGTGGCGATGGCCTGCAGACCGGCGACGCCGACGCCCATGATGAAGGCCTTCGCCGCCGGTACCGTGCCGGCCGCGGTCATCATCATCGGCAACGCCCGGTCATATTCGCCAGCCGCGTCGATCAATGCCTGATAGCCGGCGAGGTTCGCCTGGCTGGATAGGACGTCCATCGACTGGGCACGGGTGATGCGCGGCATGAACTCCATGGAAAAGGCAGTAACACCGGCCTTTGCCAGCGCGGCAACGGCAGCATCGTTGCCATATGGATCCATGATGGCAATGACGGCAGTGCCCGGCCGATAGGCTTTCAGCTCGGCCTCGCTCGGCCGGCGCACCTTCAGCACGACATCAGCCCTGGAAACATCGCCGGCCTTACCGATCGCGGCGCCCGCCTTGGCAAACTCCTCGTCGGGAATGCGCGACGCCGTTCCGGCGCCGGCTTCGACGACCACGTCGAAACCCAGTGCCGTCAGCCGTTTCACCGTGTCGGGCGAGGCCGCGACGCGCGGCTCGTTCGCGTCAAGCTCACGAGGGATGAAAACCGTCTGTCCCACCGCATGATCCTTTCGGCCGGAACCCGTTACCCAAGACGCCGACCGGCCCCCGGCGGCGCCCTCGACAAAGGTTGGAGGAGTCTACCGGAGAATAAAGGCGCCGACGGCAAGGATCAGAACGAACAGGATAGTCCCCGAGAAGAAACCGCCCACGAAGAAGCCGAACGCCATGGCCAGAAGCACGGCGGCGCAAAATAGCGATCCATATTTGGCCAGCATCACAAAGCCGGCATAGGTGCGGTCGTGCTCGGCATAGTCCATCTTCGCGCCCAGTTCGACAGGACCGGTCGGCGTGTGTTCAGCCATAGGAATACCCCTTCGAAGACATCTTTCAGGCACATAGCGAAAAGCCGCGTCAAGGGCAATGGCGCTATTGCCGCATCGCCGCAGCCAACTGTCTCAAGCGAAACTGGAAATCGCTGCGTCAATGATGTGGCGCAACATGCGCAGCGGTCTTATGACTGACCCGAGCCTGAAAACGAGGCGGGGCGGAGCGCGGCGATACCAATCACAATGGATGGCAGGTCCGCTATTGCCGATGTCGTTAGCCGGCGAGATGCGGGAACAACCCGAGCAGGCCGACAACGATCAGATAAAGGGCGACGATATAGTTGAGCAGCCGCGGCATCACCAGGATCAGCACGCCTGCAATCAGCGAGATAAGTGGAGTAAGGGCGAGCGTCGAAATGGTCATATCGGTTCCTTTGATCGGATCGCTGTCGAAGCGATGCTTGGCGGATGTCAGACATGCCGACCTACCACCAGCACCCTTGCCAGAACGCCGAAGCAACCGGAAGGCTCCATGATCTCGTTCAGGCGGCTTCGCGAAAATACTTGGCGGTGGGCAGGATGGTCAGCGGCGCGAGTTCGCCGGCACCGGGCGTATCGAACAACATGCGCTGCTCCATTGGCGTCGAACGGAAGAACGGAAAGCGAGCGTAGGTTTCATTCTTGATCGCCAGGACATCGGCTTGATAAAGCAGCGCGAAACAGTTGATCACGCCGGCATAGGGCCGCGCATCGCCAATCGGTCGCGCCCGATAGATGCGCTTGTAGAAAGCCGCATGGTCCTCGCGGATCATGGATATGCAATAAGGCGCGCCGAAATGGAAGCAAGCCATGCCCGCAAGGCGCAGCGTCACATACGGGATCTGCGGGTAAAGCCGTGACCATTCGGCGTCCACGGCAAAACGGCTCGGGTCGATAAAGACTTCGCCGGCCGCCAGACGCGGCATCAACAAGTCCTTGTAGACGCTGAGCGCTGGTGATGTGGCGTTATCAGCAGACACGTTATGCAGGCGCATTGTGCTGACCAGCCGCCCCTCGATGTAGATTCCGAACGTATGGCAATTGGGCAGTTCGTCAAACTCGTCATGGACCTGACGGGACGCATTCTCGGGCACCAGATCGTTCATCCGATAGGAATTGTAGCGCAGCCTGTAAATGCTTTCGAAGTCCTCGCCGCTTTCACAGCGTCGGTACTCCGTCCGGTCAAGCAGCGCATAAACATGTTGCGCGAAGCTGGACATGGTCTCGGACGCATCTTTCCCACCAGCGCCCGCCGCATGGCCGAGCGAACTCAACTGGGCACACATGAACTCTATTCCCCGCGATTACCGCCACCAGCCGACACTACGGACGGGTCATGAGATGTAAAGATGAAAATAAGTAGGAGCTCGTTTACCGCTCGTTAAGGTTAACAATTAATAAAATTATACTAAAATACGCGGTTTTTCAGCGCGAAGTCAGCGCCGCGGCGCCTTCCTTGCCGTCTGGATGTCCTTGGCGAAGGGCCAGACGGTGCTCGACATCGTCTCGATGCCGGACGCGCTGAGTGCCGACCCGAACAGAAAGCCCTGGACCATGTCCGGCTTGACCTGCAATGCTAGGATCTTGAGCTGTTCGAAGGTCTCGACACCTTCGACGGTAACCGAAAGTCCCAGCGGCCGTGACAGGTTGACGATGCCCTTGAGCAATTCGAGCGACCGGCTGTTCTGAGTGACATCCATCAGGAACGAGCGATCGATCTTTATTTTGTCGAGCGGCAGTTTGTGGAGATAGCTGAGGCTCGAATACCCGGTACCGAAATCGTCGAGCGCAATGCGCACGCCGAGCCGCTTCAACTCCTCGATATATTGGCGTGTCAGCGACTTGTCGTCGAGCAGCGCCGTCTCGGTGACCTCGATCTCCAGACGTCCGGCGGAGAGACCGGATTCGGCCAGCGCGTCGCGAACCTTCTGGATGACATCACGGTTGCGGAAATCCTTGGCCGAGAGATTGACCGACACGCTGGTCTGGGCCGGCCATTTGGCGCATTCCGTGCAGGCCGCATGCAGGACGAAGGTGCTGATGTCGGAAATAATCCCCATTTCCTCCGCCAGCGGAATAAAGATACCGGGGGAAATCGGCCCGAGATCGGGATGATCCCAGCGGCACAGCGCTTCGCAACTGGCGATACGCATGGTGCTCATCGCCACGATCGGCTGATAGACCACCCGCAATTCGTTGTTTTCCACGGCGCTGCGCAGGTCCGCCTTCATCAGCTGACGGCTGCGGAAGGCGGCGTCCATCGAGGCCTCGAACAGCCGCCAACCGTTCTTGCCAAGCTCCTTGGCCTTGTAGAGTGCAAGGTCGGCTTTGACGATCATGGCGTCAACGTCGGTATCCTTGACCCGCGACAGCACCGCGCCGCCGCTGGCCTGGATGCGTAATCCGTGGCCGGCGACATCGACCTCGCCCTGTAGATTGACAAAGATCTCATCAACCTGGCCGGTCAGGTGGCTTTCATCCTCGATGCGCTCGAAGAAGATCATGAACTCGTCGCCGCCGAAGCGGCTGACGGTGATGCCTGGCCCAGCGACTGCCGCCAGCCGCTCGGCAACGGCGTAGATCAAGCCGTCGCCAACCGGATGGCCAAGCGTGTCGTTGACGCTCTTGAAATCATCGAGATCGAGCACCACCAGCCCGCAGAGACGCTCGGGGTCGCCCGATTCCATGGATTCCACGACCAGTTCGTGGAAGTAGGCGCGGTTGGGCAGGCCGGTGAGACTGTCGTAGCGCGCCATGAAGCGGATCTTGTCTTCCGCCTCGACCCGGGCGGTCACATCCTCGAAAGTGACGACGCCCAGTTCCTGGCTGCCTTCGCGCGCCGAAAATTCATAGTGCTGGCCGTTGGTGAGCGAGACCAGAACCTTGCGGTCGCGGCCCTCGCGCAACGCACGCGTCAGCTGGGCTTCGATGTAACGGCAATCTTTCGGCGCCAGCATGCCGCCGGCAGCGCCGCGCATCAGCAGACCGTGGATCGAGCGGCCTAGCAGCGCATCGGCCGATTTGAGCGACATCAGGTGCGCGGCTTCGGCATTGGCCACCGCCACCCGGCCGTCGGGACCAAGCATGACAAGGCCATGCGACATGGTGTTGAGCGCGCGGTTGAAACGCTGCGCGATGCGGTTCGCCTTCTTTTCCTCCGACAGGGCGGTAAACAGGACTTCGCGGACGATGTCGGCGAACCGCTTGATCGCAAACAGAAAAGGGGCCGACATCAGACCGAGGATGATGTGGTAGATATCGCCGCGCAGGATAAAGCCAAGCGATATGGGCCATGTGGTGGTTATGATAAAAATCATGACCATGCGCGGCGACCCATAATTGCGGCCGGCAATCGACGTGACCGATGCCAGAGTGACGCAGACAGAGGCTATTTCGGCATAGTTGTCGTGGCTGTCATTTGCCAGATAGATACTGACGAAACAGAACGCGCCAAGCATGAAACCATGCATCGAACCGAAAATTATGTAATCGTTTTCGCGATCATGGGCTTCTTCCCACGTCGTCGGGGAAGGAAGTCGCCCATATTTTCGGATGTTGCGAAGGCGCAGAGTACCGACAATGATGAGCCCAGCGGCAACTAAAAGATACGCCAAGTCCATGGTCTTCCAATAGACCAGAATGACGAGGAGTGTCTGCGCAACAAGGCCGATCGACAGCGTGAACCCGTCGCGAAACAGCGTTTCCACGAACGGAATGTAAACGTCGACCGGAATCTCGTTTTTTCGTCTCAGATTCACGCCTGGATCCCAACCCTGGGGAACCCAGCAGTGTCACATTGGCCTTAAGAAAGGTTTAGAGCAGCGGTTTGGGCTCTATTGGCATTCATTGGTGACGCAGCGGAAGCGGGGAAACTACAGTTCAGGTAAACAAGGCGTATCACAGCGCTGAATTATTCGGCGGCTTGAAGTTGCGGCCGCAGCGGCGCCGTCGAGAGGCGGTCGAGCAGACGCTGGCGTTCGCCGGCGGCTTTTTCGGCACTGGCCTGCTTGACGTGGCCAAAGCCGCGGATGAGCGCTGGTACCGAAACAAGCGCGGCAGCGGCCTCGATCTTGCCCGGCGCCAGCGCGCCGGCGACAAGCTCCAGGTCGGCTTCATAGAGGGCAAGAAGCTGCCGCTCCATACGCCTCTCGGCGCTGTAGCCGAACAGGTCGAAAGCCGTGCCGCGCAGGCCCTTCATCGCCGCCAGCAGGCGGAACCCGTTCATCATCCACGGGCCAAAGCTCGATTTCTTCGGCTTGCCGTCACTGCCGCGCCTGCCCATGATCGGCGGTGCGAGATGGAATTCAAGCTTGCCGTAGCTCTGGAACTGCTTTGCGAGCTCTGCGGCAAAGGAGCCGTCCGTATAAAGCCGCGCCACCTCGTATTCGTCCTTGATCGCCATCAGCTTGAACAGGTTCTTTGCGGCAGCCTCGGTCACCACGGTCGACCCGGGCACAGCATTGGTTTCGGCCTTGCGCAGCGCCGCCAGTCTGTCGGCATAGCGCTTGCCATAGGCGGCGTTCTGATAGGCGGTCAGGAAGGCGACGCGGCGAGCAATGATATCGTCCAGCGTCTCGGCAATGGCGGCATGCTGCGTGGCCTTGCCCGGCTGGGCGAGAAGGCTGCGGACGAAATCCGGCTGGTGGGCGGCGCGGCGGCCCCAGCGAAATGCTGCGACGTTCATAGCCACCGCCTCGCCGTTGAGTTCGATCGCCTTCTCGACCGCCTCGGCCGACAGCGGCAGGCCGCCGTGCTGGAAGGCGAAGCCGAGCATGAACATGTTGGCGCCGAGCGAGCTGCCGAACAGCGCGGTGGCGGTGCGGGTGGCGTCGAAGAAATGCGTCTTGTTGTCGCCCGCGGCGGTTCGTATCGCTTTCTTCAGCCGCTCTACAGGCAGTAAGAAATCGGCCGAACGGGCGAACTCGCCCGGCATGATCTCGGCGGTGTTGGCGAGGAAGATGGTATGGCCCTCGCGCACCGCGGCCAGCACCTTCTTGGCACCCGAAACGACGAGATCGCAGCCAAGCACAAGGTCGGCTTTGCCGGCCGATACGCGAATGGCGTGGATGTCGTCCGGCGTGCGGGCTATGCGGACATGGGTGAACACCGAGCCGCCCTTCTGGGCGAGGCCGGCCATGTCGATCATGCCGCAGCCCTTGCCTTCGAGGTGCGCGGCCATGCCGAGCACCGCGCCGATGGTGACGACGCCGGTGCCGCCGACACCGTCGATGATCGCCGCCCAGCCTTGTTCACCGAGCGGAAATTGCGCCGGCACCGGCACCCCTGCGAGCGGGTCGGCTGCGCCGGCGATGGCTTCGGCTTTCCTGATCTTGGCGCCGTGCACGGTGACGAAGGACGGGCAAAAACCGTTGACGCAAGAGAAGTCCTTGTTGCAGCTCGACTGGTCGATCTTGCGCTTCCGGCCGAATTCGGTTTCGACCGGCTGGATCGAGACGCAATTCGACTGCACGCCGCAATCGCCGCAGCCTTCGCAGACCAGTTCGTTGATGAAGACGCGCTTGTCGGGATCGGGGAAGGTGCCGCGCTTGCGGCGGCGGCGCTTCTCGGCGGCGCAGGTCTGGTCGTAGAGCAGCACCGAGACGCCCTTGACCGCGCGCAACTCGCGCTGGACGAGGTCGAGGTCGTCTCGGTGGTGGATGGTGGCGCCAGCGGGAAATTCCACCTTGCCGGCATATTTGTCCGGCTCGTCGGTGACGATGGCGATGCGCTCGACGCCTTCGGCGCGCACCTGCCTGGCGATCATGTCCACCGTCAGGCCGCCCTCGTGCGGCTGGCCGCCGGTCATGGCGACGGCGTCATTGTAGAGGATCTTGTAGGTGATGTTGGCGTCGGTCGACAGCGCGAAGCGAATCGCCAACACACCCGAGTGGTTGTAGGTGCCGTCGCCGAGATTCTGGAAGATGTGCTCGCGCTTCGAGAACGGCGCCTGGCCGACCCATTGCGCGCCCTCGCCGCCCATGGCGGTGAAGCCGACGGTGTTGCGGTCCATCCACAGCGCCATGAAATGGCAGCCGATTCCGGCGGCGGCGAGCGAGCCGTCCGGCACCTTGGTCGAGGAATTGTGCGGGCAGCCGGAGCAGAAGAAGGGCGTGCGCGAGGCAACGTCTGACGTGTCGGCGAGCATCGCCTGGAACTGGCGCAATTTCGCTACCCGCGCGGCGATCTCCTCCGACGGGCCGATCGTTCTCAAGATCCTCTCGCCGAGCGCGATGGCGATGTCGTTGGGGTCGAGCGCGCCCTTGGCCGGGAACAGCCAGTCGCCGCGCTCGTCCTTCTTACCGACTATGACCGGCTGCGTGGCGGTGCCGTAAAGGTTCTCGCGCAACTGCACCTCGATCAGCGAGCGCTTCTCCTCGACGACGACGATGGTGTCGAGGCCGCGGGCGAAGTCGGCAATGTGCTGCAGGTCGAGCGGCCACGGGCAGCCGACCTTGAACAGCCTGATCCCGATACGATTGGCGACCGCCTCGTCGATGCCGATATCTTCCAGCGCCTGACGAACGTCGAGATAACTCTTGCCGATGGTGACGATGCCAAGCTTGGGGCTGCGGCCGCCTGAATAGACGATCCGGTTCAGCCCATTGGCATGAATGAAGGCCGAGGCGGCGGCGCGCTTGTATTCATGCAACCGCTCCTCCTGGCCGAGCATGTCGATCTCGTTGCGGATGTTGAGGCCGCCGGGCGGCATGTCGAAGTCCGGCACGACGATGTTCAGCCGTTCGAGCGCTGCATCGACCGAGGCCGTCGATTCGACGTTGTCCTTGACGCATTTGATCGCCGCCCAGGTGCCGGCAAAACGCGACATGGCAAACCCGTAGAGACCGTAATCGATGATCTCCTGGACACCGGCCGGATTGAGGATCGGCACCATGGTGTCGACGAACAGGAACTCGGTGGCATGCGCGTTGGTCGAGGATTCGGCCATATGGTCGTCACCCATCAGGGCCAGCACGCCGCCATGTCTGGATGAGCCGGCGAGATTGGCGTGGCGGAACACGTCGCCGGAGCGGTCGACGCCCGGACCCTTGCCGTACCAGACCGAAAAGACACCGTCATGCGTGCCCTCGCCCAACAATTCGGCCTGCTGCGAGCCCCAGCAAGCGGTGGCGGCGAGCTCCTCGTTGAGACCGGGCTGGAAGACGATGTCCGACTGCGCGAGCTGGTTCTTCGCCTTCCACAGCTGCATGTCGAGGCCGCCGAGCGGCGAGCCGCGATAGCCGGAGACGAAACCGGCGGTGTTCAGGCCAGCCCGGCGGTCGCGCTCGCGCTGCATCAGAAGCATGCGGATGACCGCCTGGGCGCCCGACAGGAAGATACGCTCCTTTGCCAGGTCGAACTTGTCGTCTAGCGCGACATTGTGCAGCGTCATCAGGCATTTCCTGTGCGGAGGCCCCGCCTAGAGGTGCGCGGCCAACGTCGGAGTCGAGTGCCTACAGTCTTTCTTCCCTTGCCGGGGAGGTCAAACAAAATCGAAGGTGCAACGCGGTGCGCAACAAATGATCCGTGCGCGGCCGGGTGGCGCCACGAAACGCCTGTCGGGCAGGATGGCCGAGCACGAAAATTCCGGCGACGGTCAGTGCCGCTGGTGACGCATCATGCAGCCTTTGGGCAACTGGGCTTCGGTTCGCCGGGAAGCTTGCCGTCGACATGGCCGGCCAGGTCCTTGTTGAGCTCGTAGACCGGCCCGACCACCAGAGGCCGGTCAGGCAGCACCGACTGGTCGAGCGAGGACGTCAGCGTCGTCTCGAAACTCTGCAGCAGCTTGCCGCTGGAATCCTCGATGCGGATCGACACCGCATAGGGCTTGTCCTTGACGACGCAAGTGAGCGGCGGGCTGGTGAGCGTCACATGCGGCAGCTTCGGCCATATCTTCTGGTTAACGATGATCGGATCACCGCCGGCCGGGTTCTGGAAGGAGACCACGGCGACCTGTCCCTCACCCACTGGCCGCAGCGGATTGAGGGTGATGACGTAGGTGGCGATACCCAGCCGGTAGTTGAACTCGAACAGCTTCCCGGAAATGGCGAACAACTGGTCCTTGCCGGAATCACGGCAAGCGCCAAGCACGGCTGTCGCAAACAACGCCGCGCCGACAACGATCGCGCGCCAAAATATTTTAGACATTGATGACCTCCCTGGCCGCCGTCCGGCGGCGATAGTGACGGTTTGCCTTCTGGCGGTTGCCGCATACCGCCATGTCGCACCAAAGGCGGCTGGAATTGCGGCTTCGGTCGACAAACAGCCAGCTGCAATTGGGACATATCCTCAGCCTGGCGATGGTGTCGTCGCGCAGCAGCGACAGCGCCGAGATGGCCAGCGCTACCTCGAAGGCGACCGGCGTCGCCGCATCGCCGAACGGTTTTCCCGGCGCACCGATTTCGGTGCGGCTTTGTGCGAGGCCATCGGCGCAGGCTTCCAGGAATTCAGGCATGTCGCCGGTGGCGATCGCACCTTTCGACACCGCACGGCGAAACAGCCGATCGGTCGTCTCCCGGATCGACAGCACCATCGGCGCGATCTTTTCAGGCACCGGCGCTTCGAGCCGCCTGCCGCCGAGCTCAACGGCGCGAAAGCTGCTCGCGGCTTCGGCAAAGCGGGCGATCTCGGCCGGATCTTCGAAACGATCGAAGATTTTCTCCGGATCGTTCCGCAAAACGACCGTGTTCGCCGTGTCGAGCGCAAGCATCCCGCCGGTGAAGCGGTGCGGGGTCCAGGGTACTGTCATATGGCGAAATCTAACCGATAAATCGCGTTTGACAAGTTAGATTCCGGGTGCAACGCTCGTGACGGAGGCGACCGCATGCTCTATTTCTTCCAGCAGGTTCTAAACGGGCTGCATTCGGGCGCGCTCTACGCATTGCTTGCCTTCGGCTACGTGCTGACCAACGGCATCCTGCACCGCACCAATCTTGCCTATGGGGCGCTGTTCGCCTTTTGCGGGCATACAATGATCCTCACCGCGGCGTTCGGCTATCAGGCGCTGTGGCTGACGCTGTTTGCATCGGTCGCGCTTGGCGTAGCTGCGGCGTTCCTTTATGCGGCGCTGCTCAGCCATGTCCTGTCGCGAAGCATCTTCGAACCGTTGGCCGACCGTTCGCCCAACGCCATCGTGGTGACGACGCTCGGCATATTGCTGGTCTTGTCGGAAGCCAGCCGTATCGCCGCCGATACCCATGACCTATGGTTGCCGCCAATGCTGGCCCAGACCATCGTCTTCGCGCAGAATGCCAGCTTCAAGGCGACGTTGACGCTGATCCAATTGCTCGATTGCGCCGCCGTGCTGGCGGCCATCGCACTGGCTGCATGGGGCTTCGCATATTCGAGCTTCGGTCGGAGCTGGCGCGCCGTATCCGACGATCCCAAGGCGGCGGCGATGTGCGGCGTCGATGTCCGCGCGGTGTTCCGGCGCGCGGTGCTTTTCGGCGGCCTTTGCGCTGCGCTGGCCGGGGTGCTTGCCGGCTTCTACTACGGCAACATCAGCTTCGGCACTGGTCTGGTCTACGGGTTGAAGATCCTGTTCGTGACGGCAGTGGGCGGCTATCTCTCGCCGCTCCGGGCGGCACTGGGCGCGGCCGCTTTCGGCATGGCCGAATCACTATGGGCCGGCTATTTTCCGCTCGAATGGCGGGACGGCTGGATGTATCTGTTCCTCGTCGCCATGCTTGTGCTGATCGGCGCCGGGCGCGACCAACAGAAGATCGCCTGAACCACATCAGACTTTGGTTGGATGAAAGCGCCGCATCTCCTTGGACATGCAAAGGACGCAGCAGCATTTTTGCCGGCCCTCACCTCACAACTGTGTTTATGCGGGCTATCCCGTGTTGACCCGCCGGACCACGCACTGCATACCGTTGGGCCACAGCGACGCGGCGGACAGGGAACCGGCGCGCTCTGACACAAGGGAGGAATGCATGGCAGGGCTTCTCGCTCTATCCAGGGCCATTGACCGTTTGAACGAGTTCATCGGCAAATGGGTATCGTGGCTGATCCTGTTGGCAATCCTGGTAAGCGCCGCCAATGCCGTCATCCGCAAGGTGTTCGACATGTCGTCGAACGCCTGGCTGGAACTGCAGTGGTATCTGTTCGGCGCCGCCTTCATGCTGGCCGCCGCCTACACGCTGAAGCAGAATGACCATATCCGCATCGATATCGTCTACGGCATGTTCTCGCGCCGCGTGCAGCACTGGATCGACCTTTTCGGTCACGTCTTCTTCCTGATGCCGTTCGTGATGTTGATGGTGGTCTATTTTGTTCCCTATGTGTCGCTGTCGTATCGCAGCGGCGAGATGTCGAACAATTCCGGCGGGCTGATCATCTGGCCGGCGAAGGCGATCCTGCTGGTCGGCTTTTTCCTGCTCGCGCTGCAGGGCATTTCCGAAATCATCAAGAAAATTGCCATCATACGCGGCCAAATGGACGATCCCACTCCGTTCATATCGGTGCACGAGCAAGCCGAACTCGAAGCGAAGGCGCTCGTCGAAGAGGTGCGCTCGTGATCGAGTTCATCGCCCAGAACATGGCGCCGATCATGTTCGCCTCGCTGATCTTCTTCCTGCTGATCGGCTACCCCGTCGCCTTCTCGCTCGCCGCCAACGGTCTGATGTTTTTCTTCATCGGCGTGCTGCTGTCGCCCTATTCGGGTGGCTCGATCAATCTCGCCTGGCCGTTGCTGCACGCGTTGCCGGACAATTTCTACGGCAGCCGGGTGATGTCGAACGATACGCTGCTGGCGATCCCGTTCTTCACCTTCATGGGCATCGTGCTCGAACGGTCCGGGATGGCCGAAGACCTGCTCGACACGATCGGCCAGTTGTTCGGACCGGTCCGCGGTGGCCTGGCCTACGCCGTGATCTTCGTCGGCGCGCTGCTTGCCGCGACGACTGGCGTGGTGGCGGCTTCCGTCATTGCCATGGGACTGATTTCGCTGCCGATCATGCTGCGCTATGGCTACGACCGGCGGCTGGCGTCCGGCGTCATTGCCGCGTCCGGGACGCTCGCCCAGATCATCCCGCCGTCACTGGTGCTGATCGTCCTGGCCGACCAGCTCGGCCGCTCGGTCGGCGATATGTACAAGGGCGCGCTGATCCCCGGGCTCATTTTGACCGGCATCTACATGCTCTACATCCTGCTCATGTCGATCTTCCGGCCGAAGTCGATGCCGGCACTGCCGCTGGAGGCCCGCACGTTCGGCCACGGTGTGCTGTCGCTGCTGGCGGCGCTGCTGGCGGCGGTGGTGGTTTCCTATGCGGCGTATCGCTACCTCGCGCCGAACCATGGCGGCAACGCCGATATCCTCGGCGCCACCATCGGCGTGATCTTCATCTATGTCATGGCGATAATCGATCAGCGCCTGAAGATCAACGTCATGTCGAGGCTGGCGCAGCAGGTGATCATCGTGCTGATCCCGCCACTGGCGCTGATCTTCCTGGTGCTGGGCACCATCTTCCTCGGCATCGCCACGCCGACGGAAGGCGGCGCCATGGGCGCCGTCGGTGCGCTGGCGATGGCGGCGATGAAGGGCCGGCTGTCGCTCGACGTGGTCAAGCAGGCGCTGGCTTCGACGACGCGGCTGTCGTCCTTCGTGCTGTTCATCCTGATCGGCGCGCGGGTGTTCTCGCTGACCTTCTACGGGGTCAATGGCCACATCTGGGTCGAGCACCTGTTGACGTCGCTGCCGGGCGGTGAAGTCGGTTTCCTGATTGGCGTCAACATCCTCGTCTTCGTGCTCGCCTTCTTCCTCGACTTTTTCGAGCTTGCCTTCATCATCGTGCCGCTTTTAGCGCCGGCGGCCGACAAGCTCGGCATCGACCTGATCTGGTTCGGCGTGCTGCTCGGGGTCAACATGCAGACCAGCTTCATGCATCCGCCCTTCGGCTTCGCGCTGTTTTATCTGCGCTCGGTCGCCGCGCGCGTGCCCTATCTCGACCGGCTCACCGGCAAGCAGATCGCGCCGGTCACCACCGGCCAGATCTATTGGGGCGCAGTGCCGTTCGTCTGTATCCAGGTCATCATGATCGGCCTGACCATCGCCTTCCCGCAGATGGTGATGCACTACAAAGGCACCGTCGTCGATCCGGCGACCATCAACTTCCAGGTGCCGGAAATGCCCAGCCTGTCGCCTCTCGGCACGCCACCGGTCGGTGGCAGCACGGCACCCGCTGCGCCCGGTGCGCAGGATCTGTCGCAGCCACCGAGCTTCGATGAAAAACCCCCTGCGAAACCGGCGGCACCGGCAACCGATCTGTCGCAACCACCGAGTTTCAAGTGACGAAGGCCGGGCAGCCATGAAGGCGGTGCGACTGGAGCGAGTGGGCGGCCTAGCCGTGCGCGAGGTCGAGAAACCTACCGCCGGGCCGGACGAGCTGCTGGTGCGGATCGAGGCGTGCGGTGTCTGCGGCACCGACCGGCATCTTTTCCATGGCGAATTCCCGTGCACGCCGCCGGTGACGCTCGGGCATGAATTCTCCGGCATCGTCGAGGCGATCGGATCTGCCGTATCCGGCTTTTCCGCTGGCGACCGCGTTACCGGCGATCCCAACATCGCCTGCGGGCGCTGTGCGCATTGTCAGGCAGGCCGGGTCAATCTCTGCGGCAATCTGCGCGCCATCGGCATCCATCGCGATGGCGGCTTTGCCGAATATCTTGTCTTGCCGCAGAAGCAGGCCTTCGTTTTGCCGGGCAATCTGAAGCCGACGCATGGTGCGTTCTGCGAGCCGCTCGGTTGCTGCCTGCATGGCGTAGACCTTGCCGCGATCCGGCCAGGCTCGTCGGTCGCCGTGCTCGGCGGCGGCGTGATCGGCCTGCTGACGGTGCAATTGGCGAAGCTCGCCGGGGCGACGACCATCATCCTGTCGACGCGTCAGGCCTCACGGCGGGCTCTTGCCGAGCAACTTGGCGCAACGGCGACGGTCGATCCCAGCGCTTCCGACGTCACCGATGTGATCGTCGGACCGTCGGGCTTGATGCCGGGCGGTGTCGACGTGGTGTTCGAATGCGCCGGCGTGAAAGAGACAGTCGAGCAGGCGATGCGGCTGGCCAAAGCGGGCGGCACGATTGTCGTCGTCGGCGTGATGCCGCAAGGCATGAAAGCGGCGTTCGAACCGTTCGACCTGCTGTTTCGGGAGTTGAAGGTCCTGGGCTCGTTCCTCAATCCCTTTACCCATCGCCGCGCGGCCGATCTCATCGCCTCGGGTGCCATCGAGGTCGACAGGCTGATATCGCGACAAGTCGGGCTCGACGAGGCGGCGGCGGTCATTGCCAACCCGCCTGCGCCAGGTGAGGTCAAAGTCCTGGTGATGCCCGGCTGACCGCAAACGGAATGCACTGCGGCGCCGGTGTCCCGAAGGAACGCCGGCGCCGCAGAGCAGCGAAGGTCAGAGCTTGCCGTTGCGCTGCTGGACCATCATGAAGGTGTCGTAATTGTATTCGGCCACCTGCGCCCAGAGATAATGCTCCTTGCGGAACGCCTTGATCGAGTCCCAGATCTTCTTGAACGGCGCGTTCGAGGCTTCCATCTCGGCATAGACCTCGTTGGCCTTTTCGAAGCAGGCGGCCATGATCTCCTGGCTGAACGGGCTCAACTTGGCGCCGCCGGCCACCAGCCGCTTCACCGCCGCCGGGTTGAGATAGTCGTATTTCTGCAGCATGTTGGCGTCGGCCGCTTGAGCGGCAGTATGCACCAGCGACTTGTAAGCCGGCGAAAGTTCGTCGTATTTCGCCTTGTTGAACATCAGATGGACGGTCGGTCCACCTTCCCACCAGCCGGGATAGTAGTAATAGGGCGCAACCTTGTAGAAGCCGAGCTTCTCGTCATCATAAGGGCCAACCCATTCGGCGGCATCGATCGTGCCTTTCTCCAGCGCCGGATAAATGTCGCCACCGGCGATCTGCTGCGGAACCACGCCGAGCCTTTGCACCACTTTGCCGGCAAAACCACCGATACGCATCTTGAGGCCGGAAAGGTCGGCGACCGTTTTGATCTCTTTGCGGAACCAGCCGCCCATCTGCACGCCGGTATTGCCGCCCGGCAGCCCGAACAGACCCTGCGTCGCCAGGAACTCGTTGAACAGATCGATGCCGCCGCCATGATAGTGCCAGGCGTTGATGCCGCGCGCGTTGAGCGAGAACGGAACCGCCGCTCCCAGCGCCCAGGTCGGGTCCTTGCCCCAGTAATAGTATGCCACCGTATGGCAGGCCTCCACGGTGCCGGCAGTGGTGGCGTCGGCGGCCTGCAGGCCGGGAACGAGTTCGCCGGCCGCAAAGACCTGAACCTGGAAGTTGCCGTCGGTCGCCTCCGACAGCATCTTGGAAAAGACTTCGGCGCCGCCATAGATCGTATCGAGCGACTTCGGGAAGGACGACGCCAGCCGCCAGGTCACTTTCGGATTGGACTGGGCGATGGCCGGCGCAGCAAGTGTCGCGGCAGCGGCCGCAGCGCCGAAACCGGTGGTGCCGGCCTTGCGGATGAACGAACGACGATCCATGAAGTTCCTCCCTTTTGGATCAACTGACCGACATTCGGGACGCTTCGGCGCCCGGATCGGCTTCGAGCCGACAATACACAGGCAAGGAGTCGAGTCCAGCGCGGCAGCCCGGTTTGAGTGGCGCATTTCGGGGAAATTCACGGCGTTGGGGCAGATCTTGCAACTATAGTCTAAGGTCGATTAACTGGCCTACGCGACACGCCGAAACTTGCCATGGAAATGCGCCTTCGGATCGCCTATTTTGCAGGCAGATAATTCGTTGCACCCGATGGGATCCGGACCAAATGCACCAGCCGCTCGTCGCCATATCGACCGACGTTCGCCAGTTCGACAATTACACCTGGCATGCCGCTCCGCAGCAATATCTTGAAGCGGCGCTTTCGGGTGCAGGCGTGTTCCCGCTGCTCGTACCGTCGTTCGGCGACCGGCTCGACTTCGATGAGCTGCTTTCCGCCGTCGACGGCGTCATGGTCACCGGTTCGAAGTCCAACGTCCATCCCTCGCTCTATGGCGGTGACGCCAGCGAAGCCGACGGCCCCTACGATCCCGCCCGCGACGCCACGACGCTGCCGTTGATCCGCAGGGCTGTGGAGCGCGGGGTGCCGTTGCTCGCCATCTGCCGCGGCATCCAGGAGATGAATGTGGCACTGGGCGGCACTCTTGCCACTGAAATTCAGGAACGCGACGGTTCGCTCGACCATCGAGCGCCGGCAAGCGACAATCAGGATGAGCGTTTCGCCATCCGCCAGACGATTTCGATAAAACCCGGCAGCTGCCTGGCCGGGATCTTCGGCGCCGGCGACATCATGGTCAATTCGGTGCATCGCCAGGCGGTCGACCGGCTTGGGCCGAAGCTGCAGGTCGAGGCGGTCGCCGCCGACGGCACTGTCGAAGCCGTTTCGGTGCGCGATGCACCGGCTTTCGCCGTTGGCGTCCAGTGGCATCCCGAATACTGGGTCAAGTCGGACAGCAACTCGGCAAAGATATTCCGTGCATTCGGCGATGCGGTGCGCCTGCATGCTGCCGCAAAATCCGGCGCGCGCGCCGCGGCAGAATAATCCCGCCGCGCTCGTCAGTCGCCGCTATTGTATGACCATGATCTTTTCCGAAAACCGGTTTCCACTTTTCGGGATCACGGTCTGGCCGCCAGCGTCAGCAGCGGCAGCGCCGGTGCATAGGATTCGTAGCCGTCGCCGTCAGCGACCGAGAACATGACGATCGGATCGGTGCCGTCGGCGCTGAAGGTGACCGTGCCGTCATCCTGCTCTCGCCAGAACTTCGCCTGCTCGACGCCCGGCAACACCCGGCGGCAATTCGCGGCGACCGTCAACAGCGACAAACCTTGCGAAATCTCGGCGCCGCGGCTGACTGCACAAGACGCCTCGTCGCCATTGGCGGTAAGCCTGTAGTTGCCGGACGACGGCGCTGTCTCGTTGGCTGCGAGGCTTTCTCCGCTACCGGCGTAAAACAGCTGGGCGCAGCCGAACAGCGCGGCGACCGCCAGCAATCCGGGAAGCGTTTTCATCCTTTTTTCTCCGCGCATTCCAAGCGCGCCGCGTTCCAAGAGATCAGGAGGCGCGCTTCATCTTGCTCTCATGTCGCTGTCAGGCGGACATACACGAGCGAAGGATCAGAATGATTCCGAAGGGTTAAGCTGAAGTTAACAAATATGGCAGGCCGCTCAGGACCTCGCCTGGAGGTTTGCGGTCTCCGGTACCGGCGTCAGCGCCCTGCGCTGCGAAAACCATGAAACCAGATTGTCGACGCACAGATCCGCCATGGCGCGGCGGGTGTGCTGCGAGGCCGAGCCGACATGTGGCAAAAGCGAGGTGTTGGGCGCGGCAAGCAACGCCTCTGGCACATTCGGCTCGTCGGCAAAGACGTCTAGCCCGGCAGCGGCGATGCTGCCGCTGGCAAGTGCGGCGGCAAGGGCTGGTTCGTCGACCGTGCTGCCGCGGCCGATATTGACGAAGACGCCGTTCGGCCCAAGGGCCGAGAGGATTTCGGCATTGACCGCCTGTTCCGTCGAGGCCCTGCCGGGCGCCACCGAGATCAGTGTGTCGACCGCCTCGGCGAGACCTTTCAGCGTCGGGTGATAATCATAGGACAGGCCTTCGACGCGGCGCCGGTTGTGATAGGCGATGGGCAGTCCGAAAGCGTCGAGCCGGCGGGCAATGGCGAGGCCGATGCGGCCCATGCCGAAGATGCCGACATGGCGGCCGCGCAAGGTCAGCCGGCTTAGTGGATAGTTGCCGTTGCGCAGCCAACTGCCGTCGCGCAGCCAAGTCTCGGCGCGCGGCAATTCGCGAACGGTGTTGATCAACAGCCCGATCGCCGTGTCGGCGACCTCCTCGGTCAGCACATCCGGCGTGTTGGTGACCATGATGCCGCGCTGTGCGGCGTGGCGGACGTCAACCGAATCATAGCCGACGCCGAAATTGGCGATGATCTCGAGCTTCGGCAGCGCATCCATCAATGCAGCGGTTATGCCGCCAAAGGCGGCAATGCCGCGCACAGTGCGGCGCATCTCGTCGGTGACCAGCGACGGATCGGCGCGTTCGATCCAGACGCGGCTGAACGCCCCGTCGATGCGGCCGACGGCATGGTCGTTGAAATGGCCCGGCACCAGAATGGCAACCGCTTGCTGCTGTTCGGCTTTTGTCATGCCCGCTCCACCGGTTTGCCGGTCGACTGGCGCACGTGCAGTTCCGGCTTGATCAGTTCCTGCGACGGCCGCACCGTCTGTCCGTTTAGCTTGTCGAGCAGCGCGCTGGCGGCGCGGCGGCCGACCTCGCGCTGGCCGTTCCAGACAGTGGTCAGCGCCGGCGTCGCGATCGCCGCCTCCTCGAGGTCGTCATAGCCGGTGACGGAGATGTCGATGCCCGGCACCAGCCCGGCGCGCGCGATGCCGTTCATCAGGCCGATGGCGACGAGGTCGTTCCAGCAGCAGGCCGCGGTCGGCCTGTCCTTCAGCGCCAGGAACTGCCCGGCGGCCTCGAAGCCGGCCTGCTTGGTGCGCGGGCCGACGATGCGCCAGGACGGCCTGACCTCAAGCCCGGCCGCCTCCATGGCGTTGACATAACCCTGGTAGCGGTCGCGGCCGGTCGAGGTCTGGTCGGTGCCGCCGATCATGGCAATGCGCTTGTGGCCAAGCGAAATCAAATGATTGGTGGCAAGCCCGGTGCCATAGGCATCGTCGCCGCGAAAGACCGGCACGTCGGCACCTTCGACGGTGCGTGCAATCAGCACTGCCGGAAGACCGTTTTCCTCGGCCATGATTATGTCTTCGGGCGGTGTGCCGATGGCTGGCGACATGATGACGCCGTCGGCGCCGAGCTGCAGAAGCGTGTCGATGAAGGTGCGCTGTTTCTCGAGCTGGTCGTAGTGGTTCGACAGGATGAAGGTCTGCCGGCTGCGGTCGAGCTCGCTCTCGATCGAACGCAATATCTCGGCAAAGAAGGGGTTCATGATGTCGTGGACGACGACGCCGACAATGCCCGAGCGCGAGGTGCGCAGGCTGGCGGCGCGGCGGTTGTAGATATAGCCGATGGCGCGTGCATGTTCCTTGATGCGGTCGCGGGTGCCGCCGGCGACCAGCGGGCTGTCGCGCAAGGCCAGCGAGACCGTGGCCGTGGACACGCCCAGCGCATCCGCGATGGTCGAAAGCTTGATCTTCTGTGCCAGCGCCCTGCGCTCCCGAAGCAATTTAAACTGTTTAAAGGCCGGCTCTTATGCCATCGATCCCGAGCAAATCAAAGTTTTTTTGCCAGCGCTTCCGCCTCCGCGTCCAGCATCGCGCGGTTGCGCACGCGAAGCTGGTGCTCGCGATGGACGATGTAGAGGCCGCTGGCGACGATGACGCCGGCACCAAGCAACGTCCAGCGGTCGGGAAACTGGTTGAAGACGATGAAGCCGCAGATGATCATCCAGATCATCTGCGAATAGGGATAGGGGGCCAGAGCCGTGGTGGTGGCAAGGCGATAGGCCTGCACCAGCAGCCAGTGACCGATGGCGCCGAAGACGCCAAGCATCGAGAGAATGAACCAGTGCCAGCCGTCAGGCGGCAGCGACAACGAAAGCGGCAGCATCGGCAAAAGCAGCACGGCCGGCGCGAGCGCCGAAAACAGGATGAGGCTCTCGGACGTCTCTGTAGCCGACAACCGGCGCGTCATGATGACGTAGAAGCAATTCGACAGTATCGAGCAAAGCGCGAAGAGATACCCGATGCCGAAAACACCGACGCCCGGCCGGGTGATGATGAGGACGCCGGCAAGGCCGGTCAGGATCGCCAGCCAGCGGCGCCAGCCCGCCCATTCGCCGAGCAGCGGACCGGCAAGCGCGGTGATCACCATCGGCCCGAAAAAGTAGATCGAAGTGGTTTCCGCGAGCTGCAGCGTCCGCAGCGCCAGAATGTTGAACATGGTCGACCCGAACAGGAACAGACCGCGCGTGATGTGCGCCGGCAGGTTGGCCGGACGAAAACGCGACGGCTCGCGCCACCCGCGCAGAAAGACGCCGACGAGCAGGACATGGACCGCGAAGCGGGTCCAGGCGACGATCAGCGCCGAGACGCCGGCCAGGACAAGGTATTTGCTGCTGGTGTCGAGGAAGGTGAAAAACACGTAGACGGAAAGCATGCAGAGGATCGCCGCCGGCGACGTCGCGCTTTCGTCTTGTCTTGAGGGAGCACTCAATTTCAGGCCGGACGGGAAGCAAGGCAGTCCTTCACCAATGCGGGAAATGTCGCCTGCCGGCAAGCCAAAAGAGGCTGGCACAACGACAGGCGCCGACAGGCACAGTCTCTGTTCCGCATATCGCTGTGCCAGAACGTCCACGCACTCTTGGGTGACATGCGTCAGGCGTGCATCCGGGCACCCTTGGTGATCTTGTCGACGAGCTTCTTTTCGGCGCGAAGCGCGATGCCGACGATCTTGGCGTCGTCCGGGGCAAATTCGGCAAAGACGGCACGGTTGGCCAGATCATGACCGGTCGAAAACATTTCCTCGACATAGAGCGAGGCCGTTACGTCGCGATCCAGCGCCCGCCGATGGATCGCGCCGAGTGTCTGGCCGTCCGCCGAAAGCACGATGACCGGCTGGATCGACAGCGGGTTGTAGATATTGCCGGCGCGATCACGGTAGGGGTCGCCGATAATGTCGGGAAATTGCGCGACGATGCCGCTGGTCAGAAAGGCGGTGACATTGAGCTTTTGCCAGACGGGAAGATCATCCTTGAGCACGATTGCAAATTTCGTATCGAACATGCGACAGTTTCCAATCCGAAAGGGCCAATCCGAGGCTGCGAGAGAAGCGATGCCGCACGGTCTAGACGGGGAAGCCTTTCAGGGTCTTGGACGTTTGTGCGTGGATGCAGCCGAAAACTGCATCGTACCGGCACCCCGTGCTGCCGGCATGGAACGCATCGAGGCCCGGTTCCACGGCAACGCCTTCGATCTCCATCGCCACGACACCTATGCGATCGGGGTGACGCTTTATGGCGTGCAGCGCTTCCGCTATCGCGGCCAAATGCATCAGAGCTTGCCTGGCCAGATCATCATTCTTCATCCGGACGAAATGCACGACGGCGGCGCCGGCACCGAAGACGGATTGCGATACAGAATGCTGTATCTGGAGCCATCGCTGATGCTCGATTGTCTCGGCGGCGGATCACTGCCATTCGTCGGGAATGCCGTGGTGACAGACCGCGATCTCCGCGCGACGCTGCTTTCGGCGCTCGGGCCGCTGGATCAGGAACTGGACGAGCTGTTTGTCGTCGATTTCATGACGCAGCTTATGCAAAGCCTGGCCCGGCACGCCGGTCAGCCGGCGAAACCGGTAGCGAAAACGGCGTGGCGCGCCGCCAGCCTGGCGCGCGACTATCTGGAAGAAAATGTCGCGCGGATTGTGCGTTCGGATGAATTGGAGGCGATCACCGGGTTGGACCGTTATGCCCTGTCGCGGCACTTCCGCGCCACCTTCTCGACCAGCCCGCACCGGTTCTTGTTGATGCGCCGGCTTCAGCGAGCCCGTCGGATGATCGAAGCCGACGAGCCGCTGGCGCAGATCGCCATCGCAGCCGGCTTCAGCGACCAAAGCCATTTCAATCGGCATTTCAAGAAGGCGTTCGGCGTCACGCCCGGACGTTGGTCGGCACTGACGCGCCGGCCGTCAGCGGCGAACGCGTGACCTATTCAAGGATCTTGTCTTCGATATCCAGTTCGTCATCCGGGAGCACCATTTCGCCGTTCGAAAGGTTCGCCTCGACACGGGCAAGCAGCTTGAACAGCGCTTTCTGATCCTTCTTGTCGAGACCCTTCAATGCCTGCTTTTCGGTCTTCTTCACCGATTTCTCGATGGCGTGGATGATTTCGCGGCCGGTGTCGGTGAGGAAAATATGAGCCTGGCGGGCATCGGCGGAAGAGGCGCGCTTTTCCAGAAAACCCTGCGCCTGCAGCCGGTTGATGGTCTTGGTGATGGTCGGCGGACGCACGCCGAGGCGGCCGGCAAGATTGCCGGGCGTCTGCCCGTCCTCGCGGTCGAGCGCCAGCATGATCTGGTCCTGGCCGGCATAGAAGCCATGCGCCAGAAGCCGAGCGGCAAGCGCCGTGCGCGCCAGCCGCGCCGCCGAATGCAGCCGGCTCATTGTTGCAGTCTTATCCGCCTTGGCCATGCTCATCCCTCCTCGGCCGAACCGGTGCGGACAGCATAGAAGCAGCCCGCCGGTTGGCAATGACGATCGAAAACATTCCGGCTCGGAAAATAGCTTTGCCGGCAAGCATCTCGGTTCGCCGTGGCTAATGCCAGATGTTTATTTCAGTTAGATGACAAACGACTTTCCGCGAGGACTAGATGGCGATGTGACGAGGTGTTCTCAACCGGCCTTCACCGCGACCACCATCAAGGCCTGATAGGCGTCCGCCATTTCCCGCAGCGCTGCCTCCGACAGCGGCCCGGCCTGCCGCGCAATGCCGTCCCGCGCGTTCGATGTGTCGCGTTTGCCCGGGCGATCTTTATAGGGCGCGACGGTGGCGAATATCTGCTCGCTGAGGCTGTCGGGGAAGAACATCTGGCCGGTCATTACCGAGCGGTCATCGGGGAAGATCTTGAAATGGATGTGGGTAGTGCGGCCCCGATACCAGCCGGGATAGATGGTGGCGAATGAAGCAATGCCGCTTTCATCGGTTCTCTGCCAGCCCCGCAGAAAACTCTGGCCGGACGTGTCGACATCCTGTCCGTCGCCCTGTCCAGGATATCCGGAATAGGCGCCTTGGGCATCGCAATGCCAGATGTCGACGCGCGCGTCGGGAAGCGGCCGGCAGGCAGCATCGACGATTTGCAGCCGCACGTTGAGGGCAATGCCCCTCTTGCCCTCGGTGATGTCGGGGCGTTCGAGCTTCGGGTCGAAATAGAACGGCCCTTCCGTGACCTCGGGCGTGATGGCGCAGACACCAGCACCGGCTTCAAACAAAGCAAGCCCGGCATAGGGCGAAACCTGCCCAGCTCTTGCCCCGGCGGGCAGGAATATGCCGCCGGCGGTGACAGCTACAAGACCGAGTGCCTGCCGCCGGCTTAGTGGCAAGGACTTGTCGGACATCTGGCACCTCTTCAATGCGAACAGCCCCCGTGAGCAGCCCTTGGCCTATCTAGGCCCCACCACCAGCCCGCGCCAATGAAAGTTCGGTAATGTGGGGAATGTTCGGCAATGCAGGGAACTTTCGGTAATGCAGGCCTCTTTGGCCCACCGGTTTGCCTCGTGCAAAAGCAGAGCACACATCCTATATGGAGCCGACAATCCCTATTCGAGGCACAATATGAGCGACGCACAGACGCAGATCCCCGTAACCGTCCTCACCGGCTATCTTGGCGCCGGCAAGACGACACTGCTCAACCGCATCCTTTCGGAAAACCATGGCAAGCGCTACGCCGTCATCGTCAATGAATTCGGCGAGATCGGCATCGACAACGAGCTGATCGTGGAATCCGACGAGGAAATCTACGAGATGAACAATGGCTGCGTCTGCTGCACCGTGCGCGGCGACCTGATCCGCGTCGTCGAAGGCCTGATGCGCAGGCCCGGCCGCTTCGACGCCATCGTCGTCGAGACTACCGGCCTCGCCGATCCCGTGCCGGTGGCGCAAACCTTCTTCATGGACGACGACGTGCGTTCCAAGACCAGGCTCGATGCGGTGGTGGCGCTGGTCGATGCCAAGCACCTGCCGCTGCGTCTCAAGGATTCGCGCGAGGCCGAGGACCAGATCGCCTTTGCCGATGTCGTCGTGCTCAACAAGACCGATCTGGTCACCCCCGAAGAGCTGAGCAAGGTCGAGGCGACGATCCGCGCCATCAACCCGGCGGCACGCATCCATCGCACCACGCGCGCCGGCGTGGCGCTGACCGAGGTGCTCGATCGCGGTGCGTTCGACCTGTCCCGTGCGCTGGAGAACGATCCGCACTTCCTCGAGGCGCATGACGATCACGACCATCATGATCATGACCACCACCACCATGATCACGACGGCCACGATCACCACGATCATGACGGGCATCATCATGCGCACCCTTCCGACATCCATGACGTGACCGTGCAGTCGGTGTCGCTGCGCGGCGGCGAGATGGACCCGAAAAAGTTCTTCCCGTGGATCGAGAAGGTCACCCAGATGGAAGGCCCCAACATCCTGCGACTGAAAGGGATCATCGCGCTGAAAGGCGATGACGAGCGCTATGTCATCCAGGGCGTGCACATGATCATCGAAGGCGACCACCAGCGCGCTTGGAAGGACGGCGAGAAGCACGAGAGCCGGCTGGTGTTCATCGGCCGCGAACTCGACGCCGAGCGGTTGAAGAAGAGTTTCGAGGCCTGCCAGGCTTAGATCGCAACGGATATCTGGTTGGCCACCTGCTTGCTCGAGCAGGAAAGGTCGAGTAAGCCCCCTAACGGCCCTCGCAAGCGCCCTGAATCAGACATTCAACCGATCACAAACTCATGCCCACAGTCGCCCCGCTCGATCTCGAAGGCCATTGCCTCGCCGCCGGCTTCCTTGGCGACGTGCCGCATTTCGCGCTGGCCGACGGCACCGTCCATCGGCTCGACCATGGCCACAAGACGGTGCAGGCCAATGACGGAATGCTCGCCGCCGTTCACGATGCGGCAAACGACCGGCTGATCACCGGCGGTGAGGACGGCAAGATCTTTGCCGTGACCGCCGGCGGCAATACCACGGAATTGGCGACCGCAGGCAAAAAATGGATCACCAGCGTCGCCGCCGGGCCGCAAGGCGCTGTTGCCTATGCTTCGGGCAAGATTGCCTATGTGCGCTTTGCCGACGGCAAGACCAGAGAATTCTCGCATCCGCGCTCGGTCGAGGGGCTGGCCTTCTCGCCCAAGGGCATGCGCTTCGGCGTTGCCCGCTACAATGGCGCAACGCTGCATTTCCCGGCCGCCGACGGCAAGCCGGTCGAACTCGAGTGGGCCGGCGCCCACACCGGCATCACCTTCTCGCCGGACGGCAGCTTCGTCGTCACCACAATGCAGGAAAACGCGCTGCATGGCTGGAAACTCGCCGACGGCAAGCACATGCGCATGTCCGGCTATCCCGGCAAGGTCAAAAGCCTGTCGTGGAGCGCCAAGGGCAAATGGCTGGCGAGTTCCGGCGCGCCGGCGGCGATCGTCTGGCCGTTTTCGGGCAAGGACGGGCCGATGGGCAAGGCGCCACTGGAACTCGGCACGCGCGGCAACGCCATGGTCACCTGCGTCGCCTGCCACCCGAGCCAGGATGTCGTCGCCATAGGCTATGATGACGGCATGGTGATGGCGGTGCGCTTCGCCGACGCCAGGGAAGTGCTGTTGCGCCGGCCGGGCAAGGGCGCCGTCACTTCGATGATGTGGGACAAGGAAGAGCGCCGCATCGCTTTCGGCAGCGCCGCCGGCGATTGCGGCGTCATCGACATTTCGGCGTAGTCCGTTACTCAGCTCCACAAGATACTTTGCCGGTCAATTCAGCCGGCTTACCGTCCCGGTCCGCGTCTGTCGTGCCGTCATAGACTTCGAGCAAATAGCGCCCGTCATAGACGCCTTCGTCGCTGGCCTTTGTCAGAATGGCCAGCTTGACATAGCTATAGGTGTTTGCGACCTCGTGCTCGCGATAGACGAGCAGCCGCAACTCCTTGTTGTCGAGCCAGTATTGCGTGAGGTTCGAATCCTCGAACAGCGTCTTGCGCAGATCGTCACCGACTGGCCTGTCCAGAATTTCGACATCGCCGCGAAAATTGAAAGTTGGTCCGCCCATGCCGGTGGTGACGCCGGCATCGACCTGGAATTTTACCGCCTTGTCTTCGACCGAACACCAGATGCCGCCGGAGGCCAAGGCCGTGCCGGCCGACAAAAGCAGCGTTGCTGCACAAACGATCGCCCGCATTGTTCTTCCCCAACCACCAACCTGCCCGCATTGATGCCGGTTGCCACGCTGAGGTCAAGCGCCGGTCATGTTCGCCATGATCGCTGAACCAACGCAGGGCAGCCACCCGGCCAATTGCGGTGGCAGAGGCCGATTGGCTAGAGTGCTGATGAGAGGGCTCATGAACGTCATCGACCATTCAAAGACTTCCATCGGCGGCATCGGCCCGGCCCGGATCGCCGAGTTGCGCGAGACCGAGGCAGAAGCCTTCCGCCGGGCGCGGCCGAAATCGATGGCCAAAATCGGCAATGGCCTGCCCGGCTTCTTCGGCGGCGTGCCGATGCACTGGATGAACGACTGGCCGACGCCGTTCCCGATCCTCGTGGATAGCGCCAAAGACGCCACTATCACCGACATCGACGGCAACCGGCTCGACGATTTCTGCCTCGGCGACACCGGCTCGATGTTCGGCCATTCGCCGCCGCCAGTCGCCCGCGCAATCCGCCGGCAGGCCGGACGCGGCCTGACCTACATGCTGCCTTCCGAAGACGCGCTCGCCATCGGTCCGCTGCTGCAGCAGCGTTTCCGCTTGCCGTCTTGGCAGATCGCGACGACGGCGACAGACGCCAACCGCTTTGCGCTGCGGGTTGCCCGCGCCGTCACCGGCCGGGAAAAGATCCTGGTCTTCAACGGCTGCTATCACGGCTCGGTCGACGAGACGATGGTCCGACTGGTCGACGGCAAGGCGGTGAACCGGCCCGGCCTTGCCGGCGAGTTCCGCGACTTGACGCGGGCGACTGATGTGGTCGAGTTCAACGATCTGCCGGCGCTCGAGGCCGCACTCCGCGACAACGATGTCGCCTGCGTCATCACCGAGCCGGTGCTGACCAACTCCTGCATGGTGCTGCCCGAAGCCGGCTTTCATGACGGGTTGCGGCGGCTCACCCGTGCGACCGGCGCGCTGCTGCTGATCGACGAGACGCACACGATCTCGACCGGTCGCGGCGGCTATACGAGGAAATACGGGCTGGAGCCGGACCTGTTCGTACTCGGCAAGCCGATCGCCGGCGGCGTGCCGGCGAGTGTCTGGGGCATGAGCGAAGACGTTGCGGCGCGCTATGCCGCTTATATCAGCCAGAAAGAGCCCGGCTATTCCGGCATGGGGACAACGCTATCGGCCAATCCGCTGCAATTCGCGGCGATGCGCGCCACGCTCGAACACGTCATGACCGACGACAACTACAGCCATATGGAGCATCTGGCGCGGCGGCTTGACGCCGGGTTGACCGCCGTCATCGACCGCTACCGGCTGCCCTGGCACGTTGCCCGAGTCGGCGCCCGTGTCGAGTTCATCTGCGCACCAGGCCCGCTGAGGAATGGCGGCGATGCAGAGGGAGCGCATGCGCCGGAGCTCGAGGCGGCGATCCACGTTGCGCTGGTCAATCGCGGCGTGCTGATCGCACCGTTCCACAATATGATGCTGATCTCGCCTGCGACCGGCGCCGCCCAGGTGAACCGGCTGATCACCGCCTTCGGCGCGGTTGCGGCAAAGCTTGTGGCATGAGACAAGCTTGCCACATGAAACAAGCGCCCAAGCAAAGTTTGAACCTGGTCACGGCATCCCCTTCGGGCTCGACGCCCGCCGAGGCGCAGGCCTTTCTCGACGCCCATCCCGAGATCGAGGCGTTCGACATCGTGCTGACCGACGCCAATGGCGTCGGGCGTGGCAAGATCGTGCGCCGGCATGAATTGATGAGCATCTTCGAGGGCGGCCGGCACATGCCGATCTCGATTCTCGGCCTCGACATCACCGGCGAGGATGTTCACGAGACCGGGCTGATCTGGACGACCGGCGACGGCGACCTGCGCGCATGGCCAATCCCCGGCACGCTGGTGCCGCTATTCGGCACACAGCCGCCGCGCGGCCAGGTGCTGATGGCGATGTACCACCTCGATGGCCAGCCGATGTCGTCCGACCCGCGGCTGGCGCTCGCCCGCCAGGTGGATATCCTCGCGGCCAAGGGCCTGCATCCGGCCGGCGCCTTCGAGCTCGAATTCTTCCTGCTCGCCAACGAGCGCGATGCCGAAGGCAAGGTGCAGCCCGCCCACGCGGTGCTCGACGGCCGCCGCTCGGCCAAGACCGAAGTCTATTCCGTCGACCATCTGCACGGCATGGAGCCGCTGTTTTCCGACATCTATGCTGCCGCCAAGGTGCAAGGCATCCCGGCCGAAACGGTCATTTCCGAATATGCGCCCGGCCAGTACGAGCTGACGCTCAACTACCGCAAGGACGTCATGCGGGCGGCCGACGATCTCGTCATGCTCAAGCGGCTGGTGCGGGCGCAGGCACGTCGCCATGGCGTTACCGCTTGCTTCATGGCCAAGCCGATCGAGAAGTATGCCGGCTCAGGCATGCATTTCCATGTCTCGCTGCTGGACGATGCCGGCAAGAACGTCTTTGCCGAAGCCGGCGGCGAAAACTGGTCGCTGCCGCTGCTGCGCGGCCTTGGCGGCCTCATCCAGACGATGGCGGAATCGATGCTGGTGTTTGCACCGCACGCCAATTCATGGCGGCGCTTCGTCTCGCAATCCTATGCCCCGGTGGCGCCGAGCTGGGGCGTCAACAATCGCTCGGTGGCGCTGCGCGTGCCGGCCGGCGATGCCAAGAACCGGCGCATCGAGCACCGGCCGTCGGGCGTCGACGCCAATCCTTACCTGGTGGCGGCGACGGTGCTGGCCGGCATCACCAGGGGTCTCGACGAGGGGCTCGATCCCGGTCCCGAAACGACCGGCAATGGCTACGAATCCGCCGTCACGCGTACGACGATGCCGGTCGACTGGCGCGCCGCGATCGAGGCGGCAAGGGCGTCGACCTTCCTCAAGGGCGCATTGGGCGAAGATCTGCACCGGACATTCGTGGCGATCAAGCAATCCGAATATCTGCGCGTGGCACGCACGGTCAGCGAGCTGGATTATCACCTTTATCTGCACGAAGTGTAAGGCCCTGCCCCGCAGGGTTCGTCCGGCGAAGTTCCGACCGAACCAGTTTTGAAGGAACCTTCTGGCGGCTTCGCTCATTCCGGTTCTGATCGCGGAAGCGGACAGGACCGTACTCGCCATGATCGCCAGAATGACAACACCCGCGCCGCACCACACCAAGGTGCAGGCCAGACGCTTGCCGGCAGGCAAGTCCCCGGAAACGACAGAAATCGACGCCAGGACCATTCCTGAACTGCGCGAAACGGCTAAAATCTGCCGCCGCTGTCCGCTGTGGCACGACGCGACGCAGACCGTATTCGGCGAAGGGCCTGACAAGGCGAAGGTGATCTTCGTCGGCGAACAGCCGGGCGACCAGGAAGATCTGGCCGGCAAGCCTTTCGTCGGTCCGGCGGGCAAGGTGTTCGATGCGATCCTGGACGATGCCGGCGTCGACCGGCTGAAAGTCTACGTCACCAACGCGGTCAAGCATTTCAAGTTCGAGCCGCGCGGCAAGCGGCGCATCCATTCGAAGCCGAATGCCGGGGAGGTGCAGGCCTGCCGCTGGTGGCTCGACAAGGAGCTCGATCTGATCAAGCCCAATCTGGCGGTGGCGCTCGGCGCCACGGCAGCGCAGTCGCTGCTCGGCAAGGTGGTGCCGATCATGAAGATGCGCGGGGCGGTCGTAGAGCGGGACGATGGCCTGCGTGTCTTCGTCACCATCCACCCGTCCTTCATCCTTCGCATTCGCGAGCCGGCGGACAAGCAGGCCGAACGCGAACGGTTTCTGCAGGACATGAAAGCAGTGAAAAAGCTGATGGCGGCCTGAGCTTGGCCTATTTGACTAATATCGCCCTGAGATCGTTGACGTTCGTCCCGGTCGGTCCAGGCACGAAGAGGTCGCCGACGGCGTTAAACGCGGTCCAGGCGTTGTTGCCGGCAAGCATGGCCTTGGCATCGACGCCCACCGCCCGCATCCGCGACACCGTCGAACCGTCGGCGAAGGCGCCGGCATTGTCTTCCGAACCGTCGATGCCGTCGGTGTCGGCGGCCAGTGCATGGACGCCCGCCATGCCGTTGATGCCAATGGCGAAAGCAAGCAGGAATTCCGAGTTGCGTCCGCCCTTGCCTTTCGCGCGCAAGGTCACCGTCGTCTCGCCGCCGGACAGGATCAGCACCGGTTTTGGGAATGGCCGGTTGCGCGTCGCCACCTCGCGGGCGATCGCCGCGTGGACGCTGCCGACCTCGCGCGCCTCGCCTTCAATGGAATCGGAGAGGATGACGGCCTGAATGCCTTGACGCTTCGCTTCGGCTGCAGCCGCCTCCAGCGACACGCCGGCCGAGGCGATCAGATGCACTTCGTTGCGGGAAAAGCGCGGATCATCCGGACGCGGTGCATCTGCAGCCGGCGAGCTGATATGCGCCATCACTTGAGCAGGCAGTTTCATGCCATAGGCGGCGATCGATGCCAGCGCCTCTTCGCGGCTTCCCAAATCGGGAACGGTTGGGCCGGAGGCGACCAGCGCCGGATTGTCGCCCGGAATGTCTGAAACGACCAGCGAGACCAGTTTGGCCGGATAGGCGGCGGCCGCCAGCCTGCCGCCCTTGATCGTGGAAAGATGTTTGCGGATGGTGTTCATGGCGGCGATGGGCGCGCCGGAGGCGAGCAGCGCCTCGTTGGCGGCGATCTCATCGGCCAGCGTCAGACCTTTGGCGGGCGCCGGCAGCAGCGCCGAGCCGCCGCCGGAGATGAGCGCGACGACGAGGTCGTTGGCCGTTAGTCCCTGAACCTTTTCGAGCAACCGTCGTGAAGCCTCCAACCCGGCGGCGTCCGGCACCGGGTGCGCCGCCTCGATGATCTCGATGCGCCGGCATGTCGCGCCACAGCCATAACGGGTGACCACCAGCCCTTGGATCGGCCCGTCCCACACTTTCTCGAAAGCCGCCGCCATCTGCGCCGAGCCTTTTCCCGCGCCGATGACGATCGTGCGGCCCTTCGGCTTTGCCGGCAAATGGTCCCTGATGGTCCTTTCGGGATCGGCGGCGGCAACGGCGGCGTTGAAGATCGACGTGAGGAAGAGTTTGGGGTCTACCTCTGTCATTTTGCTTCCAGCGGCAGTGCCAGCCCGCGCGCGTCGATGCTGAGATGCTCGCAAAGCGCATTGACCACCACGCCGTGGTCCTCACGCTCCGGCAGGCCGGAGACTGCGATCACGCCAATGACACCGGCGCTCTTGACCGTGATGGGAAAGCCGCCGCCGGCCAGCACATAATCTGATATATCCAGCCCCTCGCCGGGCTTGAAGCTGCGGTCGGGGCGCTGCTGCTCCAGCACCATGCGATAGGTGCTTTTCAAAAACCGGCGCACGACATTGATCTTGCGCCGCGCCCAATCCGGATTGGAGGCGTTCGAGCCGGGCATTGCCGCATAAAACAGCGGCCGGTCGAAGGTTCTGATATCGACGATGATCGGCAGGTTCTCGGCTAGCGCGCGGTCGCGGATCGCCGAGCCGATCTTGAAAGCGACGGCCTCATCGAACGCCGGGAAGACGAGCGTGGCTTCCTGTTTCTTGATCAGAGCGATGTCGTCCGCAACGGCCATGTCGTTCCCCTGTCAACTTCGCTGCACGATTTGACCGATGGCTGCCGCTCGGTCAAGCCCGCCGTATACGACAGCTAAACCGCCATGTCCGTCTTGGCCGCCCGGCCGGCGACATAGACCTCGCGCACGGCGCGGTCGTCGCCGAGCGTCTGCAGCAGAAACAATTCCTCGGCGAGCGTGTCCGCCGTCTCCATCCGCAGCCGCATCGCCGGCGTGGCGCGAGCGTCGAGCACGACGATATCGGCATCGCTGCCTTCCTTCAGGGTGCCGATCTTTTCCGCAAGCGACAGCGCCTCGGCATTGCCGAGGGTCAATTGCCAGAAGGACTGCAACGGATTGAGCTTCTCGCCGTTCAGCGCGATCACCTTATAGCCCTCGTCCATGGTACGCAGCATCGAATAGTTGGTCCCGCCGCCGACATCGGTGGCAGCGGCTATGCGGAGCGACTTTTCGCGGCGGCGATACCGCTGATAATTGAACAGGCCCGAGCCGAGAAACAGATTGGAGGTCGGGCAGAACACCGCCACCGAGCCGCTATCCGAAAGCGCATCCGCCTCGCGTTCCGACAGATGGATGCAGTGGCCGAACAGGCTTTTGCGGCCGAGCAGCCCGTAATGCTCATAGATGTCGGTATAGTCGCGCGCCTGCGGATAAAGCTTCTGGGTGAAAGCGATCTCGGCGTGGTTTTCCGACAGATGCGTTTGCATATGCAGGTCCGGATATTCACGGCAGAGCGTACCCGCCATCTCCAATTGCTCCGGCGACGAGGTGATGGCGAAGCGCGGGGTGATGGCATAGTGCTGGCGCCCCTTGCCGTGCCACTCCTCGATCAGCGCCTTGCTGTCGTCATAACCCGATTGCGGCGTGTCGAGCACGCCTTCCGGGGCGTTGCGGTCCATCATAACCTTGCCGGCGATATTGAGCATGTTGCGGTCGTGCGACTCGGCAAAGAACGCCTCGGCCGATTCCTTGTGCACCGAGCAATAGGCGGCGACCGTCGTCGTGCCGTGGCGCAATACGTCATCCAGGAACAGTCTGGCGATACGGCGTCCATGCTGAGCGTTCTGGAATTTGATCTCCTCGGGAAAGGTGTAGGTGTTCAGCCAGTCGAGCAGCTCGGCGCCGTAGGAAGCGATGACCTGCATCTGCGGAAAATGCGCGTGCGCATCGATGAAACCGGGCAGCAGCAGATGCGGCCGATGGTCGATCTTTTTTGTTCCCGCGCCCGCCTTTTTCTCGACCTCGGAATAGGCGCCCGCTGCAATGATCCTGCCGTCGTGCATCAGCAGGCCGCCATCGTGCTCGTAACGCCAGGCGGAATGGTCGTCGATGGTTTCGGGCCAGCGCAAAAACGACAGCGTACGGCCGCGCAGGAGCGTGCTGGTCATTTCCCCGCGCCTTCGAACCAGGCCACCAGCAGCGCCCGTTCCTTGTCGGTGATCTGGGTGACGTTGGCGGGCGGCATGGCGTGGCTGCGGCCGGCCTGCAGGTAGATCTCGCCGGCGTGCTCGGCGATGCCGGCATCGGTGTCGAGCATCACGCCCTTCGGCGCGTGGTAGATACCCTCGTAGGACGGCTCTGCCGTGTGGCACATCGAACAGCGGCCAAGAACGGTGTCGCGCACAGCGGCGAAGTGCGCCGAGGCGACGTAGACCTCCGCCGCCGAGGACGTCTTGACCTCGCCGGTCAACAGCTTCGGCACCGTCGACAGCCAGATGATGACGACGAACAGCACGGCCGCCACCAGCCAGGTCCAGGTCGGATTGCCTTTACGTGCATGCATGGTGTTGAAATAGTGCCGGATCAGCACGCCGATGATGAACACCAGCGAGGCAATGACCCAGTTGAACTCTGTCCCGAACGCCAGCGGATAGTGGTTCGACAGCATCAGGAACAAAACCGGCAGCGTCAGGTAATTGTTGTGCAGCGAGCGCTGCTTGGCGATCTTGCCGTATTTCGGATCTGGCTTCCTGCCGGCGATCAGGTCGGCGACGACGATCTTCTGGTTGGGGATGATGACCATGAAAACGTTGGCCGACATAATCGTCGCGGTGATGGCACCAAGATGCAGGAAGGCGGCGCGGCCCGTGAACAGGTGGGTTAGCCCCCAGGCGACGAACACCAGCACCCCGTAGAGCACCAGCATCAGGCCGGTGTCGCTCTTGCCGAGCGGCGAACGGCACAAGAGATCGTAGACCACCCAGCCGATGCCGATCGTCGCCAGCGACAACAAGATGCCTGTAGGCACCGACATCGCGAGCACATTCGGATCGATCAGGAACAGGTCCGCGCCGGCATAGTAGACCACGCACAGCATGGCGAAGCCCGACAGCCAGGTGGCGTAGGATTCCCATTTGAACCAGGTCAGGTGCTCGGGCATTTCAGCCGGCGCCACCAGATATTTCTGCACGTGGTAGAAGCCGCCGCCATGCACCTGCCATTCCTCGCCGAAAGCGCCGGCAGGCATGCCCGGACGCTGGCGCAGGCCGAGATCGAGCGCGACGAAATAGAAGGACGACCCGATCCAGGCGATGCCGGTGACGACGTGCAGCCAGCGCACGGCGAAATTCAGCCAATCCCAGAATATCACGAAATCCATCATGAAAAGTCGTCCCTGCCGATCGGCTGACTTTACGGGCTGGAGCGCAAACGGAAAGGGCCGAGGTGCACGATGACTTTCAAAAAAAATTGGAAAATACTACGCTCGTTACACGCAGCCACATGAGAGCCACGAAAGCCGCATGGCCTATCTCGATAACATCGCCGTTTTCGTCCGCGTCGTCGAGCTCGGCAATTTGTCGGCGGCTGGGCGCGACATGCGCATTTCGCCGGCGGTCGCCTCCAACCGCATCAAGGAGCTCGAGAAGCATCTCGGCGTCAGGCTGTTCAACCGCACGACGCGGCAGTTGATGCCGACCGAGCACGGCACGGTGTTCTACTCCGGCGCCAAGCAGGTGCTGGAGGCGGTCACCGAGGCGGAAGCGGCGGTCAGCGCCTTATCCGGCCAGCCGCGCGGCACCATAAAAGTGACGGCACCGCTCGGCCTCGGCCGGCGGCTGGTAGCATCGGGCATTCCGGATTTCCACGACAGGTACCCCGATATCGAGGTGCGGCTCCGGCTTTCCGATCACAATGTCGACATCATGAAGGAAGGCATCGATGTTGCGTTCCGGCTGGGCATCATCGAGGATTCTAGCCTCAGAATGCGCGGCATCATGGAATGCGAACGGGTGCTGGTGGCGGCGCCGAAATATCTGGAAGCGCGCGGCGAGCCCCGCGAGCCGCAGGAGTTGATCGGCAAGAAGCACGACTGCCTGATGCTGCGCTATTCCGGCGCGCGCGAATATGTCTGGACGCTGCAGACGCCAAGCGGGCCGCAAAAATTCGAGGTGCACGGCCCCTACGATACCGATGATGGCGACGTGCTGACCGGCTGGGCGCTGTCCGGCCGCGGCATCATCAACAAGCCGCGCTTCGAGGTCGAGCCATTTATCCGCGACCAGCGGCTGAAAGTGATCCTGAGCAACACGCCGCCGACGCCGGTACAGTTCGCCGCCGTCTACCCGCACAAGAAGCTGCAGGATCCGAAGGTGCGGCTGCTGCTCGACTTCATGGCCGAGCGCTGCCAGCGGCTGATCAGGGATATTCTGGCCGGCAAGTGATCGCCGGCTGGCCGGTTGCTTTCCGTCCAGCCGGCGAAGATAATTCCTGCGGAATCTCACTCACCAGGGAAGACCAATGGCCAACGGCGCCACAATGCATCTCGCCGTTTCGCTGTCTCCGGAAGCCGCCCCTCCCCATCCGCCCGACGCCGGCCCGGATTTCAGCCTTCTGACCCGGTCCGTGCAAAAGGCCGAAGCAGCCGGGTTGGACATGGTGTTGCTCGCCGATTCCGCGCTGGCTGCAGGCGGCGGACCGAACCGGCAAGTGCCGTTCGAAGCGACGACCCTGCTGGCGGCACTGGCGACGGTGACGAGCAGGATCGGCCTGGTCGCGGCAGCCTCGATGGTCGCCCACCAGCCCTACAATCTCGCACGCCGTTTCGCCTCACTCGACATCATCAGCCATGGTCGCGCCGGCTGGCACGCGAGCATGATGCCCGGTCCGCGCGAGGCGGCCAATTTCAGCCGGCCGGAAGGGATTCCCACTGACGATTTTCGCCGGCGCGCGGTGGAGTTCATCGGCATCGTGCAAGGCCTGTGGAAAGGCTGGGACGCGGACGCGCTGCTGTTCGACAAGCGTGGCGGCCGCTTCTTCGATCCCGAAAAAATGCACCTGCTCGGCCACAAGGGCGAGTATTTCTCGGTGCGGGGGCCGCTCAATGTGGCACCGTCGCCGCAGGACACGCCGGTGCTAGTGATGTCCGGCCTGTCCGAGCCCGACATGGACATCGCCGCCCGCACCGCCGACGTCGTCCTGCTGGACGAGCTATCCGTCGAGCGCACCAAGGCACTGCACGACGATCTGAAGCGCCGCGCACTTGCGTTTGGCCGCAGTCCGGGCGCGATAAAGGTGCTGATGAATGTAGCGGCGGGTGCCGAAATGACGGCCAGGCCGGACACATTCGCGGACAGGCTCGAAGAGCGCTTTCGCTCGAGAGCCTGCGAGGGGTTCAACATCGACATGCCGCTCAAGTCGACGCTCGACGATTTCATCGGTCGCGTGCTGCCGGAGCTTCACCGTCGCGGCCTTGTTCTGTCTGGTTACAGCGGGGCGACACTGCGCTCCCACCTCGGACTTGCCGGGGAGGATCGACAATGAGTACCGGTCGACGCCAGATGAAGCTCGGCGCCTTCCTGTGGGCGACAGGCCACCACATCGCCGCCTGGCGCCATCCGCAGGCGCATGTGACAGCCGGTATCGACATCGACCATTACATCCAGCTGGCGCGCACGGCGGAGGCGGCGAAGTTCGACATGATCTTCTGCGAGGACGCCGCCGGCGTGCGCGAGGCCAATGTCAACATCGCCAGCCAGACCTCACGCTCGATCGGCTTCGAGCCGATCAGCCTGCTTGCGGCGCTCGCCGTCCAGACGGAGCGCATCGGGCTCGTCTCCACGGCATCGACGAGCTACAATGAGCCTTACGGGCTGGCGCGGACCTTCTTGTCGCTCGATCATCTGAGCGGCGGGCGTGCCGGCTGGAACCTTGTCACTTCCGCCAGCCAGATCGAGGCCGCCAATTTCGGCTCGACCGGTCTGCGCCCGCATGCGGACCGTTACGAGCGGGCGCGCGAATTCGCTGCCGTGGTCGCAGCTCTCTGGCGGGGCGCAGGAACCAGTGGCTTCAATCACGAAGGCAGAAGTTTTTCGGTGCGCGACCCGCTCGATCTGCCGCGTTCGCCGCAAGGTGCACCGGTCATGATTCAGGCGGGAGCGTCGGACGAGGGCCGCGACCTCGCCGCCCGAACCGCCGATGTGGTGTTCACGGCGGCGCAAACGTTCAAGGAGGCGAAGGCCTTCTACGATGACCTCAAAGGGCGGCTGGCGGTCTATGGGCGCGAGCCGGACGACGTCAAGATCATGCCTGGCGTCGCACCGATCGTCGCTGCAAGCGAAACGGAAGCCCGGGCAAAATATGATGAATTGCAGGAACTGATCCCGGACGACGTCGGCGTCGCGCTGCTTTCCAGCTATCTCAGCATATCCGATCTCGCGCGCTATCCCATCGACGGACCGCTGCCGGAGCTGCCGGCCAGCGAAGGCATGCAGAGCCGGCAGGCGCTGGTCATCGAGCAATCCCGCCGCGATAACCTGTCCATTCGCCAGCTTGCCCGCCATTTTGCCGGCGCGCGCGGCCATTGGCGCGTCGTTGGAACGCCGGCTCAGATCGCCGACGAGCTCGAGGCACGCTTCGAGGGCGGCGCGGCAGACGGTTTCAACGTCATGCCATCCTATTTTCCCGGCGAATTCGACGCCTTTGCAACGCTTGTCGTGCCGGAGTTGCAGCGACGCGGCCTGTTCCGCACGGACTATCGAGGCAGCACGCTGCGTGAACACCTGGGCTTGAATCGGCCGGCGTAAGCGGCGAGCGGAACGAAAGTCGGAGATCGTCGTTTTGGGATGCTGTGCCGCGCGGCGATGAGGGCGTCTGCGCGCATGTTCGATTGACCTTCCACAAACTCGCCCTCTTTGAACCACGCGGACGCAACCGCCACAGGAGCCGATCATGGACGCCATCGCCACCCGCAACGACCTGCAATCCAACGCCAAGAAAGAGTGTATCGATCTTCTCAACGCCCGCCTCGCCGACGCCATCGATCTGGCGCTGATCACCAAGCAGGCGCACTGGAACGTCAAGGGGCCGCAATTCATCGCCATCCATGAGATGCTCGACACGTTCCGCGACGAGATCGATGGCCATGTCGACACCATTGCCGAGCGCGCCGTACAGCTCGGCGGCACCGCGCTCGGCACATCGCAAGAGGTGTCGAAGGCGACCATGCTCGAGGCCTATCCGACCGACATCCACAAGACCAGGGATCATCTGGCAGCGCTGATCGACCGCTATGCCGCGACAGCCAAGCGGGCACGCGCGGCGATCGACGAGGCGGCGGGTGCGGGCGACGCCGACACCGCCGACATCTTCACCGCCTATTCGCGCTCGCTCGACAAATTGCTGTGGTTCCTAGAGGCGCACACGCAGGAGAAGGAATAAAAGGAAACGTCAGCCGGCCATAGCCCCGCCATGAGGGGCTCTGGACGGAGTGGCCGAGGGCGCAGCATGGGCGGCCAACACCGTCATGATCTGGGCTGCGGCGAGTGCGGCGATCACCTGCGGGCGCTTGTCCTTGACGGCATCGCCGCCGATCGGCGAGACGAGGCGGGCAAATTCCGCCTCGCTTCCGTCCGCCGACTTCAGGAACCAGTTCCGGAACGTCGCCTTCTTGGTCCTGGAACCGATCATGCCGACATAGGCGGCATCCCGGCGTTTCAGCGCCTCGGCGACGATCAGGAAATCCAGCGCGTGGTCGTGGGTGAGGACGACGAAGGCGGAGCCGGCCGGGGCCCTGCGAACAATCGCCTCGGGCATCGGCGTCAGGCTTGTTTCGACCGTGCCCGGCATGCCCTCCAGCGCCTCGGCTCGTGTCTCGACAACAACGACATGCACCGGCAGCAAAGCCACCGCCGATGCCAGCGCCTGGCCGACATGGCCGCCGCCGAAGATGTAGACATGTGGCAGCTGCGCCTCCTCGGCTTCCGCCGCCGCAACCAGCTCGGCCTCAAGCGCCGCGTCCACCAGCCGGATCAGCACTTCCACCCGACCGCCGCAGCACTGGCCGATCTCCGGCCCGAGCGCGATGTCGAGCGTGGCGCGGATATCCCTCCCCCTTGAGGGGAGGGTGGCGGCGAAGCCGCCGGGTGGGGTCGCCGCGGCAGTGCTCGACGCTCTGGCGGTGCCTTCTGAGACGACCCCCTCTGGCCGCTTCGCGGCCATCTCCCCCTCGAGGGGGGAGAAAAGCATCTGCCGCGCCTTGTCGATCGCCATGTATTCGAGCTGGCCGCCGCCGATCGTGCCGAAAGTGGCCGATCCAGAGACGAGCATGAAGGCGCCCTTTTCGCGCGGCGTCGAACCTTTTGTCCCGGCGACCTCGACCACTGCGATGCGGCCGGCGCTGGCAAGAAAGATTTTCAGGCTTTGCACTCTCGCGTTCATCATTCGCATTCCCTATCGGGAAAATATAGAGTTTTTCGGCCTGAATTGCACGCTTTCCGGGATTCCGAGGCCGGGTTTAGGTGCCGGTCTTGGCTTCCCGCTTCAGCCGTTCGATCGCCATCAGCACACGCTCCGGCGTAGCAGGCGGGTCGAGGCGCGGACAGATCTTGTGGCCGGCAACGCTCGCCACTGCGTCCGAGAGGGCATGCAGCACCGACATTGCGAGCGGAAAGGGCGGCTCGCCGACCGCCTTGGAGCGGTGCACCGTCGGCTCGCCTGCTTCCGCCCAGTCGGCCAAAGTCACGTTGAAAATCTTCGGCCGGTCCGAAGCGAGCGGGATCTTGTAGGTCGACGGTGCATGGGTGCGCAGCCGCCCCTTGTCGTCCCACCACAGTTCCTCCGTCGTCAGCCAACCCATGCCCTGGATGAAACCGCCCTCGACCTGGCCGAGGTCGATGGCGCGGTTCAGCGAGCGGCCGGTTTCATGCAAGATGTCGGTGCGCTCGACGATGTATTCGCCAGTCAGCGTGTCGACCGAGACTTCCGAGCACGCAGCCCCGTAAGCGAAATAGTAGAAGGGGTGGCCCTCGCCCTTGTCGCGGTCCCAATGGATTTTCGGCGTCGTGTAGAAGCCCGCCGCCGAAAGCTGGATGCGCGCCATGTAGGCCTGCCTGACGAGATCGGCGAAGGCGATCTCCTGGTTGCCGATGCGCACCCGGTTGGGCAGGAACAGCACCTGGTCGCGCGGCACCTGGTATTTCTCGACGGCAAAATCGGTCAGCCGGTCCTTGATTTGCCGGGCGGCGTTCTGTGCCGCCATGCCATTGAGGTCGGAGCCGGACGATGCGGCAGTTGCCGAGGTGTTCGGCACCTTGCCGGTCGTCGTGGCGGTGATCTTCACCTGGTCGAGGTCGATCTGGAATTCCTCCGCCACAATTTGCGCCACCTTGACGTAGAGACCCTGTCCCATTTCGGTGCCGCCATGATTCAGATGCACCGAACCGTCGGTGTAGACATGCACCAGCGCGCCGGCCTGGTTGTAATGGGTGGCGGTGAACGAGATGCCGAACTTGACCGGCGTCAGCGCCAGTCCGCGCTTGATGAAGCGGCTATTGGCGTTGAATGCATCGATGGTCCGGCGACGCCTTGCATAGTCGGAACTCGCCTCCAGCTCGGCGACAATGCGGTGGATGACGTTGTCCTCGACCGTCTGGTGGTAGGGCGTGATGTTGCGGTCGCCGGTGCCGTAGAAATTCTTCTTGCGGATTTCGAGCGGGTCTTTGCCGACGGCAAAGGCGACCTCGTCGATGACGCGCTCGGCGCCGACCATGCCTTGCGGACCGCCGAAGCCGCGAAAGGCGGTGTTCGACACAGTGTTGGTGTAGAGCGGCGCCGATTGCGCGTGCACTGCCGGCCAGAAATAGGTGTTGTCGCAATGGAACAGCGCACGGTCGGTGACCGGGCCCGAGAGGTCGGCCGAGAAGCCGCAGCGCGCCGCGAACATGAAATCGACGCCGAGAATATTTCCATCGTCGTCGAAGCCGACCTCGTAATCGACCAAAAAGTCGTGGCGCTTGCCGGTGGCGATCATGTCGTCGTCACGGTCGGGCCGGATCTTGACGGCGCGATGATGTTTCTTCGCAGCGATAGCAGCCAACGCCGCAAACTGATTGCCTTGCGTTTCCTTGCCGCCGAAAGCGCCGCCCATCCGGCGGATTTCTACCGTCACCGCATGGCTCGGCACACCGAGCGCATGGCTGACCATGTGCTGGATTTCGCTCGGATGCTGGGTCGAGGAATAGATGGTGACGTCCTGGTCCTCGCCCGGAATGGCCAGGGCGATATGGCCCTCCAGATAGAAATGCTCCTGGCCGCCGATGCGCATCTGCCCTTTGAGCCGGCGTGGTGCTTGTTCGATGGCGGCTGCGGCATCGCCGCGCTTCAGGGTCAGCGGCGGAGTGACCAGCTTGTCTTTCCGGGGATCGAGGTCGCCAATATCGGCGACGAACGGCAACTCCTTGTATTCGACCTTGGCCAGCCTTGTGGCGCGGCGCGCCTGCTCGCGGGTTTCGGCGATGACGCAGAAGATCGGCTGGCCGAAGAATTGAACCCTGCCGTCGGCCAGCACCGGCTCGTCGTGACGGCCGGTCGGCGAAATGTCGTTCTCGCCGGGCACGTCGCTTGCCGTCAGCACGTCAATGACGCCGGGGGCAGTGCGCACCGCCGACAGATCGATTTTCGTGATGGTGGCATGCGTAGCATTGGAAAGCCCGAGGCAGCCATGCAGCGTGCCGGCCGGTTCCGGCATGTCGTCGATATAGACGGCTGTGCCGCTGACATGCTTGTGGGCGGAATCGTGCCGCTGGTCGGTGGCGACGCCGCCGGCGATTTTTTGCGCCTTGAGGTTGGGGGTGGCATGCTTGTTCATCACGCCGCCTCGTGCCGTGACACCTGGGCAGGCGCCCTGGTGCCGCTGGTCTCGACAAAGAAGCGCAGCAGCAGGTTGCGCGCCGCCAGCGCCCGGTATTCCGCGCTTGCCCTCATATCGGTCAGCGGGGTGAAATCGCTGGCGTACTCGGTCATCGCCGCCTCGACCGTCTCTTCCGTCCAAGGCTTGCCAAGCAATGCCTTTTCCACGCCAAAGGCCCGCTTCGGCGTTGCCGCCATACCGCCATAGGCGATGCGCACATCCGCCACCGAGCCGTCCGCTGCCAGCGTCAGGGAAAACGCGCCGAGCGCAGCCGTAATGTCTTCGTCGCGGCGCTTGGTGATCTTGTAGACGGCAAATTTCGTCTCGCTGTCCGGCACCGGAACATGCACGGCCTCGACGAATTCGCCGGGCTGCCGGTCCTGCTTGCCATAGGCGATGAAAAAGTCCTCCAGCGGGATCGTCCGCCGCTTGTTGCCGCGGCGCAGCGTCAGTTGCGCGCCGAGCGCGATCAGCGGCGGCGGCGTGTCGCCGATCGGCGAGCCGTTGGCGATGTTGCCGCCGATCGTGCCCATGTTACGGACCTGATCGCCGCCGATGCGGTCGAACAGCGGCCCGAGCGCCGGGACGCGCTTCGAAAGCGTCGCGAAGGCTTCGCTGTAGGTGACACCGGCGCCGATCGAAATGATGCCCTTGTCCTCGGACATCCCGCACAGCCCATCGAGATTGCCGATGAAGACCGCCGGCGAGATGTCGCGCATGTGCTTGGTAACCCAGAGGCCGACATCGGTCGAACCGGCGACGATGGTGGCACTTGGCTCCTTGTCGAGCACGCTGGCCAGATCGTCGGCATTGGCCGGCACGATCAGCCGTTTATTGCCGGAACCGATCTCGATGCGCAAACCGTCCTTCATCGCTTCGAGCTTGGCTGTGACTGCCTCGCGCTCGGCCGCCAACGGGTCCTTGGCGACCTTGCCGTAGCTGGAGATGGCGCGCGCCGCGCGCATGATCGCCTCATAGCCGGTGCAGCGGCAGAGATTGCCCTGCAGCGCCTTTTCGATCGCCGCATCCGACGGCTCCGGCGACCGCATCCACAGCGCATAAAGCGACATGACGAAACCCGGCGTGCAAAAGCCGCATTGCGAGCCGTGGAAATCGACCATCGCCTGCTGCACGGGGTGCAGTTTTCCTGCGTCGCCGCGCAGATGCTCGACGGTCACGACATGAGTGCCGTCGAGCGAGCCGAGGAAGCGGATGCAGGCATTGACGCTTTCATACACCAGCCTTCCGGCCGAGAGCCTGCCGACCAGCACCGTGCAGGCGCCGCAATCGCCCTCGGCGCAACCTTCCTTGGTGCCGCGCAGCGAGCGGTCGAGCCGCAGCCAGTCGAGCAGTGTCTGGTCGGGCGCAACCGCGCTGAGCGCGACGTCCTCGTCATTGAGAATGAATCGAATTTCGTTGCGTGTCTTGATCCCAGCCATCTCAGCTTCCCCGGTAGGTCGAATAGCCGTAGGGTGATAGGAGCAGCGGCACATGATAGTGTACCGGCTCGGCCATGCCGAAGCGGATCGGCACATGGTCGAGGAAGGCCGGTTCCGGCAGTTTCGTCCCCTGCCGGCGCAGATAATCGCCGGCCGCAAAGACCAGCTCGTATTCGCCGGTGCGGAATTCCGCGCCGGCAAGCAAAGGTGCGTCGCAGCGGCCGTCATCGTTGGTGACGACAGTCTTCAGATGCGTCCGCACCTGGCCGTCGATATGATAGAGCTCGATCGACAGGCCTGTCGCCGGCCTGCCGGCTGCGGTGTCGAGCACATGGGTCGTCAGGCGCCCGCCTTCGGCTTTCGACGTTTCCGCCACTGGCTGCTCCATTCCCTGCACCGTCGAACACTATTCATGAATTGTGCGCCAATTAAAGGCGATGCATAAGTCCCGGTCGAGCGGAGCACGACAAAAACACTTTCAAAAATTTCGGGGGAATGCGCAGGCACTCCTTTCGACTATCCTGATCACAATTTCCGGCAGGAGCGAGAATGCGTTACGAACGAGACATGCGCGGCTACGGAGCCAACCCGCCGGATCCGAAATGGCCCGGCGGCGCGCATGTCGCGGTGCAGTTCGTCGTCAATTACGAGGAAGGCGGCGAGAACTGCGTCCTCCACGGCGATAAGGCTTCGGAGGCTTTCCTGTCGGAGATCGTCGGCGCGGCGCCCTGGCCCGGCCAGCGCCACTGGAACATGGAATCGATCTACGAATACGGCGCCCGCGCCGGCTTCTGGCGATTGCTGCGCCTGTTCAGCGAGGCACAAGTGCCGGTCACCTGCTATGGCGTCGCCACGGCCCTGGCGCGTTCGCCCGATCACGTCGCGGCGATGCAAGAGGCCGATTGGGAAATCGCTTCGCACGGGCTGAAATGGATCGACTATCGCGATCACGCGCCAGAAGACGAGCGCCGCGATATGGAGGCGGCGATCCGGCTGCACTACGAAGTGACAGGCGCGCGGCCGACCGGCTGGTACACCGGCCGCACGTCGATCAACACGGTGCGGCTGGCGGCGGAAGAGGGCGGCTTCGAGTATGTGTCGGACACATATGACGACGAACTGCCCTACTGGTTCGAGCACGTGGCGCCGGACGGCACGGCGAAACCGCAGCTGATCATCCCCTATACGCTCGACGCCAACGACATGCGCTTTGCTACGCCGCAGGGCTTCAACTCGGGCGACCAGTTCTTTGCCTATCTCAGGGATAGTTTCGATACGCTCTATGAAGAGGGCAAGGCAGGGCGGCCGCGCATGATGAATATCGGCCTGCACTGCCGCCTGGTTGGGCGGCCGGGCCGGGTCGCGGCGCTGAAGCGCTTCATCGACTACGTCAAATCGCATGACAAGGTCTGGCTGGCACGGCGCATCGACATTGCAAAGCACTGGCAGCAGACGCATCCGTTTCGGTTGCCGGCGCTGCGCCCGTCGAAAATGGAATTCGAGGCCTTCGTCCACACATTCGGCGGCGTTTTCGAGCATTCGCCGTGGATTGCCGAGCGCGCCTACGAGCTGGAGCTCGGCCCGGCGCATGACAGTGCCGGCGGCCTCCACAATGCGCTCTGCCGTGTGTTTCGCGCGGCCAGCAAGGCCGAGCGGCTCTCCGTGCTCAACGCCCATCCCGACCTTGCCGGAAAACTGGCGCAAGCCAGAAGGCTGACGGCCGAATCGACGAGGGAACAGACCTCGGCCGGGCTCGATGCGCTGACCGACAAGGAGCGCGAGCTGTTTTCAAAACTCAATGCCGCCTACGTCACCAGTTTCGGTTTCCCCTTCATCATCGCGGTGAAAGGCAAGACCAAGGCGGAAATCCTGGCCGAGTTCGAGGCGCGTATCGGCAACAGCCGCAGCCTCGAATTCGAAACCGCCTGCAGACAGGTCGAGCGCATCGCGCTGCTTCGCCTGAAGGATATGCTTCCGCAATAGGCCTTTGGCTTCGCAATAGGCCTTGGCTTCCGCAATAGGCTTGAACTTATGGATATGATGAAAATGGCCGAGCGAACCTACTACGCGCCGCAGGGCGGCCACCCCGGCCAGAGCGAATTGCTGACCGGCCGTGCGGTCTTCACCGAAGCCTATGCCGTCATCCCCAGAGGCGTGATGCAGGACATCGTCACCAGCGCCTTGCCCTTCTGGGAGGGGACACGCGTCTGGGTGCTGTCGCGGCCGCTGTCGGGCTTTGCCGAGACGTTTTCGCAATATATCGTCGAGGTCGCGCCGGGTGGCGGCAGCGACCGGCCTGAACCCGATTCCGGCGCCGAAGGCGCGCTGTTCATGGTCGAAGGCGAGCTGAGCGTTTCGGTTGCCGGCAAGAAGCATGTGCTCAGGCCGGGCGGCTTCGCGTTCCTGCCGCCGGCCATCGGGTGGACGGTTCGCAACGAAAGCGGCGCGGCTGTCCGCTTCCACTGGATCCGCAAGGCTTATGATGCAGTCGACGGCATCGATACGCCGCAAGCGTTCTTCGCTAACGAACAGGATATCGCGCCGACGCCGATGTCCGGAACCGAGGGCCGATGGGCGACGACGCGCTTCGTCGATCCGGCCGACATGAGCCACGACATGCATATCACCATCGTCACCCTCGAGCCGGGTGCCGTCATCCCGTTTGCCGAGACGCATGTCATGGAGCACGGGCTTTATGTGCTGGAGGGCAAGGCGGTCTACCGCCTCAACCAGGACTGGGTCGAGGTCGAGGCAGGCGACTATATGTGGCTGCGCGCCTTCTGCCCGCAGGCCTGCTATGCCGGCGGCCCGGGCAAGTTCCGCTATCTCCTCTACAAAGACGTCAACCGGCACGCCAAGCTCGGCAGCGCCGGCGTCGCAAGGCGTACGCCATGACCCGCATTGTCGCGCGGCCACTGACCCGCGAGAATTTCGCCGAGTTCGGCGACGTCATCGATAGGGGCGGCGACAACCATTATCCGATCAACGGCGGCAAGGCCGAGCGCTACCACGATCTCGCCACCGCTGAAGCACGAGGCCCGAATGCGCGCGTGCTGATCTCGATGGTGCGTGGCACGCCCTATGATTTTCCGTTGAAGCTCACCATGGTGGAGCGTCACCCTTTTGGCAGCCAGGCCTTCATCCCGCTGTCGCCACGGCCGTTCCTGGTCGTCGTCTGCCATGATGGCGAGGAAGGCCCTGGCGAGCCGCACGCCTTCATCACCGCGCCCGGACAAGGCGTCAACTACCCGCGCAATCTGTGGCACGGCGTGCTGACGCCGATCGGCGATGTCGAGGATTTTGTGGTCGTCGACCGCGGGGGCGACGGCTCCAATCTCGAAGAGTGTCATTTCTCGCACCCTTACGAAATCCATCTTCCCGACGGGATTAGGTGATGACCGACATATCGCTGATCGACCGACTGCTCGACGTCATCGAGCACGACATCGTGCCGAAGACCGCCGAAGGCGTCGTCCATGGCAACAAGCTGTTCGGCGCGGCGATCCTGCGCAAGGACGACCGCTCGCTGGTGCTTGCCGAAACCAACAACGAGACCGAAAACCCGCTCTGGCACGGCGAGGTGCATTGCCTGAAGCGCTTCTACGAAATGCCGAAGGCCGAGCGCGTCGACACCAGGGACGCTATCTTCCTCGCCACCCACGAGCCCTGCTCGCTCTGCCTGTCGGCGATCACCTGGACCGGCTTCGACAATTTCTACCATTTGTTCAGTCACGAGGATTCGCGCGACAGCTTCGCCATCCCGCACGATTTGAAGATCCTGAAAGAGGTCTTTACCCTCGATCCCGGCGGCTACAATGCCGAGAATGCCTATTGGAAGAGCTTCTCGATCCGCAGACTGGTGCGATCGCTGCCCGATGCCGAGCGGGAGCGGCTGGAAGCGCGGATCAGCGCGATCTCCGCAATTTACGACGAGCTCTCCACTGCCTATCAGGCGAGCAAAGCGGAAAACGACATACCGCTGAATTGACGCGGATTGACCAGCCGAATTCGTTGGCTGGCCCACGACGACGTCCTGCGGACTCCATCATCTGGCGGTCCTGGAGCCTGCCGCATGAAAACCATCACTGAATTCCCCCGAGAAGTCGTAGAGTTCCCGGACGTTGGCATCGTCATGCCGGACGGCTGCCGGCTGTCGGCGCGGGTGTGGATGCCAGCCGACGCCGCCGACGATCCGGTGCCGGCAATTCTCGAGCACCTGCCATATCGCAAGCGTGACGGCACGACCTATCGCGATCAGCTGACGCATCCCTATTTCGCCGGCCACGGCTACGCCTCGATCCGCGTCGACATGCGCGGCAACGGCGATTCCGAAGGGCTGATGGACGACGAATATTCCGAGCAGGAATTGCAAGATGCTTGCAATGTGATTGCCTGGGCGGCGGCGCAGCCGTGGTGCAACGGCAATGTCGGCATGATGGGCATTTCCTGGGGCGGCTTCAATTGCCTGCAGGTTGCGGCGATGCAGCCGCCGGCGCTAAAGGCGGTGATCAGCCTGTGCTCGACCGTCGACCGCTATGCCGACGACATCCACTATAAGGGCGGCTGCCTGCTGATCGAGAATTTCGGTTGGGCCTCGACCATGCTGTCCTATTCGTCGCGGCCGCCGGATCCGCTGCTGGCCGGCGACAACAGATGGCGCGACCTGTGGCTGACCCGGCTGGAGAACCAGCCTTTCCTGGCGCCGCTATGGCTGAAGCACCAGCATCGCGATGCCTATTGGAAGCGCGGCTCGGTCTGCGAGGACTATTCCGCCGTTCATGCCGCGGTGCTGTCGATCGGCGGCTGGCATGACGGCTATCGCAATACGATTTCCCATCTCGCCGCCAACATCGAGGCACCGGTCAAAGGCATCGTCGGCCCGTGGATCCACAAATACCCGCATTACGCCGCGCCCGAACCGCGCATCGGCTTCCTGCAGGAGGCGTTGCGCTGGTGGGACCGCTGGCTGAAGGACATCGACACCGGCGTCGAGGCCGACCCGGCCTACCGCGCCTATGTCATGGACAGCGTGCGCCCGGCGCGCTGGCATCCTGAGCGGCCGGGCCGCTGGGTCGCAGAATCGGAATGGCCGTCGCCCACTATCAAGACGCAAGAGGTTGAGCTTATCCCTGAAGGCAGCGAGCCCGCCATCGTCGCTTCGCCGCAAAGCTGCGGCCTTGCCGGCGGCGAATATTTTCCCTTCACCTTCGGCCCGGAATTGCCTGGTGACCAGCGCCCCGACGATGCATTCTCGGTGTGCTTCGACCAGCCGGTGCTCGCCGAAGCGGTCGACATTGTCGGTGCTCCAGAAGTTCTGGTCAGGCTCTCGTCGGACCGGCGCCAGGCGAACATCGCGATCCGGCTGTGCGACGTGCATCCCGATGGCGCATCCGAGCTGATCTCCTACGGCGTGCTCAACCTGACGCACCGCAACTCGCACGAGTTCCCGCAAGCGCTGGTGCCGGGCGAAACCGTCAGCGCCCGGGTGGTGCTCGACCAATGCGCCTATCGCGTGCCGGCCGGCCACCGCATGCATATTGCCGTTTCGAACACCTATTGGCCGATGATCTGGCCATCGCCGGAGCCGGTCCGGCTCGAACTGTCGGCCGCGATGCTGAAGCTGCCGTTGCGCCCGCTGGCGCAGGGCGATGAAGTGACGTTTCCCACGCCCGAGGCCGCCACTCCCTGGGCAACGGAGACGGTCCGCGCCGCGAGCTCCGAACGTCATGTCGATCGCGACGAAAAGACCGGAATGATTACGCTTTCCATCGTCGACGATTTCGGCGAGGTGCGCGATCTGGCGCATGGCCTTGCCAATGGCAGCATCGCGAGAGAGACATGGACGATCCATCCTGACAATCCGCTGTCAGCGTCGGGCCAGACGCATTGGACCCAGACGCTGTCGCGAAATGGATGGTCGGTGCGCACCGAAACCTTCGCCGAAATGCGGTCCGACGCGCAAAGCTTCATGGTTAGCGCCAGAATCGAAGCCTACGAAGGCGAAAAACTGGTTTTCGAGCGCAATTTCGAGGAGAAAATCCCGCGCGCACTGGTTTGAGCGCTTATAGCGATTGGTCCAATTGCGACGCACGATTTACGCCACGGCATGTCGCATTCGGTCTTGCTTACCGCTTTCCCTTACGGTCATTATTCTCCCGATAAGAAATGAGAAAAACGACCATAAGGTCGGACCAACAGAGTGAGGAACTCAACATGTCTAACGAACTGGAATATCTGAGCCGGCGCGTTGCGTCCGGCAAACTGAGCCGTCGTGATTTTCTCGGCCGGGCGGCAGCGCTCGGCGTCACGGCAACCTTCGCCAATTCGCTGCTTTCCGGCGCAGCACGCGCGGCGGGTCCGGTCAAGGGCGGCACGCTCAAGGCCGGCCTGGTTGGCGGCGAGTCCACCAACAGCCTCGATCCGGCCCTGTTCATGACGCAGGTGCCGTTCGCCTTCGGCAAGATGTGGGGCGAACTGATCGTCGAGCTGTCTCCCGAAGGCAAGCTCGAGAACCGTATTGCCGAGGAGATCGGCTCGTCGGACGACGCCAAGACCTGGACGCTGAAGATCCGCGATAGCGTCGAGTTCCACAACGGCAAGACGGTGACCGCAGAGGACGTGGCCGCCACGCTCGAACGCCATTCGGACGAGAAGTCGAAATCCGGCGCGCTCGGTTACATGAAGGGCATCGAGAGCATCAAGGCCAGCGGCAAGGAAGTCGTGCTGACGCTGAAGGAGCCGAACGCCGACCTTCCCTATCTGCTCAGCGACTACCATCTGATCGTCCAGCCGAATGGCGGCAAGGACAAGGCGGATGCCGGCATCTCGGCCGGTCCTTACAAGGTCACCACCAACGAGCCCGGCGTGCGCCATGGCGGCGAGCGCTTCGCCAATTACTGGCAGGGCGACAAGATGGGCCATGCCGACCAGATAGAGATCATCGTCATCAACGACGCCACCGCGCGCACGGCGGCCCTGCAGGGCGGCCAGGTCAACATGATCAATCGAGTCGAGCCGAAGATCGTCGATCTGATCAAGCGTCTGCCCGGCGTCACCATCCGCAACCACGCCGGACCCGGCCACTACGTCTTCATCATGCATTGCAACACGGCCCCGTTCGACAACAATGATTTGCGGATGGCGCTGAAGCTGGCGATCGACCGCGAGGAGATGCTCGACAAGATACTCAGAGGCTATGGCTCGCTCGGCAACGACTTCCCGATCAATTCGGCGTATCCGCTCTTCACCGAGATCGAGCAGCGCAAATACGATCCCGACAAGGCTAAGTTCCATTACAAGAAGTCGGGCCATGATGGTGCCGTTCTGCTCCGGACATCGGATGTCGCCTTCCCCGGCGCTGTCGACGCCGCACAGCTGTTCCAGCAGAGCGCGGCCAAGGCCGGCATCAAGCTGGAGATCAAGCGCGAACCGGGCGACGGCTATTGGTCGGAAGTCTGGAACAAACAGCCCTTCTGCGCTTCTTACTGGGGCGGTCGCTCGACCCAGGACCAGATGTACTCGACCGCCTACCTGTCGACGGCGGACTGGAACGACACGCGTTTCAAGCGTCCGGATTTCGACAAGATGGTGCTGGCTGCCCGCGCCGAACTCGACGAAGCCAAGCGCAAGGCAATGTACCACGACATGGCTGTCATGGTGCGCGACGAAGGCGGCCTGATCCTGCCGATGTTCAACCAGTTCATCGACGCGACGGGCGCCAAGGTTGCCGGCTGGGTGGACGATCCGCATCAGGAGCTGATGAACGGATACGCTCTGGCAAAGTGCTGGCTCGAAGCCTGAGCCCGGCCTTGCGGATATGTCCTCACCCATCGTGAAACTGGTGGCCCAGCGCATTGCGCTGGGCATCGTCCTGCTATTGGCCGTTTCGGTCCTCATCTTCGCCGGCACCCAGATCCTGCCCGGCGACGTTGCGCAAGCGATCCTCGGACAGTCGGCGACGCCGGAGTCGCTCGCCAATCTGCGCGAGCAGCTCGGCCTCAACGACCCGGCCTATATCAGGTATTTTCGCTGGCTCGGCGGCGTGCTCACTGGCAATCTTGGCACCGCGATGTCGAGCGGGCAGGATATTGCGACCTCGATCAAGGGGCGGCTGTGGAACACGCTGTTCCTCGCCTTCTGGGCGGCGATCATCGCGGTGCCGCTGGCGATCATCCTCGGGCTCATCGCGGTGCGCTACCGCAATGGCTGGGTCGACAAGCTGATCTCTGGGCTGGCGCTCGCCTCGACATCCTTTCCGGAATTCTTCATCGGCTATGTGCTCGTCTATTTCTTCGCCGTGAAGTGGCAGATCTTCCCGGGCATCTCGACCGTCTTTGACGGGATGCCTTTCCTCGAGCGCATGCAGGCGATCGCTCTGCCGGCGGCGGCACTGACGCTGGTGGTGCTCGCCCACATGATGCGCATGACACGCGCCGCGATCCTCAACGTCATGCAGTCGGCCTATGTCGAAACGGCGGAGCTCAAGGGGCTTTCGGCCTTCGCGGTCATCCGCAGGCATGCCTTCCCCAATGCGATCGCGCCCATCATCAACGTCGTGATGCTCAATCTCGCTTACCTCATCGTCGGCGTCGTCGTGGTCGAAGTGATCTTCGTCTATCCGGGCATGGGGCAGTATCTCGTCGACCACGTCACCAAGCGCGACGTGCCGGTGGTGCAGGCGGTGGGGCTGATCTTTGCCGCCGTTTACATTAGCCTGAACATCATTGCGGACATAGCGGCGATCGTCGCCAATCCGCGCCTCAGACATCCGAAATGAGGGGGCGGGTATGCTCGTCATAAAACGCATCCCCATCCCGGCGCTGATCGGACTGGTGCTGACCGCATTGTTCGTGCTGGCGGCGATCTTTGCGCCCTGGATTGCACCGCACGGCAATGGTGAGATCGTTGGCGACGTGTGGGAGCCGATGTCGGCCACACATTGGCTGGGCACCGACAATCTGGGCCGCGATCTGTTGTCACGCATGATTTACGGCGCCCGTATCACCCTGTTCATCGCAGTGCTGGCCACCGCATTGTCGTTCTCGCTCGGCGCTATCCTCGGCTTCTCTGCCGCGGTGTTCGGCGGCTGGTTCGACACGCTGCTGTCGCGCCTCGTCGATCTCCTGATGTCGATCCCGACGCTGATCATGGGCCTCGTCGTGCTCTCGGTGCTGCCAACCAATTTGGTGACGCTGATCCTGGTGATGGGCATTCTCGACTCGACCCGCGTCTACCGCCTGTCGCGGGCGGTGGCGGTCGACATTAACGTCATGGATTATGTCGAGGCGGCCAAATTGCGCGGCGAAGGCAGCGGCTGGATCATCTTCCGCGAGATCCTGCCCAATGCGCTGTCGCCGCTGGTTTCTGAACTCGGCCTGCGCTTCATCTATGCCGTGCTGTTCTTGTCGACCTTGTCCTTCCTCGGCCTCGGCGTGCAACCGCCGGACGCCGACTGGGGCGGCATGGTCAAGGAAAACAAGGACGGTATCGTCTTCGGAATTGCGGCGGCACTGATCCCGGCGGCGGCGATCGCCGCGCTGGCGATTTCCGTCAATCTTGTCGCCGACTGGGTGCTCAACCGCACGACAAGCCTGAAGGGAGGACGCGGGTAATGGCTGACCAGCGACCGAAGTCCGTGCTGCTCGATATCCGCAATCTACGTATCGAGGCCACGGTGTACCCGCCGGGTGAGGCGCCGAAGAACATCGTGCTGGTGCACGATGTCTCGCTGACGCTCGAAAAGGGCAAGGTGCTCGGCCTGATCGGCGAGTCCGGCGCCGGCAAGTCGACCATCGGCCTGTCGTCGATGGGCTATGGCCGTGGCGGCGTGCGCATCACCGGCGGCGAGGTCATCCTCAATGGCCGCGACATCCTGAAGAGCGGCAAGGAGGGATTCCGCAAATTGCGCGGCCGCGAGGTCTGCTATGTCGCGCAATCGGCGGCAGCTGCCTTCAACCCGGCGCACAGGCTGATGGACCAGGTGGTCGAGGCAGCACTGCTGCACGGCATCGCGACGCGGGCCGAAGCCGAAAAGCGCGCCGTCGCGCTGTTCAAGAAGCTCAGCCTGCCGAATCCCGAAAGTATCGGCGAACGCTTTCCGCACCAGGTGTCGGGCGGCCAGCTGCAGCGCGTGATGACGGCAATGGCGCTGTGCTCGGAGCCCGATCTGATCGTCTTCGACGAGCCGACCACGGCACTCGACGTGACGACGCAGATCGACGTCTTGGCGGCAATCAAGGACGCCATCCGCGATACGCATGTGGCGGCGCTCTACATCACCCACGACCTTGCCGTCGTCGCCCAGGTCTCGGACGAGATCATGGTGTTGCGCCACGGGCGGCTGGTCGAATGGGGCGGCACCCGCCAAATCATCAAGGAGCCGCGCCAGGAATACACCAACGCGCTGGTCTCGGTGCATCAGATCGAACACCAGGAGCAGAAGCCAGGCGCGACGCCGTTCCTGTCGGTCAAGAATATCACCGCCGCTTATGGCCGCAGCCACATCAAGGTGCTGAAGAACGTTTCGGTCGACATTTTCCCGGGCCAGACGCTGGCGGTGGTCGGCGAGTCCGGCTCCGGCAAGTCGACACTGGCGCGCGCCGTCACCGGCCTGTTGCCGCCCGAACAGGGAACAGTCACCTTCGACGGGCGTCCGCTCGCCAACCGGCTCGCCGACCGGCCGAAAGAGGATCTTCGTCAGCTGCAGATGATCTATCAGATGGCCGATGTGGCGATGAACCCGCGCCAGACGGTCGGCACCATTATCGGCCGGCCGCTCGAATTCTATTTCGGTCTGCGTGGAAGGCAGCGGGACGCCCGCGTCGCAGAACTGCTCGACAAGATCGAGATGGGCAAGGGTTTTGTCGACCGCTACCCGGCCGAGCTTTCCGGCGGCCAGAAGCAGCGCGTCTGCATCGCCCGTTCGCTCGCCGCCAAGCCGAAGCTGATCATCTGCGACGAGGTGACCTCGGCGCTCGATCCACTGGTGGCCCACGGCATACTGGAGCTGCTGCTCGAGCTGCAGAAGGAGGAGAATGTCGCCTATCTCTTCATCACCCATGATCTCGCAACGGTGAAGTCGATCGCCGATTCCATCGCGGTGATGTATCGCGGCGAAGTGGTGCGCTACGGTGCCAAGAGCAAGGTGCTGGCGCCGCCCTTCGATGCCTACACCGATCTTTTGCTGTCGTCGGTGCCCGAAATGGAGATCGGCTGGCTGGAAAAGGCGATCAAGGGACGGCGCATGGCAAGCGCGGGGAACTAGCGGGCCGGCCGTTGCGCCTACGATCAGGTCCTGGCCTGGATTGAACGGCAGGCCCCAGACGCACGCTCTGACTTTTTCGATTGAATCGCATGGAGCCGCCCGTGGCGCTCAAGACAAAACTATTGCTCATCATCCTTGACGGCGTGCCTTACCGGAACTGGCGACGGCTGATGGGCAATCTCGAAGGCTGGGTGCAATCAGGCGAAGCACGCGTGTGGAAGATGCGCTCCGTGCTGCCGTCGACCTCGGCCTGCTGCTATGCCTCGATCCACACCGGCGTGCCGCCTCAAGTGCACGGTATCCTGTCAAACGAGAACCGGTTTCGCGTCGAACAACCGGACATCTTTTCCGAAGTCACCAAGGCCGGCGGCAAAACTGGTGCGGTCACCCACTCCTACTGGTCCGAATTCTTCCGGGTCTATCCGTTCGACTTGGTCGAGGACATGGAGTTCGACGAGCCGGGCGGGCCGATCAGCCATGGCCGGTTTCACACCATGACCGGCTACAATGCCAGGAACCAGATGACGCCGAGCGACGTCGACCTGTTCGCGACGTTGACCATGCTGACCCGGCGCCACGGCATCGACTACGGCATCCTGCACAGCTGCACGCTGGACTCGATGGGCCACCGCTTCGGCCACGACTGTCACGAGATGGATCATGCCGTCTATGCAGTGGACGCCATGCTCGCCGGCTTCCTGCCGCGCTGGCGGGACGCCGGCTACGAGGTGATCGTCACCGCCGATCATGGGCAGACCAATCGCGGCCATCATGGCGGCCATGACGAGGAGATGCAGGATTTCGCACTTTATTACTTCGGATCCGGCGAGGGTCCGGAAGCCAACACGCTGCTCGATCAGCTGCAGCTCGCCCCGACGGTGCTGAGGCGCCTCGGCGTGCCAGCGCCGGCGACGATGAAGGCAAAGCCGTTTCTCAGTTGATCCGGCAGCTCGCTTCTCCCAAGGGAGAAGGGAAAGCGCTCCCTCTGGCCACGCTCCCGCTCTTCGGCTAGCCTCCGCAAAAGTCCTCGGGCGGATGCGGTGAACCTTTTTGGGCCGATCAGCGACAGAGCAGGCAGGAGCCAGGCGGCTCGACCGGCGATGACTGCCGCAGAGACCGATCGCGCGCTTGTCGAGCGAGTCGCGAAGGGCGACCGTGCCGCCGTGCGGCTCCTGTTCATGCGCCACCACGCGCGGGTCTACCGCTTCGTGGCACGCCAGACGGGATCGGAACTGATGGCCGACGATATCGCGAACGAGGTGTTCCTCGAACTCTGGCGGCAGGCGCCGGCCTTCGAGGGGCGCTCGGAGGTCTCGACATGGCTGCTCGGCATTGCCCGCTTCAAGGCGCTGTCCCTGCTGCGCAAGAAGAAGGAAGACTGGATCGACGACGATGACGCGGCCCAGGTCGCCGACGGCGCCGACACGCCGGAAGTCGTGACGATGAAGGAAGACAAGGCCGCTGCCTTGCGGCGCTTCATCGATGCCATGCCGGAAGAACACCGCACGGTGATCGACCTTGCCTATTATCACGGGCAGTCGGTGAGCGAGATCGGCGAGGTGCTCGGCATCCCGGTCGCCACGGTCAAGACCAGGATGTTCTACGCCCGCAAGAAACTCGGCGAAGCCCTCAAGGCCGCTGGTTACGACAGGGGATGGCCATGAGTGCCGCTGAAAAAATGTCGCGCCGCGACGAAATGGAAATGCTGCTGCCGTTTTATCTGAACGGCTCGCTGGAGGGCGCCGAGCTCGAAGTCATCGAGGAATGGCTGGCGAGCGATCCGGCGGCGATGGCCGCACTTGGCGAGGCCGAGGCCGAATTCTCCGGCACCGCTGCCGCCAACGAGGCAATCCGCCCGCCGGCCGATGCGCTCAGCCGCTTTGCCAAGGCGCTCGACGCCGAGGCCGGTCCGGCCCGCGCGCCTCCGGCATCGTCCTGGCTGGCGCAAGCCTGGAGCCGCCTCATGGCGGTGCCGGTCGGCGTCGCCTGGGCCGCGGCCGCAGTGCTGCTGGCTCTGGTCGTGGTGCAATCCTTTGTGCAGACAGGCAACAAGAGTGACGACTTCGAGATTGCCGGATCGGAAGACGATCTGGCCAAAATGCCGTTTGCGCTGGTGAAGTTCAAACCGGATGCGAAGCTGTCCGACATCGTCGCTTTTCTCGACCAGAACCAGTTGAAGATCGCCGGCGGGCCTACCGCCGACGGCGTCTTCCGCCTCGGCGTTCCGGCCAAGACCGCCGCGGACTATCAAAAACTGCTCGGCCTTATTGCCGCCCAGCCTTTCACTGAAGCTGCCCTGGAGGGAAGGAAACCGGCTGATGGCGGCTAAGGCGGTCATTCGATTGACGGCGGTGATGACAATCTTCGCCGCGTCCGCAATGGCGCAGACCAACGACCCGAACCTCACCCAGGCGGAGATCGACTGCCTGAACCGGGCAAGTGCGGCCGGCGCCGACTGCGCCAAGGATGGCGGCGGCGTGAAGGATGGCGGCAAAACGCCGGCTAAAGCTTCCACGGCGAGTGCCGTGTTTCTTCCCGCGCTGATCGTCGACTTGTTCCCCAATCCTGCCGTAGTCGCCGAGGCGCCGATACCCAATCCTGGCAATACCGCAGCCCCGCCGTCCGCTCCACCCGCCGATGCGCCAGCAGTACAGGTGGCCGCGCCGGGCGGTCCGGTCGTAGCGCCGACCGATCTTGTCGCAACCGAGCCGCCGCGCGCGGTGATCGGCGATTTCGTGCCTGACGAGGTGCTGGTCACGATCAATGGCGATGCCGGCGCGGTCCAGCAGATCGCCGCTTCGTTCGGCCTCGAGATACGCTCGCAGCGGCAGTCGCGGCTGCTCGGCAACACGCTGGTGCGCTTCGGCATTCCCGATGGCCGCCCGGTCGGCGTCGTGCTGGCGCAGCTTGCCGCCGACGGCCGCACTTTGCGGCGTGAGGCCAACCATGTCTATTCGCTGCAGCAGGCGGCCAGCATCGTCAATTATGCGTTCGAGCGCATCGCGCTCGACGCCAACGAGGCCAGCGGCGACAACGTCCGCGTTGGCGTCATCGATACCGGCATCGACGACAGCAATCCAGCGCTCTTCGGCGTCATTGCCAAGCAGTTCGATGCCATGCCCGACGTGCCGATCAAGGCGCGCGACCACGGCACTTCGGTCGATGGATTGATCGCCGGCACCGGCGCGTTCAAAGGCATGGCGCCCGGCGCCAGGATCTATCACGCCCGCGCCTTCGAGGGCGGCAAGTCGACCATGGACGTCATCCTTTCGGCGCTCGACTGGGCGGCGGACCAGGACGTCCGCATCATCAATATGAGCTTCGTCGGCCCGAAGAACGATCTGCTCGGCATTGCCTGCCACAATGCCCGGGCGCTCGGTATCGTACTGGTCGCGGCCGCCGGCAATAATGGGCCGAGGGCGCCCTATGGTTATCCGGCCGCCTTCGACGGTGTGATCGCGGTGACGGCCACCGATGCGAAGGACGGGCTGATGCCGCAGGCCAATCGCGGCGCCTACGTCTTCATCTCCGCTCCCGGCGTCGAGATGGTAGCGCCAAGCGGCGCCGGCTCGGATGTGGTGACCGGGACTTCCTTTGCAGCGGCGATCGTGACCGGTGCCGTCGCCAACCTGTTTCATGCCGCACCCGACCGTTCGGCCGACTGGGTCGAGAAAGCACTTGCCGCCACCGCAAGGGATCTCGGTCCCAAGGGGCGGGACGATGATTTCGGCTTTGGCCTGCTGGACACCAAGGCGGCCGAGGCGGCGAAGGAATAGTCCGTGACGGCTCAAGTCGCGTTTTGCCGAGGACGCACCAGAAAATAGAATGCGACGATGTGCGTGATCATCAGCAGCGGTACGTAGATGATCGGGATCGCGTAGGTGGCGCCCAGTTCGCCGGCGTGTGCAGGAAGGCCGATCTGGACGGCATGGTAATAGTCGACGATGAGGTCGACCGTCCCTACGACATTGAAGGCGACGACGAACAGCCAGAAGAGCCGGCGTATCCTCACCGTGAGCAGCGCCAGCATGGCCAGCACCCCTGTCGCGAAGTCGCCATCGGCGGCAAACACGGCGAAGTCGGCGGGCAGATTGGGGCTTACGACGCCCGGAAGGAGGAAGACGAGCCCAAAGAAGCGGAAGCTGTGCAGCGTAGCGATAGCGCGCTGCGCTGCGACCCGGTCCATCGACCTGAGCCACGGCAAACCATATGCGCCGAAGCAAAGCAGCCACGCGACATAGCCGAGAACGAGATGGGTTTGGAACACCATTTCCGTGGACATTTGGCCTCCTCTCAACGTTGGTTCACGCGGCCTCGAACACCGCGCTCGGGACGCCGAGCCGGTCGTTCATGAGATTCCGTCCCAGGTCGGCGGAAAGCCGCGCGAAGTCCGGTCCCGCGCCGAGATTTGGCGAAGGTCGCGGCCCCGGCAGCCGCTTGGTCAGGCCAGTGGCGCGATGGTGGTCGCGCACGCCATCAAGTCCATCCGTCATTGCAAGATGTCTCCGAGCTTCAGCCGATTACCCCCTAAGCCCGCTACCGCAATTCGGCTATCCGGTGTAATCACAATACCCTATGAAGCAGAACTACACAGTCCGACATGGTGCGCTGGAGGGCGTCGAGGCGTTCCTGGCTGTCGCCAGGCGCCGCAACTTCCGCCGTGCCGCCGCGGATCTCGGCGTGACGCCGTCCGCAGTGAGCCAAGCGGTGCGCGCCCTGGAAGCTCGCATGGGCACGGCGCTGTTCGTCCGCACGACGCGGAGCGTTGGTTTAACCGAGCCTGGTCAGCGGTTCCTCGACCGTGCCGGCCCTGCTTTCGAAGAGCTCGTCGCGGCCGGCGAGGCCGCGCGCGATATCGGCCAACGGCCGACCGGTCTGCTGCGCCTGTCTGTACCCCGCGCTATCGTGCCGTTGATGTTGGAGCCGGTGATCGCGTCGTTCTGCCAAGCCTATCCTGAGATCGAACTGGAGATCGCCGTGAGCGACCAGATGGTCGATCTGGCGACCGGCGGGTTCGATGCCGGTATCCGCCTCGGCCAGCTCATTGCCGCCGACATGGTCGCGGTGCGGCTGACTCCGCCGTTCTCGTTCGTGGTCGTCGGCAGCCCTGACTATCTCGAGCGCCACGGCCGTCCCGAGCGTGTCGACGACTTGCGCCACCACGCCTGCTTACGCTTGCGCCGCTCGAATGGCGCCATCGCGCCCTGGTCTTTCATCGACGGCAACGGCGCGATCGAAGCGATCGTCTCAGGCCCGCTGATCGCGCACGACTATTCGACGTTGGTCGGGGCTGCGATGCGGGGCGTTGGGCTGGCGCAGACGCCGCGACCCCTCGCCGAAGGTCCGATAGCCGAAGGAAAACTCAAGTCGGTGCTGGACGGCGTCGCCACCACGACGCCGGGCGTCTTCCTCTATCATCCTGGCAAGCGCCAGGTCCTGCCGAAGCTGCGCGCCTTCATCGATCACCTCAAATCCGCGGCCTGAGACCAGGACGCACAGCAACCGCCAACGCTGGCTAACAGCCGCCATTCAGAGTGATCGAGTCGTGCCCCTAGGCCGGTGCGCCGGCCACCGATCCCCTGACCACCAGATCGACCGGCCAGACCTCGCCGCGGGCGCCCTCCTCCAATCCGGAAATCCGCGCCGCCAGCCGTTCGGCGATGCGCGCGCCGGCCAGGCGGATCGACGAACGCGTCGTCGACAGCGGCACCGAAAAATTTTCCGGCTTCAGCCACGGGAAGACGTCGTCATGGGCGATCAGCGACAGGTCGCCTGGAATGGTCAGGCCGAGATCGCGCACCGCGCGCACCACGCCGAGCGCCATGATCAGGCTGGAGCAGGCGATCGCCGTCGGCGCGTCGCTTTGTTCCAGCAAGCGCCTGGCAGCGCGGTAGCCGTTCTCCTCGGTCATGGTGAGGGAACAGACATGCTGTTCGCTAAGCATCAAGCCGCTTGCCGCAAGCGCGCGCCGCACGCCGCGCTCACGATGGATGGCGAAGGTCTCGCGATCGTCACCATTGATCAGTGCCAGCCGCCTGTGACCGAGCTGGACGAGCAGCCGCGCCGCCTCGTGGAAGGCGCCCTCATTGTCGATGTCGGTGAAGGGATAATCGAAATCGAAGCCTTCGCTGCGGCCGTGGACGATGAAGGGAATGCCGAGCGTATTGACCAGCGCCACGCGCCGGTCGGCCGGCCTCGGCGAGGAGATATAGACCGCGTCGACCTGCCGGTTGGCGACAATGCGGCGGTAAGTCGTCTCCTGGTCGTCGGCATCGGCCGGTGACAGCACCAGGTCGAGCTCGTGCGAACGCGCATAGTCGCCGAGGCCGGACAGGAACTCGACGAAATGCGGGTCGATATCGACGGTCGTTCCCGTCGGCAGCACATAGCCGATCATGCCGGTCTTGCCGGTTGCCAGCCGGCGGGCGCTCGGGTTGGGGCGATAGCCCTGGCGCTTGGCGGCATCGACCACCCGCCGGCGCGTTTCCTCGTTGACCTCCGGGTAGCCGTTCAATGCGCGGCTGACCGTGGTCTGTGAAAGCGCCAGCATGTGGGAGAGCTGCTTGAGGTTCACCGGAGGCCTCCAAACCCCAAAGCGCTTTTAATCTGAATCGATGTGGCCACTACGAACCGCGTCGCCGAGCGCGATGACCATATGCATCGCTCGGGCCAGTTTGAAGCCGAATTTGCTGCTGCACCGCCATAATACTGTGCTGCAGCGCACTTTCGCCGCTTCTCGGCGCAAAATTAAATCGATTAGCCCGGCCTCCTCTTGACTCCCGACCAATTCAGTGGCGAGATCAAAATCACCAAAGCGCTTTGGAAGACTCTACGAAAGGTTGCGGTTCCTTTCCGACTGAGTCACAGTCCTGCAGCGCCGGCGGACGGAATGGAGGTTTCGTTCGGTGTTTGTCACCACTGGGAGGGAATACCGATGAAGAAAATGCTTCTGCTGGGTGCTGCGTTTGCCACGCTTGCCCTGGCCATGCCGGCGCAAGCCGAATTGAAGTTCAAGCCGGGCGAAGATCCCCGTTTCAACTGGGCGAACTACGAAGAGCTCAAGAAAGTCGACCTCAAGGGCGAGACGCTGACGATCTTCGGACCGTGGCGCGGCGAGGACGAAGGGCTTATCCGCACCGTTCTCGATTACTTCTCCGAAGCCACCGGCGCCGAGATCAAGTACTCCTCGTCGGAGAATTACGAACAGCAGATCGTCATCGACACGCAAGCCGGCAGCCCGCCCAACATCGCCGTGCTGCCGCAGCCGGGCCTGATCCAGGATCTGGCGTCGAAGGGCCTTTTGACGCCACTCGGCGACGACACGGCCAACTGGGTCAAGGACAATTACGGCGCCGGCCAATCCTGGGTCGACCTCGGCACCTTCAAGGACAAGGACGGCAAGCCCGGCTTCTTCGCCTTTCCCTACAAGGCCGACGTGAAATCGCTGGTCTGGTACTCGCCGGACAATTTCGAAGAAGCCGGCTACAAGGTGCCCAAGACGCAGGAAGAGCTTGCCGAGCTCGAAAAGAAGATCATCGCCGACGGCGGCACGCCATGGTGCATCGGGCTTGGTTCGGGCGGCGCCACCGGCTGGCCGGCGACCGACTGGGTCGAAGACATCATGCTGCGCACCCAGACGCCCGAGACCTACGACAAATGGGTGAAGAACGAAATTCCGTTCAACGATCCGGCGGTGGTCAACGCCATCGACATTTTCGGCAAGATCGCGACCGACGACAAGATGGTCGAGGGCGGCGCCAAGGCGGTTGCGGCGACCGATTTCCGCGACAGCCCGAAGGGCCTCTTCTCGGTGCCACCGAAATGCTATCTGCACCACCAGGCATCGTTCATCCCGACCTTCTTCCCGCAAGGCACCAAGATCGGCGAGGATGCCGACTTCTTCTACTTCCCGCCTTACGCTTCCAAGCCCGAGCTCGGCACTCCGGTGCTCGGCGCCGGCACGCTCGCCATGATCACTAAAGACAGCAAGAGTGCCCGCGCGTTCATCGAATTCCTGAAGCTGCCGCTCGCTCATGAGATCTGGATGGCACAGGGCGGCTTCGTGACGCCGTTCAAGTCGGTCAACAAGGACGCCTATGCCAGCGACGCGCTGAAGAAGCAGGGCGAGATCCTGGCCAACGCCTCGACCTTCCGCTTCGATGGGTCCGACCTGATGCCGGGCAAGATCGGCGCCGGCGCCTTCTGGACCGGCATGATCGACCTGGTCGGCGGCAAGTCCGCCCAGGACGTCGCCACCGACATCCAGAAAAGCTGGGACGCGATCAAGTAAGCGGCCGGCTTGAGTTCCCGATCCGATGCGATCCGGGCCTCAAACGGCCCGGATCCTACCCGGTGCTTGGCGTCGCGTCGATTGTCGTGAGCACAACGCATTCCGGCATGACGCGCGCCCAGTGACCTGCTTTTCGGCTGGTCGCGCTCCAGACAACTGAATCGGCGCATGATCCCGTCGCCAAAGCCATTCTCGACTGGCGGATCCGTGCGCAGGGCGAGGGACCCATGGCGGCTCAGATTTTTTCGGCGATATTCGTCATCATCATCGGCGTGGGCGGCTGCGTCGCCTATTTCTGGGGCGCCAACAAGGCACTCGACACGATCTTTCCGGCGCGCGGCGTTTCCGGCAAGGCGGCGATCAACAATCTGCGCCGGCAGGGGGTGATCCGGCCCTGGCTGTTCGTCGGCCCGGCGATGATTATCCTCACCATCTACCTGATCTACCCGGTGGTGGAGACGCTGAGGCTGTCGTTCCTCGATCGCGGCGGCGCCCATTTCGTCGGCTTGGCCAACTATCAATGGGCGTTCGGCGACCGCGAGTTCCGCAACTCGATCCTCAACAATATCATCTGGCTGGCGGTGGTGCCGGCCGCCTGCACCTTCCTCGGGCTGATCATCGCCGTGCTCACCGACAAGATCTGGTGGGGCACCATCGCCAAGAGCCTGATCTTCCTGCCGCTGGCCATCTCCTTCGTCGGCGCCAGCGTCATCTGGAAATTCATCTACGAGTATCGCGGCGACGGCCAGACGCAGATCGGCCTGCTCAACGCCATCATCCAGTATTTTGGCGGCCAGCCGCAGGTCTGGATATCGCTGCCGTTCTGGAACAATTTCTTCCTGATGGTCATCCTGATCTGGATCCAGACCGGCTTTGCCATGGTCATCCTGTCGTCGGCCTTGCGCGGCATTCCGGAAGAAACGCTGGAAGCCGCCGTCATCGACGGCGCCAACCCTTTCCAGATCTTCTGGAAGATCATGGTGCCGCAGATCTGGGGCACCATCGCCGTCGTCTGGACCACCATCACCATCCTGGTGCTGAAGGTTTTCGACATCGTGCTGACCATGACCAACGGCCAGTGGAACAGTCAGGTGCTGGCCAATCTGATGTTCGACTGGATGTTCCGCGGCGGCGGCGATTTCGGCCGCGGCGCCACCATCGCCATCATCATCATGATAGCGGTCATTCCGATCATGGTCTGGAACATCCGCCAGGCGAACAAAGAGACGGAAGGGCATTGAGATGGCCGTGTCGACCGGAAAGTCCTTTGTCAGCCGTTTCGGCGTCCATATCGCCGTCTTCATCTTCGTTGCGATCTGGACGATCCCGACGCTCGGCATTCTGGTCTCGTCGCTGCGCGACAAGGATCAGATCATCGCTTCGGGCTGGTGGAACTCGTTCACCAGTTCCAGCCAGACGGAAGCCGGCCGGCTGCCGCCCGCCTCGGCGCAGGTCGAGAAGGTCGGCAAGTTCGTCCTGCAAGGCAATATCTTCGGCGATGGTCCTGCCCGCAACATCAGCGCCTTCGGCGTCAAGTCGGCAGCGCCGACGCAATATCCCGCCGGCACGACAGCCGATCTCGGCGACGGCGTGACCCTGCAGCTCAATGCCGACGGCAGTTTCGTCATGACCTCGCCGAAGGCCTTCGAAAGCGAACGTGGCCAGCGCGTGTATTACGCCTCGTCGGCGCCGCCGAAATTCACCACCGACAATTACGACACAGTGCTGTTTTCGGAAGGCATCGGCCGCTCCTTCATGAATTCGCTGACCGTCACCATTCCGGCGACCGTCATCCCGATCCTGATCGCCGCGTTCGCCGCCTACGCGCTGGCCTGGATGCGCTTTCCCGGCCGGGCCCTGCTCATCGCCGTCATCATCGGCCTCCTGGTCGTGCCACTGCAAATGTCGCTGATCCCCCTGTTGAAGCTCTATAACGGCGTCGGCAGTTTCTTCGGCGTGCCGTCGAAGACCTATCTCGGCATCTGGCTGGCGCATACCGGCTTCGGCCTGCCCTTCGCCATCTATCTCCTGAGGAGCTATATTGCCGGCCTGCCACGCGAGATCATGGAATCGGCGCGCATCGACGGCGCCAGCGATTTCGAGATCTTCGTCAAGATCGTGCTGCCATTGTCGTTCCCGGTGCTGGCCTCGTTCGCCATCTTCCAGTTTCTCTGGGTGTGGAACGATCTGCTGGTGGCGATGGTTTTCCTTGGTACCGAGGGCGACCAAATCGTGCTGACCGCCAAGCTCAATGCGTTGCTCGGTTCGCGCGGCGGCGACTGGGAGATCCTGACGACTTCGGCCTTCGTCACCATCATCGTGCCGCTGATCGTGTTCTTCTCGCTGCAACGCTATTTCGTCCGCGGGCTGCTTGCCGGCTCGGTGAAAGGAGGTTGAGATCATGCAATCCGCTTTGAAGGCGACCCCGAAGCCCGATCTCGCTATCGATCGCGACTGGTGGCGAGGTGCCGTGATCTATCAGATCTACCCGCGCAGCTATCAGGATTCGAACGGCGACGGCATCGGCGACCTCAGAGGCATCATCGGCCGGCTGCCCTACATCGCCTCGCTCGGTGTCGACGCCATCTGGATCTCGCCATTCTTCAAATCGCCGATGAAGGATTTCGGCTACGACGTGTCGGATTATTGCGACGTCGATCCGATGTTCGGCACGCTGGCCGACTTCGACGCGCTGACCGCCGAGGCGCACCGGCTTGGCCTCAAGGTGATGATCGACGAGGTGCTGTCGCACACCGCCGACATCCATCCGTGGTTCAAGGAAAGCCGTTCGAACCGGAGCAATCCAAAGGCGGACTGGTATGTCTGGGCGGATGCCAAGCCGGACGGCACGCCACCCAACAACTGGCTGTCGATCTTCGGCGGCTCGGCCTGGCAGTGGGACACCAGCCGCCAGCAATATTATCTGCATAATTTCCTGGCCGAGCAGCCCGACCTCAACTTCCATAGCCGCGCGGTACAGGACGCGCTGCTCGACGTCACCCGCTTCTGGCTGGAGCGCGGCGTCGATGGCTTTCGCCTCGATACCATCAATTTCTATTTCCACAGCCAAGGCCTGGAAGACAATCCGCCGCTGCCGCCTGAGCAGCGCAACGACCAGACGGCGCCGGCCGTCAACCCCTACAACTACCAGGACCATCTCTATGACAAGAGCCGGCCTGAAAACCTCGGCTTCCTCGAACGCTTCCGCGCCCTGCTCGACGAATATCCGGCGACGGCCGCGGTTGGCGAAGTCGGCGATTCGCAGCGTGGGCTGGAAGTGGTGGCGGCCTATACGGCCGGCGGCAAGCGCGTGCATATGTGCTATTCCTTCGACTTCCTGGCGCCGGAGAAGATCAGCGCGGCAAAGGTGCGCTCGGTGCTGGAAACCTTCGGCAAGGTGGCCAGCGACGGCTGGTCGTGCTGGGCCTTTTCCAACCATGACGTGATGCGACCTGCCTCGCGCTGGGCGGCCAACGAGCCCGACCCGACCGCCTATCTCAAGGTCATCTCGGCGCTGCTGATGTCGTTGCGCGGCTCGGTCTGCATCTATCAGGGCGAGGAGCTCGGGCTCAGCGAGGCCGAACTCAGCTTCGAGGATCTGCAGGACCCATACGGCATCCGTTTCTGGCCGGAATTCAAGGGCCGCGACGGCTGCCGTACGCCGATGGTTTGGGACGGCGCCGCTCGCAATGGCGGCTTCTCGACGGCAAAGCCCTGGCTGCCGGTGCCCAGCAAGCATCTAGCGCAAGCGGTCAACGTGCAGCAGGGCGACGACGGCTCGCTGCTCGAGCACTACCGGCGCTTCCTGGCTTTCCGCCGCGCCCATCCGGCGTTGACCAAGGGCGATATCGAGTTCATCGAAAGCGAGGGCGACACCGTCGCCTTCACGCGCCGCGAAGGCAACGAGCAGATCGTCTGCGCCTTCAATCTCGGAGCAAAGCCGGCCGAAGTCGATCTTGGCGGCCGCTCATTGCAGCCCTTGCCGGGACACGGGTTTTCGGGACAGACTGGCGCCGGCACTATCCGCCTCGGCGGCTACGGCGCCTGGTTCGGGCGTATCGACTGAATTCAAGGAAGAACTGGAGGGTACCATGGCCGATGTCAGGCTAAGGCAAGTGAAGAAATCATACGGCAATCTCAACATTCTGCACGGCATTGACCTCGACATAAAGTCGGGCGAATTCATTGTCTTTGTCGGTCCCTCGGGTTGCGGCAAGTCGACCTTGCTGCGCTGCATCGCCGGGCTCGAGGAGATCACCTCGGGCGAGCTCAGGATAGACGGCGAGATCGTCAACGACGTGCCGCCGTCGAAGCGCGGCATCGCCATGGTGTTCCAGTCCTATGCGCTCTACCCGCATATGACCGTCTATGACAACATGGCCTTCTCGATGAAGATCGGCAAGGAAAGCAAGGCCGAGATCGACAAGCGGGTGCGCCAGGCGGCCGAGATCCTGCAGCTGACCAAATATCTCGACCGTCTGCCCAAGGCGATGTCGGGCGGCCAGCGCCAGCGCGTCGCCATCGGCCGCGCCATCGTGCGCAATCCCAAGGTCTTCCTGTTCGACGAGCCGCTATCCAACCTCGACGCGGCGCTGCGCGTCGCCACCCGCATCGAGATCGCCAAGCTCAAGGAATCGATGCCCGCTACGACGATGATCTACGTTACCCACGACCAGGTCGAGGCGATGACGCTGGCCGACCGCATCGTGGTGCTGAAGGAAGGTCATATCGAACAGGTCGGAACGCCGATGGAGCTCTACAAGCGGCCCGGCAATCTGTTCGTCGCCCAGTTCATCGGCTCGCCGGCGATGAACATCCTGCCGGCGACGATCGACAAGACCGGCAACCCGACGGTCGTCAGCCATGTCGGCGGCCGCAAGGCGACGGTGCCGATCGCAACGCCTGCCTCCGCGAAAGGCGCTGCGGTGAGCTTCGGCGTGCGGCCGGAGGATCTGATGATCGCCACCGGGGCCGACTATTTGTTCGAAGGCACGGTCGATTATGTCGAGCAGCTCGGCGAAGTCCAACTCGTCTATGTCGACATCGGCCGCGCCGACCTGCCGCTGGTGACCAAGCTGCCGGGCAATGTCGGGGTCAAGCGCGGGGCGACGATGCGGCTGACGGCGGATGCCAGTGATCTGCATATCTTCGATGCGGACGGACACTCCTTCGCGCTCCATGAAGCAGAAGCAAAGGCGGCCTGAACTCTGGAACGGTTCATCGTTTCACGGAAACGCCGAACCGCGCTATCTTTTTTGACGCAATTCCGGACGGAAAACCGTTTCACACTTTTCCTGGAATTGCTCCGAGCGGGCGTTTTCTCGGCACGCAAAAAACAAGAGCAGCGGGCATGGCCCGCCGCTCTTGTTCAGGAAGTCCAGCTCGGCTGTTAGCGGCCGAACAGGTTGCGGTCGGCGCCCTGAGGCGCGGACTTCGGGACGTCGCCCGACGAATTCAGCAGCTTGTAGACCGGCGAATTGCTGTCACGTACCGAAGACGTCTGCGTCTTGTCGACGTTGACGGTCGACTGCTTGTTGATGTCGGTCCCGCCAACATTGTCGTTGCGGGCATAGGCGCTGCCGGCGGCGATCAAAAGAGCGGCGGCAGTAAGAACAATCTTTTTCATTTGGATACTCCTGGATTTTCGAATCAAGCGGCGGGCATGCCCGCCCGCCTTAGTGGTGGGATCGGCTGTTAGTTGTTGCCGAAGAGGTTGCGGTCGGCGCCCTGGACGACCGGCTGCTTTTCAGCCTGGTCCGACTTCTTGACGGAAGCCGTGTAGGAGCTGTCGACCAAGACAACCGGCTGGTTGGCTCCGTTGGAACCATAATTGTCGCTGCCGGCGAAGGCGCTGCCGGTGATGGCCAAAACGGCGACGGCAGCAAGAGCGATCTTTTTCATTTCAATACTCCTGAATTTTTTTCAGATCCCGGGCGGCGGCTATGCCCGCCGCCCTGATGCTGGGATCGGCTGTTAGTTGTTGCCGAAGAGGTTACGGTCGGCGCCCTGGACAGGCTGCTTGTCGGCATGAGCCGGCTTCTGAATGGAAGCCGTATACGAGCTGTCGACCGAGGCGGCAGGCTGGTTCGCACTATTGGAACCAAAGTTGTCGCTGCCAGCGAAGGCGCTGCCGGTGATGGCCAAAACGGCGACGGCGGCAAGAGCGATCTTTTTCATTTTTTAGTACTCCAGTATCTTAGTTTTCGGTCCGTCTAGCGGCGTGTCTTGGGAGGAATTCGCGTCGTTCGGACAGCCCCGATGTGGGAAAGCCAATGGCCAGTTTCCAATCACGAAGTTGTTTGGTGTGGACCAAGAATCTACACCTTGAAATTGTGCCAGAGATTCCTTTCGCCACAATTTTATTGCTAAACATCAAGTAAATAGCCCATAGCATCGGTCTGGCTGCAAGGTGACTTGGAGAGGCAGCGTTCACAGCGTCCTGCACGCATTGTCAACAGAAACGAACCGTTCGGTTCGATTTTTCAAACCGATAAAAGTCGCAGCCGAGGTTGTTTGTCGAATCGTTAACCATTTCGGCCAAATGCGGCGTCGGCGTTGCGGCTGCTTTGGCCTGCCTTATGCCGCCCAGCGAAGACTGCAACGGGCAAGCAGAACCGGGTCAGACCCCGTAACGTTCGGTGCGGATGAGAGCCGCGGGAACGCCGGCATCGATCAGCGCCTCGGCGGCGGCCGTCACGAATGCGTTCGAGCCGCAGACGAAGGCGAGCTTCGGCGGCGCGGGCAGCCTGGTCATGGCTTGCACCATCATCGCGGTGTCGACCCGCCGCGCATAATCCGACGGTCGGCGGGCCGGCTCGCGCGTCAGCGTCAGCACCAGATCGAAGCCATCCCGGCGCTCGGCGAGGTCGATCAACTCGTCGCGAAAGATCACCTCGTCCCAGACCCGCGCGGAAAACACCAGGGCGGTGGCGACCAGCGATTTCCGCATCGCCCGGTGACGGACCATCGCCATCAGCGGCACCACGCCCGACCCGCCGCCAACCAACAGGAGCGGTCCGCCATCGCTGTCGGACCAGACGAAATGGCCGCCGAGCGGCCCGCGCAATTCGACCTCGTCGCCCACCGCCGCGATCTCGTGAAAGAACGGCGAGACCTCGCCGTCCTCGAGTTTTTCAATCGCCAGCTCGATGGTCTCGCCGCCCTCCGGCGCCGAGGCAATGGAGTAGGAGCGGCGCGCCTGATAGCCGTCCGGCGCCGTCAGCCTGACGTCGACATGCTGTCCGGCACGATAGGCGAAAGGCCGCGACGGCTGCAGGAAAAAGCTGGTGACGCGCGGCGTGCGCTTTTGGATGCGGGTGATGGTGACCGTCTGCCAGGGCGACTGCGCCGCCGGTCCATCGCTCATGGATCGTTCGTGTAGCGCTGCTCGCGCCACGGATCGCCATAGATATGATAGCCTCGCAACTCCCAGAAACCCGGCTCGTCACGCTCGGTGAACTGCAATCCGTTCAGCCATTTGGCCGATTTCCAGAAATAAAGATGCGGAACGAGCAGCCGCGCCGGCCCGCCATGGTCGGGCGTGATCGGCTTGCCCTCGTAAAGCAGCGCCACCATCGCCTTGCCGGCGGTGAGATCCTTCGTCGGCACATTAGTGGTGTAGCCGTCGAAACCCAGCGCCAGCGTGAAAGCGGTCGGCGGCTCAATGCCGGCATCGGCAAGGATGTCGTCGACCAGCACGCCCTGCCACGCCGTGTCGAATTTGGTCCATGCGGTCACGCAATGGATGTCGCGCGTCATCTTGGTCAAGGGCAGCGCGTTGAACTCGGCCCAGTTCCATTTCTTGATCGGCCGCGGCCCGTGCTTAAGCGTGAACGACCAGTCCTCGGTGCGCACGTGCGGCGTCGGGCCGGCCGACAGGACCGGGAACCCTTGCTCGAGATACTGCCCCGGCGGGATGCGTGCATCCGTATCCGTCGGGGGCTTTCGTCCGGAAGAGAAGCCGCGGGTAACCATCGAGAATATCCGTTTGCGCAAGGTCCAATCGAACTTTGCCAGTTTTCTCGAAGACGCGCCCGCGGGCAACTGAAATCTTGGCTCCGGCCTGGCGGCAAAAAACTCTACATCGACCTTGGCGGCGCGCTGCCTGCCTCAACCACTGGCGAAGGGGACGGCGACAAACATCTGGGCGTCGCCGCGCTCGACAAGCAGCAGCACCGATTTCTTGCCGGATTTGGCAGCCTGCACAATCGCCTGATTTGCCTGTCTGGCGCTCCGCACCGGAGTCTGGTCGACGCCGACGATGATGTCGCCGGGCTGGATGCCGGAAGCCGATGCCGCCTTGTTCGGGTCGACGCGCTCGACCAGTGCGCCGTGCTGGTTTTCTGGCAGGTTCATTGCCTGGCGCACATCCGGAGTGACGTCCATCAGGCCGAGACCGAGCGCCGGTGCGCGAAGGCCCTGCCCCGTCGACGGCTGACCTGAATCGCCCGTCACCGATCCCGTTGCCGTGTCGTCTTCGTTGCGCCCGATCTCGACGGAGATCTGCAGGCCTTTCCCCTTGCGCCAGACATTGAGGGCTTCCCTCGTGCCAGGCGCAACGTCAGCGACGGCGCGCGACAGATCCCTCGGATCCTTTATCTCCTGGCCGGCGAAGCTGGTAATGACATCGCCGGTCTCGAGGCCGGCCTTGGCGGCCGGCGATCCGTCGCTGACCTGCGCGACCAGCACGCCGGCGGGGTGATCGAGGCCGATGGCGCTCGCCACATCAGGCGTCACCGGCTGAATCTGGACGCCGAGATAGCCGTACTGGATGGAGCCGCCCTTCATCAGCTTGGCGACGACCTTTTGCGCCTGGTCGGAGGGGATGGCGAAGCCGACGCCGACGCTGCCGCCATTCGGCGAAAAGATCGCGGTGTTGATGCCGACGACATCGCCGTTCACATCCGTCAGTGGGCCGCCGGAATTGCCCGGTTGATCGGCGCGTCGATCTGAATGAAGTCGTCAAACGGGCCGCTGTGCAGGTCGCGGCCGCGCGCCGAGACGATGCCGGCCGTGACCGTGGTGCCAAGGCCGAAAGGATTGCCGAAGGCGAGCACCTGATCGCCCGGCATGAGTTTGTCGGAACTGCCCCATTTGACGGTCGGCAAGGGCTTGCCGACGTTGACCTTGAGCACGGCAAGATCGTTCTTGGCGTCATGGCCGATCAATTTGGCGGGAAGCTCGCTGCCGTCGTCGAGCGTCACCTTGACCGACTGGGCGCCGTCGACGACGTGATTGTTGGTGACGATCATGCCGTCGGAGCCGACGATGAAGCCTGAGCCGAGAGCCTCGGTGCGGGGCGCCTGTTCCGGCGGTGTCTTGGGGGCGGGCAGTCCCTGGTCACCGAAGAAACGGCGGAAATAATCGTCGAAAGGCGAGTTTCCGCCGAAGGGAGAGGCGTCGCTCGTGATGTCCGGCTGTTGTACTTTCATGACCGTCGTGATGGTCACCACTGCCGGTTTGTCGGCCGCCACGACCGGAGCGAACGAGCCGCGGGGCGCCGTCATGCCGGTGACAGGTGGGGTCACTGTTGCCGCCAGGACATCATTCAGCCTGGGAGCGAAGGACAGGGCGAAGGGGCTGACTATCAGTGCGGCGCCCAGCAAAGCGGCGACGCGATGTCTGCGAAGGGTGTGGATTGGTGACATGGCCGTTGTCCGGGCGAGAGATTGGTGGAGCGCCGCAACGTTCCGTCACCGGAACAATTCATCGGCGCGTCGGTCGTCGGCGTTGCCTGTCTCGCCTGTCACGGCAGCCGACCGGATCGACAGCCCCGCATCTAGGGCGCCGATCGGAGTGTCCAGATGAGGTTACGAAGATTTAATTTCCGGCTGGACGAAGATTTGATTTCCGGCTGGCAACCGCCTTGCGGCGTTGCCGCCGAAACCCGAAAATACAAAAACCCGCCTCGGGAGGCGGGTCGTTGGGGCGAATCAGCACCATACCCAAATTAGTAGCATAGCTGCCGGCACAAAGCAAGAACAAAATAGCTGCCCAAGACAAATCGCTTCACATTTGCGCCGCCCCGTCACTGCCACTGCCGAGGCCGCTATGCCGCTGTCCCGTCGGTCCGGCTGAGATAGGCGGTGGCAATCTCGCGCATCCGCCTGCCGTCGAAGCTCGGTCCATGGCCGCCATGGCCGATGCGGATCGGCAGCTCGAGCAGCCGCTGCATCGTCCGGCGGTAGGCGGCACGATCCGAATCCGGCAGGTCGTCGATCAGCATGGCGTCGTAGATGGCGTCGCCGGCGAAGAACAGGCCGTCAGTCTCGTCGAACAGCGCGATCGAATCGGGAGAGTGGCCGGGCAGATGCAGCACGCGGAACTGCCGGTCGCCGAGGTCGACCATATCGCCCTCGTCCAGGGTCCGGGTCAGCGGCGCCGGCGGAATCCTGTAATCGGCCGCTTTCCAGCCTTCCGCCGGCAGCTTGGAGACAGCGCCTTCCAGATCGTGGAACATGTAGGCGTAGGTCACCGCTTCATCCATGCTGTCGAACTGCGCGGCGCTGTGGCGCGGCCCTGCCCGCAACGGAAACTCGTGCAGCGAACCGACATGATCGAGATGGATATGCGTGGCGACGGCGAGCAGCGGCTTGCCGGCCGGCGTGTCGATCTGCGGCGCCAGCGGGCAGATCCCCATGCCGGTGTCGACCAGCAGGTCGACATCGCGGCCGCGCAAATGCCAGATGTTGGCACGCACGAAATCATGCACGAAGGGCTCGGTCAGCATCGTCGTCTTGGCGTCGACGATGGTTTTGCTGAACCAGTTGTCCATCAGGTCAAGGCCGGCATCAGACGAACGGCTTGCCGACCTTGTACTTTTGCGGGACCAGCCGCTTCAGATAGGCCATGCCCGCATCGGACAGCCGGTTGACATCGGGCAGCATGAAATCATCCGGCATATGGCGCGTCTTGCCGGCGACGTCCTTCAGCGGCACCTTCCTCAGCACGGTTTTCTTGCCGTCATATTGCAGCGCCACCGAACCGCCGCCCTCTTCGGCCACCGTGACCGCGAAGGCTCCGGCGTCGAAGGCCTCCTGCGCGTCCACCGCGCTGATGGCACCGACATAGCCGCGCGGCATGTAGCCGAGCGCATCGACGCGCGCCCGCTTGCCCGGCAATCCTTCGGCGAGCGCGTGCTCCAGTGCTGCCGGCAGGTCGCTGCCCGACAGCTTGACGTTGCCGTGCTGGTCGCGCTCCAGCCTTTCCGGCGGCACCAGGCTTTCGACCAGCGCCTTGCCGTCGGCGGTGCTGACGCCTTCGGAGACGGCAACGATGCAGCGCTTGTGGCGGTCGAGCGTGGCGCGCACGTCGTCGATGAAGCCGGCCGCCGAGAACGGCCGCTCCGGCACGTAGACGAGATGCGGGCCGCTGTCCTGATCGAGCTGCCATGCCGCGGACGCGGCCGTCAGGAAACCGGCATGCCGCCCCATGACGATGCCGACATAGATGCCCGGCAAAGCGCGGAAATCGAGATCGACCGAAAGAAACGCCCCGGCGACGAACTCGGCCGCCGACATGAAGCCGGGCGTATGGTCGTTCTCCTCGAGATCGTTGTCGATGGTTTTTGGCGCGTGCACGAAGGCGATCTTGCCGCCGGCGGCGTCGGTCAGGATCTGCTGCGTGCCCGACGTGTCGTTGCCGCCGATATAGATGAAGGCGTCGGCACCGGCTTTCTTCAGGCCGTTGAGGATGAGGTCGCAGTAGGCGGCATCCGGCTTGTCGCGCGTCGAACCAAGCGCGGCGCTCGGCGTCGCCGCGATCAGCCGCAAACGGTCCTCGGGGATGGCGGAAAGATCGACGTAATTGCCGTCACGAATGCCGCGCACGCCGTGGATGGATCCCAGCACCTTGGCGCCGGGATGCCGCTTGCGGATTTCGAGCGCAGCACCCACCACAGTCTGGTTGATGACGGCGGTCGGGCCGCCGCCTTGCGCGATGACAAAAGTTCCGGCCATTGTTCACGTCTCCAGGGCGATGAAATCGCAGGCACATTCGCCTGTCTTGCGGCATCGCGCAACGGCAGAGTGATCGCTGAAGGCGAAGCCGCCGTTCAGACGACGACGATCGGGTTTTTCTTGGAGACGCGGCTGTAGAGGTCGATGATGTCCTGGTTGATCAGGCGCACGCAGCCCGACGACATCGCCTGTCCGATGCTCCACCATTCGGGCGAGCCGTGGATGCGATAACCGGTGTCGCTGCCGTTCTGATAGATGTAGAGGGCACGCGCGCCGAGCGGATTGTCGAGGCCGCCCGGCTGTCCGCTTTGCCACTTCACCAGTTCCGGCTTGCGGGCGATCATCTCGGGCGGTGGGGTCCAGACCGGCCATTCCTTGCCGTACTGGATGTTGGCGCGGCCGGACCAGCGGAATCCGTCCTTGCCGATGCCGACGCCGTAACGGATCGCCTCGCCGCCGGGCTGCACCAGATAGAGCAGCCGTTCCTGCGAGTGAACGACAATGGTGCCGGGCTGCTCGCCGGTCGGATCGACGACGATCTGGCGGCGGAATTCCGGTTTGACCTTGAGGTAAGGCACTTCCGGCACGTTGAAGCCGCCGTCGGTGAGCGCGGCGTACATCACGTCAGGGCTGGTGATGTTCTTGTCGACGCTGATGCTCGGGCGGACCGGCCGGATCGAGCCGGTGGCGACGTCGTCGAGCTGGAGCGACGGCAAATCCAGCGTCTGGCTGCAGCCGGCGATGCCGAGCAGTGCCAGCGCGCCGGCGCCGGACAGCACCGTGCGGCGGGAAAGTTGTATTTCGGTTTCGATTGCGTCGCCATTGTACGGCGGCGTCAGACCTTGCGGCAACTCACGCATATTACCCAAACCCTACGCTGTCGGCGGGAAACACGGTCCGGCCGAATAGCAGGCATTTTCACCAATCATGGTTGAAAAAGCGTGAAGGCTGGCCGCCTGGCGTTAACGAGGGCTTTTTCGATTTTGCCTCTTTACATCTTCGCCGGGCCAAGGATTTATCCTCATCTTTGAGCTCAAGGAGAAGAAAATGTCCTTCGAAAACTGGGCCGCCTTTGCCGCCGCCTCGGCAGTCCTTCTGGTCATTCCGGGCCCGACCATTCTGCTGGTGGTGTCCTATGCGCTCGGCCAGGGCTGGCGTACCGCGCTGCCGATGGCGGTCGGCGTGGCGCTCGGCGACTTCACCGCCATGACATTGTCGATGCTGGGCATCGGCGCGCTGCTGGCTGCGTCGGCCACCGTATTCACCGTGCTGAAGGTGATCGGCGCCGGCTATCTGATCTATCTCGGCATCAAGCTGTTTCGCGCCGGCGGTGCGCTCAGGGCCGAACCGCGCACCGATGCGGTGTCGTCGGCGAAAATGATGGCGCATGCCTGGCTGGTTACGGCGCTCAACCCGAAAAGCATCACCTTCTTCGTCGCCTTCCTGCCGCAGTTCCTCGACCGGCATGCGGATTTCTGGACACAGATGCTGATTTTTGAGACGACCTTCCTGGCGCTCGCCTTCGCCAATGCCTTCGGTTACGCGCTGATCGCCGCAAGGGCGCGCACCGTGGTGCGCAATCCGAAGGCGATCCGCATCTTCAACCGCACCGGCGGCACGCTGCTGGTCGGCGCCGGCATCGCGACAGTGGCGATGCGATCGGGCAACTGAGGACAAGGCATGGCAGCAAGGGACGCATTCGGCCTGACGCTGTCGGGCGCGACGGAGGCCGGGCTTTCGTCCTACAGCCGGGCTGTGCGCGAATTGCAGTGCTTTATCGGCGATCCTGTCAGTTCCGTTGACCGGGCAATCGCCGACGATCCCGGCTTCGTCATGGCGCATGTGTTTAAGGGCTATCTGTTCGGCCTCGCCACCGAGCGTGACGCGACGGCGGTGGCCAAGGCATGTCACGAGGCAGCGCTGCCGTTACCGGCAACGGCGCGCGAGCAGGCGCATGTCGCCGCACTTGGCCACCTTGCAGAAGGACGCTGGCACGAAGCCGCTCGCCTGCTCGAGGATATCGCCATCGAGTTCCCGCTCGATGCGCTGGCGCTGCAGACCGGCCACCAGATCGACTTCTTCACCGGCAACGCCCGTATGCTGCGCGACCGCATCGGCCGTGCACTGCCGTCTTGGCAGAGCGGCATGCCGGGCTACCATGCCATACTCGGCATGCAGGCCTTCGGGCTGGAGGAAATGGGCGACTATGCGCGCGCCGAAAAGCTTGGCCGCACGGCGGTCGATCTCGAGCCGCGCGACGGCTGGGCCCAGCACGCCGTCGCCCATGTCATGGAGATGCAGAGCCGGCAGAAGGACGGCATATTGTGGATGCGCGCCAATCCCGAAGCGTGGACGCGGGAAAGCTTCCTGCAAGTCCACAATTGGTGGCACCTGGCACTGTTCCACTATGATCTCGGCGAGACCGACGAGGTGCTGGCGCTCTATGACGGGCCGATCTATGGCGAGCGCTCGACGCTGGCGCTCAACATGGTCGATGCCTCGGCGATCCTGTGGCGGCTGCATCTCGGCGGCGTCGACGTCGGCGATCGCTGGACGGCGCTCGCCGCCAATTGGGTGCCCAAGGCCAGCGCCGGCAACTATGCCTTCAACGACGCCCACGCGATGATGGCGTTTGTCGGCGCCGGCCTCGAAGCGCCGGCCCGCAACTTGCTCGACGCGCAGCGCGAGGCGATGCGCGGCAAAGACGACAACGTGGGTTTCACCAGGGATGTCGGCCATCCCTTGACGCTCGCCATCAAGGCGTTCGGCGAAGGCAATTATGCCGAGACGATACGCCTGATCCGGCCGATCCGGGCAATCGCCCATCGCTTCGGCGGCAGCCATGCACAACGCGACGTCATCGACCTGACGCTGGTCGAGGCGACATTGCGTTCGGGCGATGGCGCGCTGGCGAGGGCGCTTGCGGCGGAACGCGCCCTGGCGCGGCCGGACAGCCCGTTGTCTGCACTATTTTTGCGGCGCGCAACCGATCCCGCGGCGAATTGACCAAGGCTAAATCTTGCCTTAAAAACTGCCCCGGCGAGATTTTTTCGAGTGTCGAAAAAATCTTCGCGTGTTGACCGGAGGGCGTTTCCGGCGGCACGATTGCCGGGATATCTTCGCCACCGTGTCGCAGGACAGGGCCGGGGAGCAAGGAAAAGACCGTCGCCGCCAGGCATGACGGACGTGGGAGGAAACATGTATCTCGGCCTCGATCTCGGCACGTCGGGCGTCAAGGCGCTGCTGATCGATGCCAGGCAGAGCATCGTCGGTTCCGGCCATGCGCCGCTCGATGTGTCGCGCCCGCATCCCGGCTGGTCGGAGCAGAATCCCGCAGACTGGATCCGGGCCTGCGAAGCGGCGATCGCCGAACTGCGGTCCACGCATACGAAGGAGCTCGCGGCGGTCAAAGGCATCGGCCTCTCCGGCCATATGCATGGCGCCACTCTGCTCGATGCCGGCGACCAGGTGCTGCGCCCTTGCATCCTGTGGAACGACACACGCAGCCACGCCGAGGCTGCCGCACTCGATGCCGACCCCCGTTTTCGCAAGCTGACCGGCAACATCGTCTTTCCCGGCTTTACCGCGCCAAAGCTCGCCTGGGTCAAGAACAACGAACCGGATGTTTTCGCCAAAGTGGCAAAGGTCCTGCTGCCGAAGGACTTTTTGCGGCTCTGGCTCTCCGGCGAGCACATTTCGGAAATGTCGGATTCGGCTGGCACGTCGTGGCTCGATGTCGGCAAACGAGCCTGGTCTGCCGAACTGCTCGCCGCCACCTCGCTCGACGAAAGGCAGATGCCGTCATTGGTCGAAGGCACGGCAAAGGCCGGTGCCTTGCGCAGCGAACTGGCTGCGAAATGGGGCATGCTATCAGGCATCCCGATCGCCGGCGGCGCCGGCGACAACGCGGCCTCGGCCTGCGGCATGGGCACGGTCGGCGCCGGCCAGGCCTTCGTTTCCCTCGGCACGTCCGGCGTGCTTTTTGCCGCCAACGCGTCCTATCTGCCCAACCCGGAAAGCGCCGTACACACATTCTGTCATGCGCTGCCCGGTACCTGGCACCAGATGGGCGTCATTCTGTCGGCGACCGATTCGCTGAACTGGCTGTCGGGAATCGCGGGCAAAGGCGCCGGCGAGCTGACCACCGAACTCGGCAACGCGCTGCAGGCGCCGACCGGCGTCTCCTTCCTGCCCTATCTCTCAGGCGAGCGGACGCCTCACAATGATTCCGTCATTCGTGGCGCGTTTACCGGGCTTGCCCATGAATCCGGCCGCGCGGCACTGACCCAGGCCGTGCTCGAAGGCGTCGCTTTCGCTTTCCGCGACAGTCTGGAAGCACTGGCCAAAGCCGGCACGACGCTGACCCGGGTGACGGCGATCGGCGGCGGCTCGCGCTCGCACTATTGGCTGAAGGCAATCGCCACGGCGCTTGGCCTGCCCGTCGATATTCCAGCCGACGGCGATTTCGGCGCTGCCTTTGGCGCGGCCCGACTTGGCCTGATCGCGGCGACCGGTGCCGATCCGCGCGCCGTCTGCGCGGCGCCGGCGACCGACGCCACGGTCGAGCCGGTCGCCGCCCTCGGCGACGCCTATGCGCAAGCCTATCAGCGCTATCGCCAGCTTTATCCGGCGATCAGAGGCGCCACGGCGTGAACGGTTTCCCGCCCTCGCCGCGGCCTGCCGAGAAGGCCTCACTATGCCGGCACTTTGTCGAGAAAGCCGGTGACGCTTTTCAGCCGGCCATTTTCGATGACGCCGATATCCGTGCCTTCGATGACGGATTCGATGCCGTCCGGCCCAAGATTCCACGAAAAGCGGATGGTATCGGCGAAGCCGTCCGGCTTGCCTTTCAGCGAGAACCTAAAGCCGGCAAAGCGCTGCTGCACGCCGTCGATCAGCGCGGCAATGCCGTCATGGCCGTCGCCCTGCATGATCGGATCGCGGTAGCTGACGTCTTCGGTGAAGGTCGCCTTGAGCAAGGCTTGCATGCGCGCGGCGTCGCTCTCGTTCCAGGCGGTGATGTAGTTTTCGGCAATGGTGTTGAGGTCGGTCATGGTCTGTCTCCTTCGTTGGGTGGCTTTGACACGAGCCTTTTCGACCAGCGTAAGCGCGAAACCAATTACGCCTGAGGTAATCAGGCAGAACCATGCGAGAGGAAGAGAACATGACCAGCGGTTTTTTCGGCGACATCCAACAGATCAAATATGAGGGACCGGATTCGACCAATCCGCTGGCCTACCGGTTCTACAATCCCGACGAGATTGTCGTCGGCAAGCGGCTGGAAGACCATCTGCGCTTTGCCGTCGCCTATTGGCATTCCTTTGCCTGGCCGGGCGGCGATCCGTTCGGCGGCCAGACGTTCGACCGGCCATGGTTCCCCAAGGCCGGCGGTACCGACACGATGGAGCTGGCCAAGCTCAAGGCCGACGTCGCCTTCGAGATGTTTTCGCTGCTGGGTGCGCCTTATTTCTGCTTCCACGATGCCGATGTGCGGCCGGAGGGCCGCGACTTTTCCGAAAGTGCGGCGCGGCTCGACGAGATCGCCGATTATTTTGCCGGAAAGATGAAGCAGACCGGCGTCAAGCTGTTGTGGGGGACTGCGAACCTGTTCTCCAACCGCCGCTTCATGTCGGGCGCCGCCACCAATCCCGATCCGGACGTCTTTGCCTATTCGGCGGCGACGGTGAAACACTGCATCGACGTCACCAAGCGGCTGAACGGCGAGAACTACGTGCTGTGGGGCGGCCGCGAGGGCTATGAGACGCTGCTCAACACCGACCTTGCCCGCGAGCAGGAGCAGGCAGGCCGCTTCCTCAATCTGGTCGTCGACTACAAGCACAGGATCGGCTTCGAAGGCACCATCCTGATTGAGCCGAAGCCGCAAGAGCCGACCAAGCACCAGTACGATTACGACGTCGCCACCGTCTATGGCTTCCTCAAGCGTTTCGGACTGGAGAATGAGGTGAAGCTCAACATCGAGCAGGGCCATGCGATCCTGGCCGGCCATTCGTTCGAGCATGAATTGGCACTCGCCAACGCGCTGGGCGTCTTCGGCTCGATCGACATGAACCGCAACGACTACCAGTCGGGCTGGGACACCGACCAGTTCCCCAACAATGTACCGGAAATGGCACTGGCCTACTATCACGTGCTGCAGGCTGGCGGCTTCAAGACCGGCGGCACCAATTTCGACGCCAAGCTCAGGCGCCAGTCGCTCGATCCGCAGGATCTGCTGATTGGGCACATCGGCGGCATGGATTGCTGCGCTCGAGGCCTCAAGGCAGCGGCACGCATGATTGAGGACAAGGCGCTGTCCGCCCCGCTCGCCGAGCGCTATGCCGGCTGGAATTCGGCCGAGGCCAAGGCGATGCTTGCCGGCAAGCGTACGCTGGAGGAGATCGCTGAGCGCGTCATCAAGGAGGAGATCGAGCCGCAGCCCAGGTCCGGCCGCCAGGAACTGCTCGAAAATATCGTCAATCGATACGTCTAAGGCGTACCGTTTTCACGGCCGCATTGTTCAGCGGCCGCTGGCTAAAGACGGCTTTCAGCAGGGCTGAGACCGACGACAAGGTTTGCCCCGTGCGAATGCGCGCGGCCTGTCCGCTGACCGGGTCTAGCGCTTGTCCTGGCCGTGATCGAGGCCTCTCAGGTAGGCGCAGAACATGTCGGCCATGGCGTCGGCGTAGGCTTCGATCTCCGTGGCGGTTCGAGGTGCCTCCGAGAACTGCTTCCCGACCGTGCTGAGCGTCGTCATGACCAGGTCGCCGGCCAATTCGCGAGTCACTTCCGAGGCCTTGGGCAGCGCCTCCTCCATGAAGACCCGGATGATGCGGTCTCCGGACGCCCTTGCCGCCTGCGCCTCAGGCGCGTCGCGGTAAAGGGGTGCGGCGTCGTCGAGCGCCACACGTACCGCGGCCTCGTCACACTCCGAGCGGAGGAAGGTGCGGACAAGGGCGCGCAGCCGCTCGAGCGGCGGTTTCCTAATATCCTCGAGGATGAGGCGCAGCAGCTCGGTCGTCTGCCGCCATTCGTCGCTCTGGAGCCGGAACAGGATCGCCGCCTTGTTCGGAAAATACTGATACAGCGATCCGATGCTGATACCGGCCTTCTCGGCCACCCGCGCCGTGGTGAAGCGCTGCGCGCCTTCCCTCGCCAAAACCTGAACAGCAGCCTCCAAAATCGCAGCGACGAGCTCCGCCGAGCGGGCCTGCTTGGGCTGTTTTCGCGAGGAAATCCGGGGACTTCGGTGATCGCTCATGGAGGGGCGTGCCAATGCGATTAGCAAACGCGAATGATTAGTCGTATTTTGAGCGCCGCGCAAGAACGCATTCAATTCTGACTGGAGACCGATATGACTACACTGACGACAACGCCGCTCGCGCCCCTGCTGGATCGCCTGTTCGAGGAAGCCGCTGCGGCAACGAGCCCTGCGGTGGCGGAGCTCTCCGCCGAAGAGCGGATGCGCCTGGTTCGGAGCAAGACCGAATACCTCGATTTCTATGGGCAGCTAAAGGATCTCTGGCTTCCCGTTTCGCGAGAGACGGGCACGCTGCTCTACATGCTGGCACGAAGCAGCGGCGCACGTACGATCGTCGAATTTGGAACCTCGTTCGGCATCTCGACCCTGCATCTCGCCGCAGCCTTGCGGGACAATGGCGGCGGCCGCCTGATCACCAGCGAGTTCGAGCCATCCAAGGTGGCGCGCGCGCGGAACAATCTGACAGCTGGCGATCTCATCGACCTGGTGGAGATCCGAGAGGGGGACGCCCTGCAGACGCTTAGCGTCGATCTTCCCGAAACGGTCGACCTGCTTCTGCTCGACGGCGCCAAAGCGCTCTATCCCGAGATCTTGAGACTGGTTGAAAGCCGCCTCAGGCCAGGCGCCTTCGTCGTTGCCGATAACGCCGATCTTTGCCCAGAATACCTCGAGCGGGTGCGCTCGACCGGGAGTGGCTACATGTCCACGCCGTTCGGGGAGGACGTCGAACTGTCCACGCGGCTTGGCTGAAGCACCGCCTGACTTGCCGGAAAGATCGTGCCCAAGATGGGCGGCGGCGGACAAAACTTTGCCCAGCATCGCCCCTCAATCGCCTCGCTCTTGCCTTCAAACAGCCGTCACGAATCTCGTATAGTGTGGTTCGTGGCGGGAACAGAAGAAGGAGGCGAAACGATATGCAGCACGAACGCGAAATCGACGCCCTGCTCTCATCTGGCGAAGCCGGATCGATCATCGACCGGCTGATGGCGCTGCCGCACCCGAAGCATGGTGCGCGGAGTGCGAACGAATGGGATCGCGCGGTCGCCAGCCGCTTTGAGACCCATCTTGCGAGGCAAATGCGCTCGCAGATCGACGGCAACAGCGACCGCCAGGACGCTGCCTGATCCACCTTTGTCTATGCATGTCGTTATCCCAAAACCGCTACGCACTTTTGGGCGACATGCATTATCCTCGACGCAGCCTGACCGGCGCTTCGCCGAACGCTCTTGAAAACGCTCTGGAAAATGCCGCGGCGGACGAAAACCCCGTTCGCCCGGCAATGTCCGCCATGGCGATGCGCGTATCGACGACCAGCCGGCGCGCGGCGCCGAGGCGCAGCCTGAGGTAATAGGCGCCGGGCGTTTCGCCGATCGACTTGCGAAAGATGCTTTCCAGCGTCCGTGCCGTCACCCCGGCCCGCTTTGCCACGGCGGCGATGGTCAGCGGCTGGTCGACATGCGCTTCCATCAGCCGGATGGCTTGCGCCAACCGCGGATCGTAGCCGTCAAGGCGGCCGAGCGAGACCAGCGGCTGCGCGTCGGTCGCGGCGCGCGCCTGGTCGTAGATGAAGACGCTCGCGACATCGAGCGCCACGGCCATGCCGAGCCGCGTGCGGATCAGATGCAGCATCAGGTCGAAGGTCGGCGAGGCGCCGCCGGAGGTGAACACAGGCCCGTCGATGACGTAGCGATCGGGGCGCACGTCGACACCGGGAAAGGCCGACGAAAAATCCTCCATGTCCTCCCAGTGGGTGGTGGCGCTGCGGCCTTCGAGCAGGCCGGCGCGCGCCACCAGCCATGTGCCGGCCTCGACGCCGCCGCAGGCGCGTGCCGCGCGCGCCGCACGGCGCAGTCCCGACAGCAAGGCTGACGTGGCATAGTTCTGCGTGCCGAAGCCGGCGACGACGACCAGCATGTCGGTTGTCTCAGCCGCATCGAAGCGGCCGCTGACCGCCACCGGCAGGCCGCATGTGGTGACCGGCGCTTCGCCCGTCACCGAGACCAGCCTGAAATCGAACAGGGTCTCGCCGGCGACGCGGTTAGCGGCGCGCAACGGATCGATGGCCGACGCGACGCACATGATCGACGAGCCGGAGAACACCAGCAGCGTCACCTTGAGCGGCAAACGTTCGGCACGAAAGATCGTCGGTTTTTCGTTTTTGATCACATGATCTTCGTAAAACGCAAAACAGTTTCCGGCAAGTCAGGCATTCTTGCCCTACGTTCTATTGGGAGAGAGTCCGATGCCGTTAGCGATGAACCGTGAGGTTTTCATTACCTGTGCCGTGACCGGGTCCGGCAGTTCGCAGGACCGCAGCCCGCATGTGCCGCGCTCGCCCAAGCAGATCGCCGATTCGGCCATCGAGGCGGCAAAGGCAGGTGCGGCGATCGTGCACTGCCACGTGCGCGATCCCAAGACCGGCAAGCCGCGCCGCGACGTGCATCTCTATCGCGAGGTAACCGAGCGCATCCGCGCGGCGGATGTCGACGTGGTGCTGAACCTGACTGCCGGCATGGGCGGCGACATGGTGTTCGGCTCGCCGGAGAACCCGCTGCCGCTGAACGAAAAAGGCACCGATATGGGCGGCGCGACCGACCGCGTGGAACATGTGCGCCAGTGCCTGCCGGAAATCTGCACGCTCGACTGCGGCACCATGAACTTCGCCGAAGCCGATTATGTGATGACCAACACACCCGGCATGCTGCGCGCCATGGGTGGCATGATGACGGCGCTCGGCGTCAAGCCGGAGATCGAGGCCTTCGACACCGGGCATCTGTGGTTCGCCAAGCAATTGGTCGAGGAAGAAGTGCTGAAGCCGGACGCATTGGTGCAATTGTGCATGGGCGTACCGTGGGGGGCGCCGGACGACCTCAATACCTTCATGGCGATGGTCAACAATGTGCCGCCGACCTGGAACTGGTCGGCCTTTGCCATCGGCCGCAACCAGATGGCCTATGTCGCGGCTGCGGTGCTGGCCGGCGGCAATGTCCGCGTCGGGCTGGAGGACAATCTCTGGCTCGACAAAGGCGTGCTGGCGACCAATGCGCAGCTGGTCGAGCGGGCGGTCAGCATCGTGTCGAATATGGGCGCCAGGGTCATCGGCCCGGACGAAGTGCGCAAGAAGCTGAACCTGACGAAGCGCGCACCGCTTTGAGCAGGGAAATCGGTTGGGAGGAGCCGCCGATGACCACCGTGAAATTCACAACCATGAAGGCCGGCGATGGCGGGGAGTCCGCCTTCCGGCCCTCCGTCAATCCCGCAACCGCCAGAACAAGAACCGGAGCCTCCGCATGAGCATCATCAACAAAGCGGCCGCCATCGGCGGCGGCGTGATCGGCGCCGGCTGGGTGGCGCGGCTGCTGTTGAACGGCATCGACGTGTCGATCTTCGATCCGGACCCCGAAGCCTCGCGCAAGGTCGGCGAGGTGATGAAAGGCGCGCGCCGCGCCTATAAGCAGATGCTGCCCGACGGCCTGCCAAAAGAAGGCAGACTGACCTTCGCCAAGACCATCGCCGACGCTGTCGCCGACGCCGATTTCGTCCAGGAAAGCGTTCCGGAGCGGCTCGACCTCAAGCACCGCGTGCTGGCCGAGATCGACCTTTATGCGCCGGCTAACGCCATTGTCGGCTCCTCGACTTCCGGCATCAAGCCGACCGACATGCAGGTGGCGATGAAGAAGCACCCAGAGCGGCTGGTCGTCGGCCATCCATTCAATCCGGTCTACCTGCTGCCGCTGGTCGAGATTGTCGGCGGCGAACAGACCTTTCCCGAGGCGATCGAAGTCGCCAAGGAGATGTATGCCTCGATCGGCATGAAGCCGGTGGTGATCCGCAAGGAGATCGAAGCCTTCGTCGGCGACCGCCTTCTCGAAGCCGCATGGCGCGAGGCGCTTTGGCTGGTCAAGGACGGCATCTGCACAGTCGAGGAGCTCGACGACATCATGCGCTATGGCTTCGGCCTGCGCTGGGCGCAGATGGGCATGTTCCAGGTCTATCGCGTCGCCGGCGGCGAGGCCGGCATGCGCCACTTCATGGCGCAGTTCGGCCCGTGCCTGAAATGGCCATGGACCAAGCTGATGGATGTGCCGGAGTTCAATGACGAACTGGTCGAGCTGATCGCCACGCAGTCCGACGACCAGGCGCACGGTCTGTCGATCCGCGAGCTCGAAAAGATCCGCGACGACAATCTGGTCGCCATCATGGAGGCGCTGTCGAAGCAGAACAAAGGCAAGGGCTGGGGCGCCGGTGCCTTGCACAAGGACTATACCAAGCAGCTGGCCAAGCTTGCGGCGAAGAAGCCCACCGCCTCCAAGGCGGCCGCAAAGGCCAAGGCGAGCAAGCCGGTGAAGGCCAAAGCTGAAATGCCGAAGAAAAAGAAGAAAGGCTGAGACCATGGATTTTGGTCTTTCGGAGGAACAGAAGCTCATCATCGAGACGACGCGCGCCTTCGTCGAGAACGAGCTCTACCCGCATGAGCGCGAGGTCGAGCGTACCGGCGTGCTGCGCCGCGAGCTGATCGAGGAGATCAAGGCCAAGGCGATCGAAGCCGGGCTCTATGCCGCCAACATGCCGGCGGAAGTCGGCGGCGCCGGGCTCGATACGGTGACCTGGCTGCTTTACGAAAAGGAACTCGGCCGCGCCAATTACGCGCTGCATTGGACCTGCGTGGCGCGGCCTTCCAACATCCTTCTTGCCGGCACGCCGGAGCAGCGCGAAAAGTATCTGTTTCCCTGCATTCGCGGCGAAAAATGGGATTGCCTGGCGATGACCGAGCCGGGTGCCGGCTCCGATTTGCGCGGCATGAAGGCAACCGCCGTGCAGGACGGCGACGACTGGGTGCTGAACGGCACCAAGCACTTCATCAGCCATGCCGACCTTGCCGATTTCGCCATCGTCTTCATGGCCTCGGGCGAAGAGGAGTCGCCGCGCGGCAAGCGCAAGAAGATCACCGCCTTCTTTGTCGACAAGGGCACCAAGGGTTTCACGGTGCGTGATGGCTACCGCAATGTCTCGCATCGCGGCTACACCAATGCCATCCTCGAATTCGACGATTGCCGGCTGCCGGCAGGTCAGGTGCTCGGCGAGGTTCACAAGGGCTTCGACGTCGCCAACTCATGGCTCGGCGCGACGCGCCTGCAGGTCGGCGCCACCTGCCTCGGCCGCGCCGAGCGGGCGCTTGGCCACGCCGTCGAATACGCCGCGCAGCGCCAGCAATTCGGCCAGCCGATCGGCAAGTTCCAGGGCGTGTCGTTCAAGCTCGCCGACATGGCGACCGAGCTGAAAGCCGCCGACCTGATGGTGTTCGAAGCCGGCTGGAAGTACGATCAGGGCACCGTCACCGATCAGGACATGGCCATGGCCAAGCTGAAGGCCACCGAAATGCTTGCCTTTGTCGCCGACGAGGCGATTCAGATCCATGGCGGCATGGGGCTGATGGACGACCTCCCGCTGGAGCGCATCTGGCGCGATGCCCGCGTCGAGCGCATCTGGGAGGGCACTTCGGAAATCCAGCGCCACATCATCTCGCGGGCGCTGCTGCGCCCGTTCGGGGCCTAAAGCCTGATCCCAAAAAGTGGAATCCGGAAAAAGATCATGCTCAGACGAAAAGATGACAATGCATAGACTTGAACGTCTTCTGCGGCCCAAATCGATCGCCGTCTTCGGTGGCGCGCAGGCTGCTGCCGTCGTCGCACAATCGATCAAAATGGGCTTTGCCGGCGAGATCTGGCCGGTGCACCCTACCAAGGATGAGGTCGCCGGCCGCAAGGCCTATCGCTCGGTGGCCGATCTGCCCGGTGCGCCGGACGCCGCTTTTGTCGGCGTCAACCGGCATTTGACCATCGAAGTGGTCAAGGCACTGGCCGAGCGAGGCGCCGGCGGCGCCGTCTGCTTTGCCGCCGGCTTCCTCGAAACCGAGGCCTATGACGAGGATGGTGAGCGGCTGCAGGCCGAGCTGGTCGCCGCGGCCGGCCGGATGCCGATCATCGGGCCGAACTGCTACGGCCTGATCAATTACGCCGACGGCGCGCTTTTGTGGCCCGACCAGCATGGCGGCATCAGGCTCGCCGAGGGCGGCCGCGGCGTTGCCATCATCACCCAGTCATCGAACATCGCCATCAACATGACGATGCAGAGGCGCGGCCTGCCGATCGCCTTTCTGATGACCGCCGGCAACCAGGCGCAGACCGGGCTTTCCGAAATGGCGCTCGGCCTGATCGAGGACGACCGCGTCACCGCGCTCGGCCTGCATATCGAGGCCTTCGATTCGGTAGCCGGCTTCGAAAGGCTGGCGGCACGGGCGCGCGAGCTGAAGAAGCCTATCATCGCCATGAAGGTCGGCCGCTCCGAGCAGGCGCGGCAAGCGACCGTTTCGCATACCGCGTCGCTGGCCGGCTCCGACGCGGCGTCTGGCGCCTTCCTGAAGCGGCTCGGCATCGCCCGGATCGATTCGATTCCCGCCTTCATCGAGGCGCTCAAGCTACTGCACGTCACCGGTCCCCTGCCCGGCTACCGGCTGTCGTCGATGAGCTGTTCGGGCGGCGAGGCGTCGGTCATGGCCGACAGCGCAGAAGGCCGCTGGGTGAGATTTCCGCCACTCACCCCCGAGCACCGCACGCAGGTCAAATCGACGCTCGGGCCGCTGGTCGCGGTGGCCAACCCGCTCGACTACCACACCTTCATCTGGAACAACGAGCCGGCGATGACCGCCACCTTCACCGCCATGGTGTCGGGCGGCTTCGACCTCAACATGCTGGTGCTCGACTTTCCACGCCCCGACCGCTGTTCCGACACCGACTGGTGGGCGACGCTGCGCGCCTTCGAATCGGCGCTGAAGACCAACAGCGCGCAAGGCGCGATCGTGTCGTCGCTGCCTGAGAACCTGCCCGAGGAATACACTGCCGGGCTGATGGCGCGAGGCATGGTGCCGCTGTTCGGCATATCCGAGGCAATGGACGCCGCCCAGGCGGCAGCCTTTACCGGCTGGGCATGGCGCGAGCCGCAGGCGCAGCCGATCGACACTTCGGCTTCCGGCGCGCCGGCCGGCGACCATGTCACGCCTGATGAGGCCGAGGCGAAAGCGCGGCTCATCGAGGCTGGGCTTCCGGTGCCGAAGGGCGAGCGCGCCGGCAATGCGGTCGAGGCGGTGATCTCCTCGATGGCGCTCGGCTTCCCGGTGGCACTGAAGGCGTTGGGTGTCACCCACAAATCCGAACTTGGCGCGGTGCGGCTCAACCTCAGGGATGCCGAATCCGTCAGCACCGCCGCCCATGATCTCGGCCCGCTCGGTACCGGTCTTTATGTCGAGCGCATGGTGCGCGACGGCGTCGCCGAACTGCTCGTCGGCTTCACCCGCGACCCGATGTTCGGCGCGGTGATGACGCTCGGCACCGGTGGCGTGCTGGTCGAGCTGTTGCGCGACAGCGTCACGCTGATGCTGCCGGCGACGCGCGACGACATCGAGGCCGCATTGCGCGGGCTCAAACTGTTCCCGCTGCTCGAAGGCTATCGCGGCCGGCCGAGAGCCGACATTGTGGCGGCCATCAATGCGATCGCAGGCATTGCCGCTTTCGTGCAGCAAAATGCCGGCGAGATCGAGGAGCTCGACATCAACCCGCTGATCGTCTGCACCGAGGACAAGGGCGCCTGGATCGCCGACGCGCTGCTGGTGCTGGGAGAGAAAAAGAATGTCTGACGTCATTTCAACCCGCCGCGAGGGCACTATCCTCGAAGTCACGCTCGACCGGCCCAAGGCCAATGCCATCGACCTGAAGACGTCGCGCCTGATGGGCGAGACATTCAAGGCGTTCCGCGACGATCCGGATCTGCGGGTCGCCATCGTCAAGACTGCCGGCGACAAGTTCTTCTGCGCCGGCTGGGACCTGAAGGCAGCGGCCGGCGGCGATGCGGTCGACGGCGACTATGGCGTCGGCGGGTTCGGCGGGTTGCAGGAATTGCGCGACCTCAACAAGCCGGTGATCGCCTGCGTCAACGGCATGGCGGTCGGCGGCGGCTTCGAGCTGGCGCTGTCCTGCGACCTCATTTATGCATCGGATCACTCCTCTTTCGCGCTGCCCGAAATCCGCGCCGGCACGCTGGCCGATGCGGCAACGATCAAGCTGCCGAAGCGCATCCCCTATCACGTCGCCATGGACCTTTTGCTCACCGGCCGCTGGATGGATGTCGCAGAAGCGCATCGCTGGGGTCTGGTCAACGAGGTGCTGCCCAAGAACAGACTCGAGGACCGCGTCTGGGAGATCGCCCGGCTGCTCGCCGGCGGCCCGCCGCTGGTCTTTGCCGCCATCAAGGAGACGGCGCGGGTGGCCGAATCGCTCACGTTCCAGGACGCGATGAACAGGGTGACGCGCCGCCAATTACCGGCGGTTGACGCACTCTACGGCTCGGAGGACAATCTCGAGGGCTTTCGCGCCTTTGCCGAAAAGCGCGACCCGGTGTGGAAGGGGAAGTAGTTCCCCCCTCACCCGACCTCCGCTTCGCTACGGCCACCCTCTCCCCGAGGGGAGAGGAGGTCGCCAACGGCGCCGCCAGGCCTCTTCTCCCCTCGGGGAGAAGGTGGCCGCGAAGCGGCCGGATGAGGGGGCATCGTTGAACAAGAAAGCAACGCGCCCATGACCGACTACAAAAAGCTGATCGACGCCGAGACCTGGGCCTTCATCGTGCGGACCAATTCCTACTACCCGCCGGATACGATCGACTACACAATCGATCAGCAGCGCGAAATCTACGACCGCATGTGCCGTGAGTTCTCTGCCGGCTATCCCCAAGGCGTCACTGCGGAAACCACCGCCATTGCCACACCGTCGTACCAGGTTCCGATCCGAATCTATCGCACCCCGGCGCCGGACGCAGCAGCGATGGTGCTGTATTTCCATGGCGGCGGCTTTATCCTCGGCGGGCTCGACAGCCATGACGACCTCTGCGCCGAGCTTTGCGCCCGGACCGGCTACGAGGTCGTTTCGGTCGACTACAGGCTGGCACCGGAACACCTTCACCCCGCCGCCTTCGACGATGCCGTCAGCGCCTTCGAATGGGCGTCGACCACTTACAAGCGTCCTATCCTGCTCTGCGGCGACAGTGCCGGCGGCAATCTCGCCGCCTCTGTCAGCCATGCGACGCGCGGCCATGCGCGCAAGCCGATCGGCCAGATTCTGGTCTATCCCGGCCTTGGCGGCGACAGCTCCACGGGTTCCTACGTCACCCACGCCGAAGCGCCGATGCTGACGGCACGCGATCTCGCTTTCTACAACGACATCAGGACCGGCGGCGAGGACCGAACCGGCGATCTCACTTTGTCGCCGCTCGCCGACGCCGACTTTGCCAATCTGCCGCCTACCGTCGTGATCACCGCAGAATGCGACCCGCTGTCGTCCGACGGCGAAGCCTATCGCGACCGCATCGTTGCAGCAGGCGGACGCGCCTGGTGGCTCGAGGAGCCGGGGCTGGTGCATGGCTATTTGCGCGCCAGACACACGGTCGGCCGCGCCCGCTCGAGCTTCACCCGGATTGTCGATGCAGTGGCGGTTCTGGGGAAGCGCGAATGGATCTGGTGAGGGATGTTCTCCTCGCCTCAATGGGGCTTTATCCGCCGGTATAGCTCTACTCGCGGCCGCGTCGCCGGCTGGAAACCCGCTTCAGCCAAGGTCCTAAATGAAAGGCGCTCATCAGCAGGTACATCGGGACCATGCCGCCCAGCGGTGAAGCATCTTGCGCGGCAGAGCAGATCATGTCCGGCGCTCCGCCGAGAAGCGTCAGCAACGCCATGGTTGCGAAGGTCGGCGCGGCCGCGAAGGACAGCCAGTCGGCTGCGCCAAGGGCGGCCGGGCTTGCGTTCTCATCCTGGATCGCATTGCCGGCGGATCCGCTTGCATGAATCTCGCTCATGTTTTTGTCCTGGAGTAGTGAGCGGGATGCGTTCGAATTGAACTGGCCATCCCGCTCCATCCACTTGTCTTAGCCGCATTTCTGCGACGCCAAAGATGTTCTATTCAGTGCGGTTCCGGAACGCGGCCTCTCCGGCGTCAGACACCTCGACCCACTTTTTGTCGGGGGCGGCTTCGGCGCCGTAGTTGTCATGCCAGTTCCACCACTTGTACGTCGGCGTCTGGGGATAGCCTTCGGGCGAATCCTCCCAGACCTCCTGGCGGCCTAGCGGCGTCAGGTCGAGGTAGCTCCATACGGTCCCCATCGCCTCGTCGCCGCGGTTGTTGATGAAGTAGGTGCGAAACACGCGGTCGCCGTCGCGGATGAACACGTTGTGGCCGTGCCACTCGTCAACGCCGAAGTCGGCATCGAAGCTGTCGGTGATGGTGTACCAGGGCATCTTCCAGTCCATCCGCGCCTTCAGCCGCGCAATGTCCGCCTGCGGTGCGCGCGAGGCGTAGGCTAAGGTGGTGTCGCGGGCGTTCAGATGGGCAAGGTTGCCGACCTGGTCTGCCCCCAGCGAACAGCCGCGGCAGGCGTGATCGGGCCAGCCGAATACGCCGGGTTCGAAGAAGGCGCGGTAGACGACCAGCTGACGGCGGCCCTCGAACAGGTCGAGCAGGCTCACCTTTCCATCAGGCCCTTCGAACGTATAGGGCTTCTCCACCGCCATCCACGGCATCCGCCGGCGCTCGGCGGCCAGTGCGTCGCGAGCCCGGGTCACGGTCTTCTCTTTCACGAGCAGCTGCTGGCGCGCGGCCTCCCATGCGTCAGGCGAAACGACCGGTGGTGTCTTCATCGCGAGCCGCGTGGCCTGCTCGCCTGTGCCATTCTGATGTGCCGTCATTATGCTTCTCCCTTGCTGGTCTGTCGCCGCACCGGCGCGACGTGTTGCTGATTGGTCATGAGCTAGGATAGGGGCGATAGCGGATTGGCGAGAGTGACAAGTGTGACGCGATTCCGACGGGTCCGCTGATCACGGCCGACTTCGCCGCCCGCGACGCTCCTGCGTTCATTCGTCCCCGGACTGCTGAATGGGCCGTGCGCCGGCCAGGTAGCGATCATTGTCAAACGGCTCGGCCTGGTTGCTTTCCGGGCTCCACAGCTGCCGGTGGGTTCGCGTGAGATCGCCGAGATAGACATGCAGCGCACCCGATCGCGCGTTGCCGGTGTTCGCAACCGCATGCACGGTATCTGACGGCAAGTGCACCACGGCAGGTGCGGCGATGTCCTGCCTTTCCGGGATATCGAGTTCGCTGCCGGCAACAGGGTAGATGAAGTTCGTTTCGCTACCCTTGTAGATGCCGATCAAGACATCCATCAGGTGGTTGTGAGGCGGGTACTGCAGGCCGGGCGACAACGTGATGTGATAGATCGTCAGATTCGGGCTCGCATGCAGAAGCACCTCGTCGTCGTCTTCTTCATGAGCGAGTGTCCCCGAGGAGTGAAAACGCTTGGTGTAGTCACCCAGGACCGCCCTTACCGCTTCGAGGGGATCTGGCCCTTTCGCGGCGTTGACGATATCATTGGCAGCAGCGTAGAGAGGCGAGTTGGCGAGTACAGGCATAGCAGTTGTCCTCCCTGAGATGCTCAGATTGCAGGTCTGAGATGTTCAACGCTACTGAATGCTGATGCCAGCGTCAACCGGACAGCCAGACGGATAAAATATGAAAATGACCAAGTTGACAGCCGAACCGGCAAGACCGGCCGCGGTCGAGGCCACAGCACTGTCGGCCGCCGACGTCCTTCGCAGGGAACAGGCATATGAGCAGTTGAGGAACGACATCATTGCCTGCGTGCTGCGCCCCGGCGAAGCTCTAACCGAGAAGCAGATCGGCGATCGATACCAGATCAAAAAGGCGACGATCCGCGCGGCGTTGGCCCGCCTGATGCAGGAAGGGCTGGTCAGGAGCGAGCCGCGCCGCGGCTACGTCGTCGCGACGCTCAGCCTGCGGGATGTCAACGAGATCTTCGACGTCCGCAGCTTGATCGAACCGGAAGTGTTCAGGGTGGCTGCAGCGAACATTACCGAGCGAGGATTGGAGGATGTCAGGCTGGCGGCGAAAAAAGTGCTGAAGCCGGAGACACTACGCAGCCAAATTGCCTTCCTTGCGGCCGATCGTGCGTTTCGTCTGGCCCTTGCGGAACTCTCGGGAAATTTACGACTGGCGCATCTGCTGGACCAGATACTTGACCAGTCGGCGCGAGTTCTCCACCTCGGGTTCAAGTCGCGCGACTTCACCCAGCTGATCATCGCCCAGCAAAAGGATCTGGTTCTTGCCTGCGAGGCAGGCGAAGTTCCCGGCATCGTGAAACTTGCCCGTTCGCAGTGCCTGTTTCTCAAGAAGCAGGTGCTCGAGGCTTTGCTTGCGAGCTCCAAGATTCAAGACGTCAATTTGCAGCCCTTCGCCTGATGCACGCCGTTGGGCGCCAAATGGCTTACGCTACCGCTCGCGCGGCCGCCCGTCCGGCGCAGCGGCCGGAAAAGATGCAGCCGCCGAGAAACGTGCCTTCGAGCGCTGCATAGCCATGCATGCCGCCGCCGCCGAAACCGGCGGCTTCGCCCACCGCGTACAGCCCCTCGACCGAGTGGCCCTCGGCGCCAAGCACGCGGCTGTCGAGATCGGTCTCAAGGCCGCCGAGCGTCTTGCGGGTCAGGATGCTGAGCCTGACGGCGATCAGCGGGCCATTGGCAGGATCAAGCATCTTGTGCGGCTTCGCAGTGCGGATCAGCCGGTCGCCGAGATAGGCTCGCGTGCCGCGCAACGCGGTGATCTGCATGTCCTTGGAGAACGGATTGTCGAGCTGCCGGTCGCGAGCGCGGATTTCGCGCTCGACCTGCCCCAGTTCGAGCAGCGGCTCGCCGCCGACAAGTGCATTCATGCGGGCGACCAGTGCCGGCAAATCAGGCTCGACGATGAAATCCTCGCCCTTGTCCATGAACGCCTTGACCGGCGCGGGCACGCCGCTGGTGGCGCGGCCAAGCACCTGGCGCCAGCTCTTCCCCGTCAAATCGGGGTTCTGCTCGGAGCCGGACAGCGCGAATTCCTTCTGGATGATCTTTTTGGTCAGAATGAACCAGGAATAGTCGTAGCCCGTGCCCATGATGTGACTGAGCGTGGCCAGCGTGTTGAAGCCGGGATAGAGCGGCACCGGCAGGCGTTTGCCGCGCGCATCGAGCCACAGCGATGACGGGCCGGGCAGGATGCGGATCGCATGATCGGTCCAGATCGGCGCCCAGTTCCTGATGCCCTCGACATAGTGCCACATGCGGTCGCGGTTGATGAGCCTGCTGCCAGCCGCCTCGGCGATCGCCAGCATGCGGCCGTCGACATGGTCGGGAACGCCGGTGATTATGCGCTTCGGCGGCCCACCCAGCCGCTGCGGCCAATTCTTGCGGACCAGCTCGTGATTGGCACCGATGCCGCCGGAGGCGACGATTGACCGCTTGCGCCTTCAGCACAAAATCGCCGGCGATCTCGCGTGAGCTCTTGCGGCCGCGTTCGACATCGCTCGCCACCAAGATGTCGCCGCGGACGCCATCGACGACAGCGCCCGTCCGGGTCAGCTCATTGACCCTGTGGCGGAACCTGAAGCTGATCAGCCCGTGCTTCTCGGCCTCGCGCACGCGCTGCACGAACGGTTCGAGCACACCCGGCCCGGTGCCCCAGGTGATGTGGAAGCGCGGCACCGAATTGCCGTGGCCGACCGCATTGCCGCCGCCGCGCTCGGCCCAGCCGACCACCGGAAAGAACTTCATGCCGCGCTCCCTGAGCCAGGAGCGCTTTTCCGGCGGCGAAGCCGACATAGGCCTCGGCCCAGCGGCGCGGCCAGAGATCTTCCCTGCGGTCGAAGCCTGCGGTGCCCAGCCAGTCCTCGAGCGCCAGATCATGCGAATCGCGGATGCCCATGCGCCGCTGTTCGGGCGAATCGACGAGGAAGATGCCGCCGAGCGACCAGAACGCCTGGCCGCCAAGCGACTGCTCCGGCTCCTGCTCGACCTGATGGTCTTCTTGCCGGCTTCGGCCAGTTCGGCCGCCGCGACAAGACCGGCAAGACCGGCGCCGACAATGATCACATCCGCGTCGTCGGGCATTTTATTTGGCCATGATCTCGGCCAAAAACCGGTCCCCACTTTTTGGGATCATGGCTCGCCTAGACTGTCTCCCAGCCTTCCTTCTCGCCGGCGCGGAAGATGGCATCGATGACCTTCTGGTTGAGCACGGATTCTTCCAGCGTGAAGACGCGGTCCTTGCCGCCCTGTGCCGCATGTGCGAAGGCCTCGACCTCCAGACGGTACTGCTGCGTGCCGGGAAAGCGGAAAACCTGCGCCTCGCTGTGGTTCTGGTTGTGCAGCTCGATGCGGTGATGATCGTAGAGTCCGGCGTTGAACGGTGAGAACACTTCGATGAAGCCGTTCTCGCCGTGGAACACCATCACCTGCCGCGCTGCCATCTGCGTCGACAGATAGAACGACAGTTCGAAGTCGCCGAAATCGGCGCGGATCGAGGAATAGATGTCGGTGCCGAATGTCTTGTCGCGCTCGATCGTCGCCTGGACGCGCAGCGGCTCCTTGCCCGTCGAAAAGCGTGTCGACACTGTCGGGTAGACGCCGATGTCGGGCAGCGCGCCGCCGCCCAGATCAAGCTTGTTGCGCATGTTGTTGGGATCGACATTGTAGTAGGAGAATGCGCCCTGGACATGGCGCAGCCGGCCGATGGCGCCGTTGGCGATCAGCTCGCGCACCTTGATCCATTGCGGATGGTAGACGACCATGAAGGCTTCGCAGACCAGGACCTTTTTGGCATCGCGCAGCTTGATCAGCGGCGGAATGTCCTTGACGTCGAGCGCCAGCGGCTTTTCGACCAGAACATGCTTGCCGGCCTCGATCGCCTTGGCCGTCCATTCGACATGCTGCGAGGTCGGCAGCGGAATGTAAACGCCGTCGACTTCGCTGGAGGCGAGCAGTTCCTCATAGGAACCGAAGGCGTGGCGCGCGCCGAAGCGTTCGCCCAGCGCACGGGCTTTCGACAGGTCGCGGCTGGCGATCGCCGACAGTACGCCGTTCTCCGCCTCGACCATCGCAGGCAGAAGCTGCTCGCGGCCGATCTTGGCCGTTGACAAAACACCCCATCGAAACATCAGGCTTCTCCTCTCGATTGCAGGCTTGGAGGTTTGCCCTAATTCAGGAGAAAAGCCAATGCGGGAGCATGGTGGCGAAAGGAGTGATCGCCTAAAGCTCGGATCGGTTCCGGATGTCGGCGCCGCCATTCGCAGAACTCAAGTTCTGCGACCGCTCAACCCCTTCTACCCGTCAGCGTCATGTCGAAATCGACGACGTTGGAATAGATCGGCGTGCCGACATCCATGCCGTAGCGCGACCGCAGCACCTTGCCGGTGACATGGAATTCTATCTTGCCCGCCTTGAGGCCGCCGAATTCGGCCGTGAACCTTTCCTGAAAGGTTTTGCCGCGCGCCGTCAGCCTGCCGGTAACCAGGGCTGACGTGTCGCTGGTGCGTTTGACGCTGATCGAGCGGAACTGGATCTCCGGGTTGTTTGCCGCGTCGAAGACCGCGTCCGAGCGAAGAAAGGCATCGATGCGACTTTGGCCGGTACCGACGCTTTCGGGAAAGATGGTGAAATTGACCTGTGACCTGCCGACATCGCTGTTGTCGATGCGGATATTGCCCTTGAAGCGGGCGAAGGCGCCGTCGAACCCGCCGCCGCCGAGCTTGGCGATCGAGAAGTGAATGCTGGAGCTCCCCGGGCTGATCGTATAGCTGCCGGCCGCGTCACCAAGTGCAACGGCAGCGAAAACAGGCATGGCAAAGCAAGCGGCGGCGGCCGCAAATCCGAAGATGCGCGCGTACATGGGCTGGTCCTTTGGGAGGCAACGCTTTCTTGCGTCCTCGCCCCATGAACGAATGAGCCGCCCGCTCTATTCCGCGTCGCGATGTGAAGGCGTGATCATGCGCGTCAGCACGGTATCCTTCAGCCAGAAATGATGGCGCAGCGCCGCGGCCAGATGCAAAGCGACAAGTCCGATGCCGGCATAGGCGAGATACCAGTGTGCTGCCGCCCAGAAGCTTTCAGCCGTGTCCGATTCGGCGAGCGGCAGGTTGGGCATGACGAACAGATTGAATGGCACGCTCGGGATCTCCAGCACCGAGACCGAGACCAGCGCCCAGCCGGACAACGGCAGAGCGAGCTGAAACGCATAAAGCGCAAGATGGACAAGGGGCGCCATGCGGCGCTCGAAAGGGCCGACCGAGCGCGGCAGCGGCGGGACCGCATTGCCAAGGCGCCAAGCGATGCGCAGGATCACCAGCCCAAGCAGCAGGAAACCGAAGGATTTATGCAGCTGGATCAGCTCAAAGGCGGCGCGCTGACTGGACAGCCGCACCATGACGAAGCCGAGCGCGAACTGGCCGATGAAGATCGCGGCGATCAGCCAATGAAGGATGATCGCCGCCCAGCCATAGCCGGTCGTCTGGTTCTTGAGCAATGCGGGCATGATTGGTGAACGCTGGCGAGGTCGGCTTTCTTCCACCCTCCCCCTTGTGGGGAGGGTCGCGCAGCAAATGTCGCCAGGCGGCTTTTGCGAAGCGGGGTGGGGGTCTCGTAAGGCGCTGCCCCCACCCCGTCTCGCAGCCTCCGCTTCGCTCCGACTGCGAGCCGACCCTCCCCACAAGGGGGAGGGTGGCTTATCCGCCGACCTTGAAGAAATCGACAAAGGCCCTGAGCGCCGGCCGCATCTGGCGGCGGCTTGGGTAATAGACGAAGAAGCCATCGAAGGGCGGGCACCAGTCCTCCAGCACGCGAATGAGCTTGCCGGCGGCAATTGCGTCGCGGACATAATCCTCGAACACGAAGGCGAGCCCGGCGCCGTCGACCGCGGCGTTGGCTATCAGATGATCCTCGTCGAGGATCAGCGGCCCCTGCACCGGTATCTCGATCTCCTCGCCGTTTTTCTCGAATTCCCAGCGATAGAGAATGCCGCTGGAGAAGCGGAAGCGGATGCAGCGGTGACCGGCAAGGTCGTGCGGGTGCTGCGGCTTGGGGCTGGTCTCGAAATAGAACGGCGCGCCGACCACGGCGCCGCGAAGGTCTGGTCCGATGCGCACCGCGATCATGTCGCGCTGCAGGCTCTCGCCCAGCCGCACGCCGGCATCGAAGCCGCCTTCAACCACGTCGGTGAAGCGATCCTCGATGACGATCTCCAGCACGATGTCCGGATAGGCAGAAGCAAAGGCACCCAGCCGCGGCGTCAGCGCCAGATGCGCTGCGGTGCGCGGCACGGTCAGTCTGAGATTGCCGGCAGGCCGGTCGCGCGCCTCGATCGCCGATTCCAGCGCCAGGTCGATCTCCGACAGCGCCGGCCTGAGGCGCTCGAGCAGTTGCGCACCTTCCTCGGTCGGCGCGACGCTGCGCGTGCTGCGCGCCAGAAGGCGCACGCCAAGACGCGCTTCCAGGCTGGACACCGCGTGGCTGACCGCCGATGGCGCGATTGCCAGCTCCTTGGCGGCGCCGCGAAAACTGCCGCATTGGGCGACGGTTGCCAGCACAGCGAGCTGTGAAAGATGGGTTCGCTTCATTGATCTATTTTTTGGAACAGCCTGTGCAAAAGAGAGCCGATTATCGAACGCAGCGCAAGACGCTATCTCTGCGGCATCACAACCATCACAACAAGGAGACGCGTGATGCAAACCCGCAAGCTTGGTAATGAACTTGACGTCTACCCGGTCGGCCTCGGCTGCATGGGGATGAGCTTCGTCTATGGCGGTCAGCCTGAGGCCGACGCGATCGCCACGCTGCGCCGCGCCGTCGACATCGGCGTGAATTTCTTCGACACGGCCGAGGTTTACGGCCCCTACGAGAACGAGATCCTGGTTGGCAAGGCGCTGAAGCCGGTGCGCGATCAGGTGACGATCGCGACAAAATTCGGCTTCAAGATTCTTGAGGAAGGCAACGGCGTCGAGCGCATGGCCGGCGTCGATAGCCGTCCCGAACACGTCAAGGCGGTCGCCGAGGCGTCACTCAAGCGGTTGGGCACCGAAGTGATCGACCTTTACTACCAGCATCGCGTCGACCCCAACGTGCCGATCGAGGATACGGTCGGCGCCATGGCCGAGCTGGTGCGCGAGGGCAAGGTGCGTGCGCTCGGTCTGTCGGAGGCGAGTGCGGCGACCATCCGCCGGGCGCATGCCGTGCATCCGATCGCTGCCGTGCAGAGCGAGTATTCCCTGTGGAGCCGCGATCCGGAGAAAGAGGTGTTTGCCGTCTGCCGTGAGCTCGGCATTGGCTTTGTCCCCTATAGCCCGCTCGGCCGTGGCCTGCTCACCGGCACGATTGCCAAGCCTGACGTTCTCGGCGCCGACGACTGGCGCCGTGGGTTGCCGCGCTTCCAGGCCGACGCCATGGCGGCCAATGCGGCGGTCATCGCCGTGCTGGAAAAGATTGCCGCCGAGAAGGGCGTGACGCCGGCGCAGCTGGCGCTCGCTTGGGTGCTGCATCAGGGCGACTTCATCGTGCCGATCCCCGGTGCCCGCAAGATCCGCCATCTCGAACAGAACACCGCGGCAGCGGATATCGTGCTGAGCCAGGCCGAGGTGGCCTCCATCGGCGACGCCCTGTCGCCGGAAAAGGTCGTCGGCAAGCGCTACACCGAAGAGCTGCTGGCGCTGGTCAACGGGTGATTGTCGCAATTTTCGGAACGGAAAGGGGCGCTTCGGTGCCCCTTTTTTCGTGCGCCGCGCCATGCAGAGGCTGGGAGACGTGGCGGGACAGCGCCCCCCCTCTGTCCTGCCGGACATCTCCCCCACTTGGGGGAGATTGGCAGCTTCGCAGTCTCGCCCACCTTACAGCGTTGGTAGTTGGCGAAAGCCGAGGAGATCCGATCTCCCCCCTTGTGGGGGAGATGTCCGGCAGGACAGAGGGGGGCGCTGTCCCGCCAACGTCTGAGGAGAATACTAGGCTCACCACGGCACGACTGTGATCTCCGGCCAGTTTTCCCTGGCGCGGGCACCCTTGTTCTGATGCGTCTGCTGATTGTCCAGCGCCCGGTTCGGCGATATGCGAAATGAGAAGATGTCGTCGAGACCAAACGGCGCCACCAGCTCAAGCCGTCCATCCGCGTCATACCGAACGCCGACCGCATGCGTTTTCGAGGCGAACCAGGACAGCGCCTCGGCGGACGAGGACAGGCTGGGATAGGCGCTGCCGAAGCGCGCCTCGTACCACAGATGCACCCGCGCCTGATTGCGGATCTCGACCGGTAGGGGCAGATCGGCAAAGACCGGCGCGGCGCGGGCGATCACACTGTCCTCGGCCTCGTAGGAGAGATCGCTCTCATCGAAATAGAACAGGTCGACATCCCTGATGCCGTAACCCGACGGCTTTCCCGCCAGATGGTTCCAGACGCTGTTGTAGAGCGCGCCGGAGACGACCAGCCAATCGGGCAAGTCAAGCGTGCGCACCCGCGACAGCGTCTCGCCGATCAGTGGATCGGACGAGACGATATCGAGAAACACCGCCCGTTGAGTTTCGAACGAGAGCCCGGAATAGCGCAGATGGTCCATCGTCCTTTGGAGGGCGATTCGTCACCTGCTGGCAACCCCTCTAGGTCCTCAGCGCGCCATTCGTCTATTGTGCAATTATCGAAAAGGGTGTCGTGACGCCCATTTCTGCAGGGCTAGTTTCGCCCCCGCCCAAGGCTCATTGTTCGGTCGGTCTCGGACCAGAAGACTGGCTCCTCGATTGACGGCCATTCTTCGCCATACACAAAGCCTTCGATCGCATCTAGCTTTCCTTCAATCTCATCGAAGAACAGCACCATGCCGCAAAGAAGCTGGTCAGGTCCAACGCACGCTACCCGAAGCGAACTGAACACCCGACTCTCAAAACGCAATTCCGGGGGGAACCGATGAGGGAATGATTGTGGTCATGAACCCTACGGGGTCGTGGCTGCGGTCTTTGACTTTCAGCCCGCTTGCTATGTCAGAAGAAATGCCCGCGAAACGACAGAACTCCCGAACGAAAAACATTTCGAGCGAGGTCAATTTCATCCAGCTATCCCCGCAGCACGCCGCCGGTCTGCTTGTGCACATTCTCGACGATGCGCTTGGCCAACGCCTCGAAATCCTCGTCGGTCAGCGTCTTTTCGACCGGCTGGATCGACACCTCGATGGCGATGGATTTCTTCGCCGCGCCAAGTGAGGCCCCCTCGAAAACGTCGAACACCGAGACGCCGGAAATCAGCTTCCTGTCGGCGGCAAGGGCGGCGCGAACAAGTGTGCCGGCTTCGATCGCCTTGTCGACGACGAAGGCGAAATCGCGCTTGACCGCCTGGAAGGCGGACAGATCCAGCCTCGGCTTTGTCCGCGTCGGCTTGGCCTTCGGCTCAGGCACGGCATCGATGAAAACCTCGAAGCCGCAAAGCGGGCCGGAGACATCCAGCCCCTCCAACGTCTTCGGGTGGAACTCGCCAAACGTGCCGAGAACGACCTTCGGTCCGAGCTTGATCGTGCCGGAGCGGCCGGGATGATACCAGGCCGGACCGCCTGCCTCGATCTGCAGCCGGTCGACCGGCGCGCCGCAGGCTTCGAGCGCCGCGATCGCATCGGCCTTGGCATCGAACACACCGACCGCGCCGGCATTGCCGGCCCAGTGCCTGCCGGAGCCTTCGAGCCTGGCGGTGCCGCGCCGCACACCGGCGGCAACGCGCCGCTGCTGGTCGGGGCCGTCGCCCTCATAGGTGCCTGACACTTCGAACAGTGCGACGTCGCCGATGCCCTTGTCGGCGTTGCGCTGCGCTGCCGCAATCAGCCCCGGCAGCAACGACGGCCGCATGTCGGACATGTCGCTGGCGATCGGGTTGGCAAGCTTCAGCGCCTGCTGGCCGCCGCCGAACAATTCGGCATGTTTTGCCGGAATGAACGACCAGGTGACGGCCTCCATCATGCCACGCACGGCAAGCGCCCGTTTGGCGGCGCGGGTGCGGACCTGCAGCACAGTCAGGATCTTGGCGTTGACCGCGTCATGGGAGCCGAGCGGCTGTGGCGCGATGTTGTCGACGCCGTGGATGCGCATGACCTCTTCGACCAGGTCGGCCTTCCCATCGACATCCGGCCGCCAGGACGGCACGGTGACATTGACGACATCGCCCATGCCCTCCGGCTTGAAGCCGAGGCGGGCAAGAATGTCGAGGCTTGTCGAGCGCGGCACTTCGATGCCGGTCAGCCGCTTCACTTCCGACAATGGCAACGAGACGATCTTCGGCTGATGGCCGGCATAGCCGACGACGTCGGTTTGCGCCGGCGTGCCGCCGCAGAAATCGAGCACCAGCTTCGTTGCCAGCTCCACACCGGGAACCATCAATTCCGGATCGACGCCGCGTTCGAACCGGTAGCGTGCATCGGTGATGATGCCGAGCGTGCGGCCGGTGCGCGCGGTGGCGATCGGGTCCCAAAGTGCGGACTCGATCAGCACGTCGGTGGTGTTCTCGTCGCAGCCGGAATGCTGACCGCCCATGATGCCGGCGATCGACTCGACACCATCCTCGTCGGCGATGACGCACATCTCCGGCGTCAGCGTGTATTCGCGGCCGTCGAGCGCCAGCACCTTTTCGCCATCACGCGCCCGGCGCACGGTGAGATTGCCGGTGACCTTCCCAGCGTCGAAGACATGCAAGGGCCGGCCACGATCGAAGGTGACGTAGTTGGTGATGTCGACCAGCGCGCTGATCGGCCTCAAGCCTATGGCGATAAGCCTTTGCTGCAGCCATTTCGGCGACGGGCCGTTCTTGACGCCGCGCACCAGGCGCAGTGCAAAACCGGGACAGAGCTCCGGCGCTTCGATCGTCACCTTGACCGGCGTCTCGCCCTTGCCGGGGATCGGCTCTATCGGCTCGCTCTTCAGCGTGCCAAGCCCACTCGCCGCCAGATCGCGGGCGATGCCATAGACGCTGGTCGCATCCGGCCGGTTCGGCGTCAGATTGATCTCGATCAACGGATCGTCGAGATGGGCATAGGCGGCGAAGCTGGTGCCGACCGGTGCGTCGGCAGGCAGGTCGATGATGCCGTCATGCTCCTCGGACAGCTCGAGCTCGCGCTCGGAGCACATCATGCCGTGGCTTTCGACGCCGCGGATCTTGCCGACCGTCAGCGTCACGTCGATGCCGGGAATATAGGTGCCGGGCGCGGCAAAGGCGCCGATCAGGCCGGCCCGCGCATTTGGCGCGCCGCAGACCACCTGCGCAGGCGGCTTGCCGTCGCCGGTGTCGACGGTCAGCACGCGAAGCCGGTCGGCATCGGGATGCTGGACCGCCGTCAGCACCTTGGCGATGACGAAGGGGGTCAGGCTCGCCCGGTCGTCGACATGCTCGACCTCGAGGCCGATCGAGGTGAGACGCTCGACGATTTCCGCCAGCGAGGCGTCGGTCTCAAGGTGGTCCTTGAGCCAGGAGAGGGTGAGTTTCATGACTGTGTTCCGTCTGGTCTTTGCAGGCTGACTGGTCTGGGCACGCTGGTCTTCGGATGTCTCGGCAAGTCGTCGACCATATGCAGGAAGGCAAGCTGCTCGCCCACATAGGCATGGTGCGTCGGCCTGAAAGCGGCCGGCAGGTCCATGGCGCCGAGCATGAAGTAGATCTGGTCCTCCAGCCGCTCATCGACATAGGCAATCGGCGAGCCGCAGACCCCGCAGAAGGAGCGCGTCACCGGCCCGTTCTCGAACATCTTCAGCGCCTTGCCGGTGAAAACGACCTGGCCGGTCATGAAGCCGACAAAGGCCGAGACCGGCGCGCCGCTGGCCCGCCGGCAATCGCCGCAATGGCAATAGCTGACATGGTGCGGTTCGGCCGAGGCCTCGAACCGCACGGCGCCGCAGCGGCAGCCGCCGGTGTGCAGCGCTGTCATGCGCTCAAGCCCCCGAACAGCGTCGGCATGTCGAGCGGCCTAAAACCGTAATGCGACAGCCAGCGGACATCGGCGTCGAAGAAGGCGCGCAGGTCCGGCATGCCGTATTTCAGCATGGCGAGGCGGTCGATGCCCATGCCCCAGGCAAAGCCCTGATACTCGTCGGGGTCGAGACCACCGTAGCGGAGTACATTGGGGTGAACCATGCCGCAGCCGAGGATCTCCATCCAGTCGGAGCCTTCGCCGAAGCGCACCTCGCCCGGCCGCGAACGGTCGCACTGGATGTCGACCTCGAGGCTGGGTTCGGTGAACGGGAAGAAGGACGGCCGGAAGCGCATTTTCACGCTCGGCACCTCGAAGAAGGCCTTGCAGAATTCCTCCAGCACCCATTTCATGTTGGCGACGTTGGCTGACTTATCGATCACCAGCCCCTCGACCTGATGGAACATCGGCGAGTGGGTGGCATCGGAATCCTGCCGGTAGGTTTTTCCAGGAATGACGATGCGGATCGGCGGCTTCTGCATCTCCATGGTGCGGATCTGCACCGGCGAGGTGTGGGTGCGCAAAAGCTTGCGCTCGCCCTTCTCATCCGGCTGGAAAAAGAAGGTGTCGTGCATCTCGCGCGCCGGATGCCCTTCCGGGAAATTCAGCGCGGAGAAATTGTAATAGTCGGTCTCGATGTCCGGACCTTCGGCGATGGCAAAGCCGAGATCGCCGAAGATCGCCGCGATCTCGTCGATAACTTGGCTGATCGGATGGATGCGGCCGCGCTCGGCCGGCGATTGCCGCACCGGCAGCGTGACGTCGACCTTCTCGGCGGCGAGACGTGCGGAGATCGCCACGTTCTTCAGCTCGGCGCGGCGCGCCGAAAGTGCCTCGGTGACGCGGTTCTTGAGGCCGTTGATCGCCGGGCCTTTGACCTGCCGCTCCTCGGCGCTCATCGAGCCGAGCGTCTTCAGCATCTCGGAGACCGAACCCTTCTTGCCGAGGGCCGAGACACGCACCGCCTCGATCGTCTGCTCGTCGGCGGCCGATGCAATCTCGGCCATCAGGGAATTTTCGAGAGTTTCCATGTCACTCATGTTCCAGACCCGATTGGAAGCAAAGAAAAACCCGCGCCAGCCCTGCCAGCGCGGGTTTCCCAAATCAAGTGTCGAATAGCTTGGGAAGCGCTGGTCTTAAGCGACAGCGCTTTCAAAAGCATTCGGCGTGGTATTCTTGAGGTATTCGAGCGCAACCTTGGCCTTGGCCACGAGTGCGGCGAAGGCCTGCGGCTCGTGGATGGCCATGTCCGACAGGATCTTGCGGTCGATCTCGATGCCGGCCTTGTTGAGACCGTCGATGAAGCGGCCATAGGTCAGGCCATGCTCATGCGTCGCCGCATTGATGCGCTGGATCCACAGAGCGCGGAACGAGCGCTTGCGGTTCTTGCGATCGCGATACGCATACTGCATCGACTTTTCCACCGCCTGCTTGGCGATGCGGATGGTGTTCTTGCGGCGGCCGTAGAAACCCTTGGCGGCTTTCAGAACCTTCTTGTGCTTGGCGTGCGAGGTGACGCCTCTCTTTACGCGTGCCATGTCATGATCTCCTTAACGCTGTCCAGACCGAATGCTCAGAGGCCGTTCGGCAGAAAATTCTTGATGACCTTCTTGCCATCCGGTTCAGCCAGAACCATCGTGCCGCGGGCATTTCGAATGAACTTGTTGGAACGCTTGATCATGCCGTGACGCTTGCCGGCCGCAGCCGACAGAACTTTACCGGTACCTGTGATCTTGAACCGCTTTTTAGCGGCCGACTTGGTCTTCATCTTGGGCATTTTGCTACTCCGTTTATATGCGCACCAATGCGCTTTTTGTTCGCTTCAGGCCGACCACAGCCCGAAAAGCAAATGAAACCGCCACGGCATGCCCTGCCGGGCGGTTTTTTAGGAACGGCGGTCCTATACGTCAAAGCGGGCCGGCGCGCAACACCCAGTGGTCACGGGAAACGGAACAGCACCGGCAGTATGCCAGCCTGCTGGGCGCCGTCGATCAGTTCGAAGGCCGGCAAGGCAACCAGGAACACCAGACCGTCGAGCAGCGTGGTCAAGAGCAGGCGCGGCTTGAAGCCGCCGGTATTGCCCTCCTGATACAGCGAAAGCTTCGGAAAGAAGCGCGGTACCCGCGCCACATAAGCCTCGAATGGGGCGCCGAGTGCGTATCTCAGGTACTTCTCCTCGCGCAAAATGACGATATGGAAGGCGGCAGCGCACAGGACTGCAAAGCCGATCATGGCGATGACCGAGCCGATCTGCGCGCCGACGCCGGCGGCCGCCACGGTGGAGAAGACATAGAGCGGGTTGCGGGTGATCGAATAGGGCCCGCCGGTAACGACTTCGGAGGATTTTCGCCCACCGATATAAAGCGTCGACCACAAGCGTCCGACAATGCCGAGAAAGATCAGCAGGATGCCGACCATTTCGATCGTTTCATGCACTGGCGTATCGGGCGGAAAAACCGACTGCCCGAACAAAAGCATCGCGAACAGGACGACGACGACCCCGGCAAGCACCATCCTGCGCGTGTGCTGGTAGCTGCCCAGCCCATATTTGGCTTCCGGATGTTTGACTTCCGAATGCTTGACTTCATTGACCATGTCGGGAATCCGATCGTCGAGGGAACCAGAGCGTCTTCGCTCTCGCCGGCGATCGCAGCGTCTGGACAAGAAACAGGCGCCCCGCCGATCGCCGGGACGCCTTGCAACATGATTCAGGCAGATTTTAGCGGGGCGCCAGCACCATCATCATCTGGCGGCCTTCGAGCTTCGGTTCGGCTTCGACCTTGGCGATGGGCGCCACTTCCTCGCGAACCTTGTTCAGAAGCTGCATGCCGAGTTCCATATGCGCCATCTCGCGACCACGGAAACGCAAAGTCAGCTTGACCTTGTCGCCTTCCTCGAAAAAGCGCCGGACGGCCTTCATCTTCGTCTCGTAGTCGTGGCTGTCGATGTTCGGGCGCATCTTGATCTCCTTGATCTCGATGACCTTCTGGTTCTTGCGCGCCTCGGCCGCCTTCTTCTGGTTGGCGTATTTCAGCTTGCCGAGATCGAGGATCTTTACGACGGGCGGCACTGCATTGGGCGATATCTCGACCAGATCGAGCCCAGCCTCTTCGGCGAGCAGCAATGCGTCGTTGATGGAGACATCGCCGCGGTTCTGGCCTTCGGCGTCGATTAGCTGGACCCGGGGAACCCGGATGTCACGGTTTGAGCGCGGGCCTTCCTTGGTGGGCGCCGCTGCTTTGAAAGGTCTGCGAATGGTCGTGGTCTCCTTGAGCCGTTTCGTTAAGGGGTTCTTCAGTTCAGATTGCGAACGCGCAATGTGGTGAGCGCGCGGTCGGAGTCAATAGCACAGCATTCTCAGGAAATCACCTGCTCGATGAATGCATCGCTGCACCAAGCAAAGAAAACGCAGAGCACTTTTCGTCGAACCCCCGCTTGTGCCAAAAGACCGTCACGAGGGAACACGTCATGAGCGCCACCACCCCGATCTTTCTGGACGTCGACGGGACGAGCATCGCCGTCAGGCATGCGGCAGGCACTGAGCCCGGCATCGTCTGGCTTGGCGGCTACAAATCCGACATGCTGGGCACCAAGGCCGAAAAACTGTCGGAATGGGCGCTTGGGGAAGGTCGCGCCTTCCTGCGCCACGATTATTCCGGCCATGGCGAGTCAGGCGGCGCCTTTACCGACGGCACCATCTCGAAATGGCTAGACGAGAGCCTGGCGGTTTTCCGCCGCTTCACCCAGGGCAGGCCAATCCTAGTCGGCTCGTCGATGGGCGCCTGGATTGCACTGCGCATGGTGCAGGAATTGCGCAAGGCGGCCGAGAACAGCGTCGCCGGTCTTGTGCTCCTGGCCCCGGCGCCTGATTTCACCTTCGAACTGATCGAGCCGGTGCTGACTGAGGCGCAGAAGCGCGACCTCCGGGAAAAGGGCCTTTTCGAGGAGCCGTCGGACTATTCCGCCGAGCCTTACATTTACACGCGCGCACTGATCGAGGACGGCCGCACCAACCGGGTGATGACCGGCCCGATCGACACGCATTGCCCGGTCCACATCCTGCAAGGCCTGGCTGACCCCGACGTGCCGCCGAGCCATGCGCTGAAGCTGGTCGGCCTGCTTCCGGCCGACGATGTCACGCTGTCACTCATTCCCGACGGCGACCACCGCCTGTCGCGGCCGCAGGATCTGGACATGCTGGTGCGGGCGATCGACGCGATGGTGCGGCAGGCCGGGTAGCCGCCGTTGATCGCGGCCATAGATCGCAGATGCTGCAACTGAAGGTATTCAGCCGTTGCGGAACGTATAAGCATATCCGTTGATGGCCGGAGCGCCGCCGAGGTGGGCGTAGAGCACTTTCGATCCCTTGGGAAAATAACCCTTGCTCACGAGATCGATCATGCCCTGCATGGATTTTCCCTCGTAGACCGGATCCGTGATCATGCCTTCAAGGCGCGCGCAGAGACGGATCGCTGCCTTCGTCTCCTGCGAGGGGACGCCGTAGACCGGATAGGCATAATCTTCGATCAGGACGACATCGTCCTCATCGAGCTCCTTGCCGAGTTCGACCAACGTCGCGGTGCTCTGCGCGATCTTCAGCACTTGCGCCTTGGTCTGCGCCGGGGTGCAGGATGCGTCGATGCCGATCACCTTGCGCTCGCGGCCGTCCTTGGCGAAGCCGACCAGCATGCCGGCGTGAGTCGAACCGGTGACGGTACAAACGACGATGTAGTCGAAGGCAAAGCCGAGCTCCTTCTCCTGCGCGCGGACCTCCTCGGCGAAGCCGACATAGCCCAGGCCCCCGTATTTGTGTACCGAAGCCCCGGCCGGAATTGGATAGGGTCTGCCACCCTTGGCCTTCACATCCGCGATTGCCTGTTCCCAGCTTTCCCTAATCCCGATGTCGAAACCCTCATCGACCATCTGGACATCAGCGCCCATGATCCGGCTCAAAAGGATATTGCCGACGCGATCGTAGACGACGTCCTCGTGGGGCACCCAGCTTTCCTGCACGAGGCGGCATTTCATGCCGATCTTCGCCGCGACGGCCGCCACCATGCGCGTATGGTTGGATTGAACGCCACCGATCGACACCAGCGTGTCGGCGTTTGAGGCGATCGCGTCCGGGACGATGTATTCGAGCTTGCGCAGTTTATTGCCACCGAAGGCAAGGCCGGAATTGCAATCCTCCCGCTTGGCATAGAGATCGACCTTCCCGCCGAGATGACCACCAAGCCGCTCCAGTTTCTCGATATGGGTCGGCCCGAATGTGAGCGGATAGCGTTCGAATTTCTCGAGCATGAGAGTGCCCTCCCTTGTTCCATTCATTGCGGTGTGGTGCGATGAACACTATCAGCTCTGCCTTGAAAGGTGCTCTCAAAGATCGAGCCTGAAATATCCAAAATATCGCTTCATGGCATTGAAATGTCATATATATTCGATTCTTAATCAGAATAACGGAAGAATCTTTCATGCGCGCACCGCTCGACCGGATCGACCTGAAAATGTTGCGCCTGCTCCAGGGCAATGGGCGACTGACCAATGCGGAGCTGGCGCAGTCGGTCGCTGTCAGCCCGGCGACGTGCCACCGCCGGACGCAACGCCTGTTCGATGAAGGCTACATCAGCCATGTCAGAGCGATGGTGACCCCGCAGAAGGTCGACAGAGGCGCGTTGGTGATGGTTGGCGTCGTACTCGACCGTTCGACCCCGGAGAGTTTCGCGGAATTCGAAAAGGCCGTCGCCAAACTGAAATTCATCCTCGACTGCCATCTGGTGGCAGGCGACTTCGATTATTTTCTGAAGATCAGGGTTGGTGACATGGCGGATTTCAACCGAATCCACGGGGACCAATTGATCGCACTGCCCGGCGTTCGCCAGACGAGAACCTTCTTCGTGATGAAAGAAGTCGTCGACAATGCGCCTCTGGATTTTTGAACGGACGGCTTCGAAGCGTCAAACCATTGCACTCAGCCAGCAGACGCGATCGGCGCTGGATTTTCACTACAGAACCGTCGGCGGCATTGCCACCTTACGGGCCTGGCTGCTCTTTTCCTCGATACGCTCAAAAAGCGATAATCATTTCAGCCGCTTGTCCGGTTTTGGCGATTGCTGTCTTGAATCGCCGTTTTCTTCATCCCATTTCGATTCCACGCAGCCGGATTTGGCTGTCTCCAACTGAAGGATTGGGAGAAAATGAACACATCTGCATTGATCCGTCCGGCTTGGACGCCGGCGACCATCGCGTTGATGGTGATCGGGTTCATGGTGTTCTGGCCGCTCGGCTTCGCCATGCTCGCCTACATCATCTGGGGCGACCGGCTCGAAGGCTTCAAGCGTGACGTCAACCGCGCGACCGACGGCATCTTCGCCGGCTGTCGGCGCGGTTCCGACAAGGCCGCGCGCTGGGGCCATGGCTCCGCCCGTACCGGCAACGTCGCTTTCGACGACTGGCGCGAAAAGGAACTCGAGCGGCTGGCCGAAGAGCGCCGCAAGCTCGACGAGATGCTGGGCGAGTTCGACGACTATGCGCGCGAATTGCGCCGCGCCAAGGACCAGGACGAGTTCGACCGCTTCATGGCCAATCGCAACAAGCCGACGTCGCCCACGACCACCGGGCCGACGACCAACAACAAACCCAGCGGCAAGTCCACGCCAGGCCTGCTCGACGAGTAAGGCCTCGTGCCCCGATAGATAATCCAACGGCGTCGCGTCAGCGGCGCCGTTTCTTTTTTGTTCTATTCGTTTCCCTCGAATCGCGTATCGTCCCGGCATGTCCTTCGGCTTCTTCCGCACCCCGGCGAAACCCAAGCCCACGCCCGTCGTGGAGCGCGAGCATTGCGTTGCCGGCCGCACGCTGCCGCTCAAGATCGTCGAGAACGACCGCGCCCGCCGCCTGACGCTGCGCATCGACTCCGGCGGCCGCGGCCTGCGCATCACCGTGCCGCCGGGGCTGCGCCGCGGCGAGGTGGAAAAATTCCTCGACCGCCATCAGGACTGGCTGGAGCAAAGGCTGGCCAAGGTGCCCAACCGGCCGCAGGTGCGGCCCGGCATCAAGGTACCGGTGCGCGGCGTACCGCATCGCATCGTCCATGAACCGTCGAAACGCGGCACCGTCACGCTATCGCGCGACGAGCGCGGGCCGCTGATGATCGTGCATGGCGAGCGTGTGCATCTGCCGCGCCGCATCGCCGATTTCCTGAAGCGCGAAGCCAAGCGCGAGATCGAGGCGCTGGTGACGAAGCACAGCGCCGCGATTGGCAAGCGGGCCAAGGCGATCCGTTTCAAGGACACGTCGAGCCGCTGGGGATCCTGCACGTCGGACGGCAATCTGTCGTTTTCCTGGCGCATCATGATGGCGCCGCGGCCGGTCATAAACTACCTCGTCGCGCACGAAGTGGCGCATCTCAAGGAGATGAACCACGGCCCGAAATTCTGGAAATTATGCGAGCAGCTTTGCCCGGACACCGAGCGCTGCAAGGACTGGCTCAAGCGCAATGGCGGCGCGCTGCAGGCGATCGCGTTCGAGTGATTGATGCCTGCGCGGATCGAATACCGGCTGATTGGAGCGGGCTGGGCGATGTGCGACGGTTGGGGACCTTCAGGCGACCGTGGCGGCGTCTTATCTGGGCGATGCCCTCAACGAGCTGCTTGGCGCTACGCTGAACGCGCTGAAAGGCACCAGGTATTCGGTCGCACGCTTCTGTGATGAACTCGGTGAGTATCGCTTCGTCCTGGTGCCGGAAGGCGCTTTTGTCAGAGTGCAGATACTGGAATTTTCAGAAATCTGGTCTGACGAGCCAGACGACTTCGGCGAGGTGAAACTTGAAGCCACATGCGGGTTGCGAGAGTTCGCAGAAGCAGTTCTCAGTGCCGCGCGTGAGGTTTTGAACACACATGGCCTCGAAGGTTACAAGGAAAACTGGCGCAAACATGACTTTCCGTTGGAGGCCATGAACAACCTAAGTCGCGCGTTGAGAGGAGGAACACTCCATTGACAGAGTGCGCTTTTGATCAGGGCTTAATTGCTCAATCGTCATTCGCCGCGTTCAACTCCTCCGGCCGCAACCCCTCATCGGCATGGCGCGGCCAAGGCAGGAAGTCCTTCTCGAAGGTCTCGTTGCTGAAATAGGCCAGCGCCCGGTGCGCCTCGGCGCCGTTGAAAGCCGCCTTGTCCATCAAATGAGCGATGACCTCATGGGCCTGTGCCAGCTTTTGCCTGAGTTCCGCGACGGTCTTTTCCGGCATGGTCTTTGTTCTCCCGCCTTTGTGCCTGAGCAAGTAGCGCGTTGCGCTCTTATATTAGCAAGGTAGCGCGTTCCGCTCTTACATTAGCAAGGTAGCGCGTTTCGCGCTGGCGGCAAACAAGATGCTTTTTCTCGACTCTTTGGCCGTTTCGTGCCAATCCCGCGCCATGGCGCTCGACATCAAGATATGCGGTTTGAAGACCGACAAGACGCTTGCCGCTGCATTGGCCGGCGGCGCCAGCCATGTCGGCTTCATTTTCTTTGCCAAAAGCCCGCGCTATGTCGAGCCGGCGGAAGCCGGACGCCTGCGCGAGGCAGCGCGCGGCAAGGCCAGAGCGGTTGCGGTGACGGTCGACGCAGGCGATGCATTCCTGGACGAGATCGTCGAAAAAATGCAGCCCGACATGCTGCAGCTTCACGGCGCTGAAACGCCCGAGCGGGTGGCCGAGGTGAAGGCCCGCTACGGCCTGCCGGTGATGAAGGCGCTGCCGGTCAGCGAGGCTGCCGATCTCGAGCGGGTAAAACACTTCGTCGGCATTGCCGACCGCTTCCTGTTCGATGCCAAGCCGCCGAAAGGCTCGGAGCTGCCGGGCGGCAACGGTCTTGCCTTCGACTGGCGCATTCTGGCCAGCCTTGACGCCGGCGTCGATTACATGCTTTCCGGGGGGCTCAACGCAGGCAATATCGGCAACGCCCTTCGACTGGCGAACCCGCCCGGAGTAGACATTTCATCGGGCGTGGAAAGCGCGCCGGGCGTCAAGGAACCGGCGCTGATCGAACAATTTTTCCGGGCCGTCGGGGCAGCACGCGACAACCGCGCCGCCTGACCGCACTTCAAACCACAAACCAGGAGATCGGCGATGGACAAGCCGGCGACACCGAATTCCTTCCGCACCGGCCCCGACGAGCAGGGCATGTTCGGCATTTTTGGCGGTCGTTTCGTTGCCGAAACGCTGATGCCGCTGATCCTTGAGCTGGAGCGGCACTGGAACGAGGTCAAGAACGACCCGGATTTCAAGGCCGAGCTGACCGATCTCTCGACGCATTATGCCGGGCGTCCGTCGAAGCTTTATTTCGCCGAAGGCCTGACCAGGCATCTTCGTGAGGTCTCCTCGGCGAAGGGCCTCGGTGGCGGCGCAAAGGTCTATTTCAAGCGCGAGGATTTGAACCACACCGGCTCGCACAAGATCAACAACTGCCTCGGCCAGATCCTGCTCGCCAAGCGCATGGGCAAGACGAGGATCATCGCCGAGACCGGCGCCGGCCAGCATGGCGTCGCTTCCGCTACTGTGGCAGCGCGCTTCGGCCTTCCCTGTATCGTCTATATGGGTGCAACCGACGTCGCCCGGCAAAGCCCCAACGTCTTTCGCATGAAGCTTCTGGGCGCCGAGGTGCGGCCGGTGACCGCCGGCCACGGCACGCTGAAGGACGCCATGAACGAGGCGCTGCGCGACTGGGTGACCAATGTCGAGGATACCTATTACCTGATCGGCACCGCCGCCGGCCCGCACCCCTATCCGGAGCTGGTGCGTGACTTCCAGTCGGTGATCGGCACCGAAGCGCGCGCCCAGATCCTCGAGCAGGAAGGCCGGCTGCCGGATACGATCATCGCCGCCGTCGGCGGCGGCTCGAACGCCATCGGCTTGTTCCATCCCTTCCTCGACGACAGGCAGGTGCGCATCATCGGCGTCGAAGCCGGCGGCCGCGGCCTCGACGGCATCGAGCATTGCGCATCGATGAGTGCCGGCGCGCCCGGCGTGCTGCACGGCAACCGCACCTATCTGCTGCAGAACGCCGACGGGCAGATCATGGACGGCCACTCGATCTCGGCCGGTCTCGACTATCCCGGCGTCGGGCCGGAGCATTCGTGGCTGCGCGATTCCGGCCGCGTCGACTATGTGCCGATCCTCGACGACGAGGCGCTGGAGGCGTTTCAGCTGACGACGCGCGTCGAAGGCATCATTCCGGCGCTGGAATCCGCCCATGCCATCGCCCATGCGGTGAAGATCGTGCCTGACATGGACAAGGACCAGATCGTCATCGTCAATCTGTCCGGCCGCGGCGACAAGGACGTGCATACGGTGGCCAATATGCTGGGCATGGAGATCTGATCATGACCACGCGCATCGACCGCCGCATGGCGAAGCTGAAGGCCGAAGGGCGCCCGGCGCTCGTCACCTATTTCATGGGCGGCGACCCCGACTACGACACGTCGCTCTCGATCATGAAGGCGCTGCCCGGCGCCGGCAGCGACATCATCGAGCTCGGCATGCCGTTTTCCGATCCGATGGCCGACGGCCCGGCGATCCAGGCGGCAGGGCTGCGCGCGCTGAAGGGCGGCCAGACGCTGGTCAAGACGCTGAAGATGGCGTCGGAATTCCGCGCCGGCGACAGTGAAACGCCGATCGTTTTGATGGGCTATTACAATCCGATCTACATCTACGGCGTCGAGCGCTTCCTGAGCGACGCGCTGGCAAGTGGCATCGACGGGCTGATCGTCGTCGACCTGCCGCCGGAGATGGACGAGGAGCTTTGCATCCCGGCACTCAAGGCCGGCATCAATTTCATCCGGCTGGCGACGCCGACCACCGATGACAAGCGCCTGCCCAAGGTGCTGCAGAACACGTCGGGTTTCGTCTACTACGTCTCGATGACCGGCATCACCGGTTCGGCGCTGGCCGACACCGGCAAAGTGGCGGCAGCGGTCAAGCGCATCAAGAGCCATACCGACCTGCCGGTCTGCGTCGGCTTCGGCGTCAAGACGGCCGAGCAGGCGCGCACCATCGGCGCGTCGGCCGACGGCGTCGTCGTCGGCACCGCGATCGTCAATGCGGTCGCCAACGTGCTGGGGCCAAAAGGCGAAAAGACCGCCGATCCGGCCGAGGCCGTCGCCACGCTGGTCAGCGGCCTTTCGCAAGGGGTGCGGGCCGCCCGCCTTGCTGCCGCCGAATAGTCTTCCTACGTCTTCGTAAGGACAGGAGCCGAAGCGATGAACTGGATCACCAATTACGTCCGCCCGAAGATCAATTCGATGCTCGGCCGCCGCACCGACATGCCGGAAAACCTGTGGATCAAGGATCCCGAGACCGGCGAAATGGTGTTCCACAAGGATCTGGAGCAGAATCAGTTCGTCATCCCGTCCTCCGGCCACCATATGAAAATCTCGGCCAAGGAGCGGCTGAAATTCTTCCTCGATGACGGCAAATACGAAACGCTCGAGAACCCCAAGGTGGTGCAGGATCCACTCAAGTTCCGCGACGAGAAGCGCTATGTAGACCGGCTGAAGGATGCCAAGGCCAAGACCGGCCTGGAAGATGCCATCATCAATGCGCTGGGCACGGTAGAGGGCCTGCCGGTGGTGGTGACTGTGCAGGATTTTGCCTTCATGGGCGGGTCGCTCGGCATGGCGGCCGGCGACGCCATTGTGCATGGTTTCGAGGTCGCCTTGCAGCGCAAGCGGCCGCTGATCCTGTTTGCGGCCTCCGGCGGCGCCCGCATGCAGGAAGGCATCCTGTCGCTCATGCAGCTGCCGCGGACCACGATTGGCGTCGACAGGCTGAAGGAGGCCGGCCTTCCCTACATCGTCGTCCTGACCAACCCGACGACCGGCGGCGTCACCGCCTCTTACGCCATGCTGGGCGACGTGCACATTGCCGAGCCCGGGGCGCTGATCGGCTTTGCCGGACCGCGCGTCATCGAGCAGACCATCCGCGAAAAGCTGCCCGACGGCTTCCAGCGCGCCGAATATCTGATGGAACACGGCATGGTCGACATGGTGGTGTCGCGGCTGGAGATGCGCCAGACGGTTGCGCGGCTGCTGAGAATGCTGCTCAAGCTGCCGGAAGAGCAAAAACCACAGGAGCCGGAAATCCTGCCGCCGGTGGCGATCCCGGCCGAAGCCCGGCCGCAAGCCTGACGCGACATCAGGCGGCGCGAGCGGCTGTTGTGTGCCGTTGTGCGCGCGCTTAGGATTCCTTCATGACCACGCTTGCCGCCGACCGCGAAATCGAAAGCCTGATGGCGCTTCACCCGAAGGGCTTCGACCTTTCGCTCGACCGCATTTCGCGGCTGCTCGAACGCCTCGGCAACCCGCAGGACCAGTTGCCGCCGGTCATCCACATCGCCGGCACCAACGGCAAGGGCTCCTGTGCCGCTTTTTCGCGGGCGCTGCTCGAAGCAGCCGACTACCGCGTCCACGTCCACACTTCGCCACACTTAGTGAACTGGCACGAGCGCTACCGGCTAGCCGCCGATGGCGGCGGCAGGCTGGTGGACGACAAGGTCTTCGCCGAAGCCATCGCTCGTGTTGCCGAGGCCAATCAAGGTCAGAAGATCACCGTCTTCGAAATCCTCACCGCCGTCACCTTCCTTTTGTTTTCCGAACATCCGGCCGACGCGGTCATCCTTGAGGTCGGCCTTGGCGGCCGCTTCGACGCCACCAATGTCATCGCCGAGCCGGCGGTGTCGGTGATCATGCCGGTCTCGCTCGACCACGAAGCCTATCTCGGCGACCGTGTCGAACTGATCGCCGCCGAAAAGGCCGGCATCATCAAGCGTGGTTGCCCGGTCGTCATCGGCGCGCAGGAAAGCGAGACGGCGCAGCAGGTGCTTATCGAAACCGCCGAGCGGCTTGACTGTCCCGCCTTCGTCTATGGCCAGGATTTCCTCGCCTATGAGGAAAACGGCCGCATGGTCTATCAGGACGAAGACGGATTGATGGACCTGCCGCCGCCGCGCCTGCCGGGGCGCCACCAATTCGCCAATGCGGCCGCGGCGATCGCGGCCGTCAAGGCGGCGGGCTTCGAGATCAGCCACCGCGCTGCCGAGAAGGCGATGGCCAGCGTCGTCTGGCCGGGCCGTATGCAGAAGTTGCCGCAAGGCAAGCTGAGCGAACTGGCACCGAAGGGCGCCGACATCTGGCTCGACGGCGGCCATAATCCCGGCGCCGGCGTGGTCGTCGCCGAGGCGCTGGCCGAGCAGGAGGAAAAGAACCCGCGTCCGCTGTTCCTGATCTCGGGCATGATCAACACCAAGGACCAGAGCGGCTATTTCCGTGCCTTCAAAGGGCTGGTCCGGCATGTCTACACCGTGCCGGTGAGCCTGAGCGAGGCCGGAGTTCCGAATGACGAACTGGCGACCCGCGCCACCGAGGCCGGCCTGTCAGCCGAGCCGGTGAGTTCCGTCGCCAATGCACTGATGCTGCTGCGCGATACATGGGACGGACCGCCGCCGCGCATCCTGATCGGCGGATCGCTTTACCTTGCCGGCGCGGTACTGGCCGAAAACGGCACGCCGCCGACCTGAGGCGTGCGTTCGCCCGGGCCGCGATGACGCCAGACCTATCAGACCACCGCGAGGAGCCAGTCATGATCAAGGTAAAGCAGCTTGCTCACGTGTGCATTTTCGCGAATGACCTGGAAGTGACGCGAAGCTTCTATCGGGACGTCCTCGGCATGGACACCCAGTTCAATTTCCTGCGCGACGGGAAGATTTTCGGTTTCTACCTCAATTGCGACAGCCGTAGTCACGTCGAGGTGTTCCAGAAAGACCATGCGAGTTATAGCGACTTGAACCAGATCAACCATTTCTGCCTCGAAGTGGAAAACATCGACGCCGCAATCGCGCATGTGCGGTCGAAGGGCGTTGAAGTCACTTCAAAGAAACGCGCGTGCGATGACACGTACCAGGCTTGGATTCGCGACCCTAACGGCGTGAAGATAGAACTGTTCGAATATACGAAAGAAAGTGCGCAATTCGTCGGAGGCGATCGTATCGCGGATTGGTGATCGCGCCTTGCCGGACGCTTATGGCGGCGCAGCCGACACGTTGGTGGATTACTTCAGCTCGACCTCGATGAAGGCGAATTCGCCATCATTTGCGCTGATGACGTCATGTTCGACGCCCTCGTTGCGGAAATAGGGCGCACCCTTCTTCATTTCGGCGAAGGATTCGCCGTCCTTGGTCAGGAGCTTCACCTTGCCGTCGGTCAGTGGCACGATCACGTAGTCGTGGCCATGGCGGTGCCAGCCGGTGTTGTCGCCCGGGGCGAAGCGGTATTCGGTGACGATGACGCGCTCATTGTCGATGAAGACGGTGGCCTTGGCGGATCCGGTCATGTCGCTTCTCCTGCTTTAAGCCAGACAAGAGCATGAGACGGCAAGTGGCGAGTGCCAGATCTGCGGATCGGTGACGCCAAGAAAAAGCCCGGCGCGAGGCCGGGCTGTTCTGCAAAATTTCAATCGGATCAGGCGAGACTGCCGTTGATCCAGTGCGACAATGCGGTCTTCGGCGCAGCACCGACCTTCATGTCGGCGACTTCGCCGCCCTTGAAGATCATCAGCGTCGGGATCGAGCGCACGCCGAACTGCGCGGCCAGCTCAGGATTCTCATCGATGTTGAGCTTGGCGATCTTCACCTTGCTGCCGAGTTCGATGGCGATGTCCTCGAGCGCCGGGGCGATCATCTTGCACGGGCCGCACCACTCCGCCCAGAAATCGACCACGACGGGCTCCTTGGCGTCGAGCACGTCGGCCTGGAAATTGCTCTTGTCGACCTTGACGGTGGCCATGCTGAGATCCTTTCGATTTTTTCGTCGCACCAAATGTGGTGGTGATCGCGTCTTTCTTCAAGCAGGTGTTGTGTCACGCTCCCGTGAGTCGAGCAAGGGCACCGTCCATGACTGCCGCCGGCAGCTCGATCAGCCGCGACGCCTCGGTGAACAGCAGTGCCGCCGAGACCTCGCGTCCCGGATAGAGCGGCTGAAGCAGCGCGCGATAGAGTGCGAGCTGCAGAACATAGGCGGGCGGTACTTCGGAGAGCATCGCCGGCGCCGGCCGGTTGGTCTTGTAGTCGACGATCGACACGCTGCCGGGCGTTACCGCCAGCCGGTCGATCTTGCCGGAGATCGAGCGTAGTTTTCCCCGCACCTCCAGGCTGCCCATGATCGCGACCTCGGCACGCGAGTTTGGTGCAAACAGCGGCGCGAAGCGGCTGTCGGCAAGAATTCTGGAAACCGCGGCCAAGGCTTTTTCGCGCTCGTCTTCCGGCCATTCCGCGCCGGCGCGCGCCAGGTAGCGTTCGGCAGCATCCCGGTGTTCGCCCGCGGCGATGCCGGGCAGCATCTGCAGCAATTTGTGCAGCGCCAGCCCGCGCATCACGGCAAAGCCGGGCTCCGCCTCGGCGTCCAGTACCGGCGAACGCGTGTCGACTACGGCTTGCCTCGCTTCGTCGATCAGCACCGAGGCGCCGGATGGCGACAACGGCCGCGGCAGCTCCTCGAAGGGCGGCAGCGGCTGGAACAGGGTTTTCGGCAACGGAGCGGCGCGTTCCACCTGCCGTGCTTCATCCACTGCCGCCAGTGGCATGGGCGGCAGCTTCGTCACCTGAAAGCGGTGCACGGCTTCGGCGGTAGCGGGGTGCCGCCGTTCCTCGCTTTCGGCGGCGCCGACCAACGCGCGGCTGACGATCGAATGCCAGGTGCCGGTGTTCGGCGCCCGCTTGCCATGGTAGCCGCAGACGATCAGCCGATCCTCGGCGCGGGTCATGCCGACATAGAGCAGCCGGCGGTATTCGTCGTCGGCGAGCTCGCGGGCGCGGGCCGATGCGGCGCGTGAAAATCCATTGGCAACATCGCTGGCCGAACGCCAGAGATAGCCCTTGCCATCCCAGCAGTCGCCCGAGCCTTCGAACGGCATCAATCTCGGCAGATGCTGGTCGCTGAACGGCGCGGAGCCGCCATCGACCAGGAATACCACCGGCGCTTCCAGGCCTTTGGCGGCATGCACGGTCATGACGCGAACCTCGTCGCGGGTCTGGTCCATCTCGCGCTTGATCTCGGGGCCGGCGTTTTCCAGCGTCGACAGGAAGGACTCCAGTCCGGGCAGGCCGGTCCGCTCCTCGGCCAGGCAGAAATTGAGGAATTCGTCGAGGATATCGCCGGCCTCCGGCCCGAGCCGCGCGATCATCTTCTTGCGCAGGCCGTCGCGGGCGAGAGCTCCGGCATAAAATTCGAACACCGGCTTGAATGCGGCTTCGTTCGACCATGTGTCGAGCCGGCTGACGACGGCGGCCAAGGTCTCGCTTTCGCCGGCATGCCGGCGCAGCGAAGCGATCAAGGAGACAGCGGGCGGCCTCTCGGAAGCGAGGGCGAAAAGCATCTCTTCCGAGATATCGAAGATCGGGCTGCGCAGCACGGCGGCGAGCGACAAATCATCTTCGGGCTGGATGAGAAAATGGCCGAGTGCGATCAGGTCCTTCACCGCGATGTGTCCGGGCAGGCTGAGCCGGTCGGCGCCGGCCACCGGAATGTCGCGGCGCTTCAGCGCCCGCGTCAGCGCATGGACGAAGCGGTCGCGCTTGCGCACCAGCACCAGCACATTGCCGGGCCGAAGTTTCTTGCCGCGGCCTTCGATGACCTCACCGCTGCCGATCCAGCCGGCAATGGTTGCTGCGACGTTTTCGGCAACGCGCACCGCCGGCGCGTGGGCATGGTCGACCGCTTGCGTCCAGTCGTCGGGTTCGTCGACGACATCGGCGCCGATCGACGGCCAGACCTCGACGTAACCCGACGCATCGGTGCGGATCGCCTTATGGTCGAGCGGATCGGGATCATGGCTGATGCCGCGCCGCACGATCGGATCGACAAAGACGCGATCCACCGCCGCAAGCACGTCGTCGGTCGAGCGGAACGACCAGGTAAGTTTGAGATCGGCGAAGGCGGCGTCGGCACCACGAACTTTGCCGGCAAACAAAAGCCGGCTGTCGGCAAACGAATCTGGGGCGGCACCCTGGAAGGAATAGATCGACTGCTTTTCGTCACCGACGGCAAAGATCGTACGGTGGACGGCGTCGCGCGCGCCGAGCCCGGCAAAGAACTCCTCCGCCAGCCGCTTGACCACCTCCCACTGGTCGGGACTGGTGTCCTGCGCCTCGTCGAGCAGGATGTGGTCGATCCCTTGGTCGAGCTTGTATTGCACCCATGGGCCGGCATCGGGCCGTGCCAGCAGGTTGACGGTGCGGGTGATCAGGTCGTTGAAGTCGAGAAAGCCGCGGGCGCGCTTCAACTGCTCGTAGCGGGCGATCAGCCAGTCGGCGATGGTCAGCGCCGCACGCGTGCCTTCCAGCATCCTGAACAAGGCCAGCCGGTCGGAGATTTCGAGAATGGCGTCGACCGCCGCCAGATAGCGCTCGGCAAGGTCGGGCAGCCGGTCGAGCAACGCCTTCTTGAACGTCTTTGCCGGATCATAGGGCTCGCCGTCGGCCCTCAGGAAAGCCTTGGCAAGCAGATGCAGACGTCGGACGGCGTCATCCTCGGCGAAGGCAAGACGGGCGTAGGGCAGCAGATTGTTCAGCACGATGCGCGCATCGGCAGCCTCGGCCGCCCGGGAAAAGGTGACGAGATAATCCGGCAGGAAGCCGGGCAGCGGCCAGACCGAGGCGGCTATGCCTTCGGCGGTTTGGCCGGTGCGGAAGTGGAACTCATCGAACAGCGCCTGAAAACCATCGCCGCCGGCCGCGACGATGAAGACGCGCAAACCGTCGCGCTTGCGCACAATCTCGGACAGCAGTGCGTCGAGCCCATGTTCGCCACCGCGCTCCAGCACGGTGGCAAAAGCCTCGGCCAATGCCGCATCGCCTGCAACGCCGCCCGAAATCATGTCGCGGCGGGCAGCGGCGAACAGCGAAGCCTCCATTTGCGGATCGAGCATTTCGAAATGCGCGGGGATGTTGGCTTCCAGCGGGAACTGATGCAGCACCGATTCGCAGAAGGCGTGGATGGTCTGGATCTTCAGCCCGCCCGGTGTTTCCAGCGCCTCGGCAAACAGCCGTCGCGCCCGGCGCATGGTCTCGCGATCGGGCTGGCGGCCGTCCAGCGCCTCTATCCGTGTCGAGAGCTCGGCGTCGCCAAGTGCTGTCCATTGCGACAGGGTCGAAAACACCCGGTTCGACATGTTGGCGGCGGCGGCACGCGTATAGGTCAGGCACAGGATCTTGGACGGATCGGTGCCGCGCAGCAGCAGCCGGATGACGCGCTGGGCGAGAACATGGGTCTTGCCCGATCCGGCATTGGCCGACACCCAGGCGGAATTTTGCGGATCGGAGGCGCTCGCCTGGCTGGCGGCGGTGTCACTCGGGATTGGATAGGCCTTCTTCATGCCTCCCCTCCCTCGTCGTCGGCGTCGCCGCCGGCGGACCATTCGAGCACGCGGGCGAGATGGTCGTAGTCGCCGTCGGTCTCGCCCTCGCGGAACGGCAACGCCCGCGACAAATAGCCGGTCGTCGGGTCGGCATAGTGGATCAGCAGTTTTTCCAACCGCGCCCACGCCTCTTCGGCGAGATCGGCAGCGGTTCGCGGCTTGCGGTTGTATTCGAGGATCGATTCCTCGAACACCTCGCCATTCGGCCTCAGCCGCACGAAGGCCAGTTGCGACGGCTCGCGTGCGCCAAGCTCCTTGAAGGCGCCGCGCCGCAGCAATGCGCCCTCCAGCGCGAGCTGCGGCGACAATAGCGTGTGCGCCTGCGCCTTGGATGGCGAGGAGCCGGTCTTGTAATCGAGAATGTCGGCCATGCCGCCGGCCAGCAGATCGATACGATCGGCATAGCCGGACAGGGTCACGCCGGATCGGCCGACGCCGGTCTTTTCGGCGCGTTCCTCGGCGTGCCGCCGTGCCACCGCTGCGGCCCGGCCGCGCTCCCATTCGATGATGCCGGCGGCAAGCTTTTCGAAGCGTGGCCACCACACCGCCTCGACATCGGCCGGCAGGGCCGCCTCGGCAAAGCAGGAGCGCCCGGCGGCGATAAGTCCATCCAGCGCCTCTGGCGTGCGCGGGTCGGCCACCCTCGCTGAGAAGAGGTGCAGAATGGCGTGAAACAGCGTGCCGCGCTCGGCAGCGCCCGGATCGCGAACGACCGGATCGAGCGGCATCAGGCGGAGGATCCTTTTGGCGTAGACGGCATAAGGATCGCGCCGTAGCGTTTCGATCTCGGTGACCGAGAAATGGTGCGGCCGCACGGCGAGCGGCGGTTTCGGCTGCGGCCGCGGCGCAAAATCCTGCTTTTCGCCGGCATCGAGTGCCCGTGCCCAGGCAAGCAGTTCATCGCCGCGCCGACGAAGTGCCGCAGCGTGCTCCTCGCCGACGAAGGTAAGGATACGCTGCAGCCAGCGCGACGGCACCGACGGTGCGTCGCCGGAGCGGGCGGAGCGCGCCAGCACCACGTTTTTCGCGCCCATCGCCATCTGGAAATCATGGGCGGCAAGGCCGATGCGCCGTTCGGGTGGTTCGAGATCGATGCCGGTCTTCATCAGCCGCGACATGAAGCGGTCACTCTCCGGCTTGCGCGGCCACACGCCTTCGTTGAGCCCGCCGACGACCAGCGTATCGACGTCCTGAAGCCGCGCTTCCAGCACGCCCCAGATGGCGATGTTCCTGTCGGTGCCCTGCGCCGGCTTGACCGTTTCGGGCGCGATCAGCGCCTCCATCACATCAGGCCATTCGTCCGCCGCGAAGGAGAACCATGCCGACGCGGCGACCAGCCCGCGCAGCAACTCCGCCAGCTTTTCGCCCGCATCGCCGGCATAGAGCTCGCTCAGGCTTTCATCGGCAGCACGGCCGAGGCTTTCGAGCGCGACGACGCTGGCCCGGACAAGCGTGGCAAGATCAGCATTCTCCTCGCCGCGAAAGGCAAGCAGCGGCGCCAGTGCAGCAGTTAGCCGGATCAGAAGATCGCGGGCTTGTTCGATGCGCCTGACCGAGAGCCGCGGCCGCCAGAAGGGTCGGCGGCGATCGCCGCCGTCGTCGAATTCGAGGAGCCGGGCATCGAAGAGTTGCGGCAGCGACGCGACATCCGGGCGCCCGGTGCCGCCACGCAGCGCCACCAGTTCGACGATTTCGGCCGCATGGCGGACGCTTGCCCGCTCCAAACCGAGGCCGAGCAGGGGGTGCTTGAGCAGCGACAGCAAGGCGACCGGGTCGCCCGGACGGAACGCCGCTTGAAGCGCCAGCCTGAGCAGGCCGGCGGCTGGCGTGTTGATGAGCGGCGTACCGCCGGAATCGTCGGCGGCGACGCCGAAGCGCAACAGCTCGACTGAGACGCGCCGCGCCAGCGCGCGGTCGCCGGTGACGAGTGCGGCGCGCCGGCCGGGCCGTTCGACAGCCTGTTTGAGCGCGACGGCGATCGCCACGGCTTCGTCGCGTTCGCTGGCAGCTTCGAGAAGCGTCACACCGGCGAAGGCCTCGGCAATATCGCCGGCGGTGAAGCGGGCGCGCGTCTCGGCCCAGAGTTCGGTGGTTTCCGCCGGCCGCAGGGCCTCGCCGACAAGTGCGGCGCGCAGCGTAAGCGGCCGCGGCGCAACAGCAATCTCGTCGACATCGGCGCGCAGCACGCCGATCTTGCCGATCAACTTTGCCAGACCGTATTGCGGGTGGCCAAGCAAGGCCGGGCGCACACCCGGTGCGGTAATCGCGGCAAAGGACGGTTCGTCCAGCGTCCGGTCGAGGCCGGGCAGCACGACGGCGCCATTGGGCAAACCGGCGATCGCGGCAAGCAGCTCGGCCGTGGCGGGGATAGACCCGGTGGAACCGGCGGCGATCACCGGTCCGGCGGGCGGATTGCGCTTCAGCCGCGCCGCCTCCAGCCTTATCAGGGCATTGCGATGCGCGGCCGGATTGGAGCGATGGCGTTCCTCGAGGAGCTTCGGCCAGTTCTCGGTCACGATGGTCAGGAAATCGAGCGTCACCTGCCACCAGCCTGCCAGGTTGCCGGTTACAAGATCGGCGAGCCTCGCCCAATCCGTGCCTTCGGTCTCGATCTCATCCATCAGGCGTGCAAGGTCGCGCGCCAGCCAGATGGCGTCGGCCGCCGAAGCCGGGATGACGATCTCCTCGTCGAACAATGCCGCGACATGTGCCGGCAGGCGGCGTTTCCACGCCCGCACCAGCGGCGCAAGCAGCAACAGGCGCTCGACCGCGGCGATCGGCGGCGCAAGGTCGATGGCGGCGGAAGCTCCTGCCTCGAAGGCGGCTTCATCTTCATCGAACTCACCAAGTGGGCGGATGACCGGCAGGATCGCCGAGCGGCTTCCCGATCGCGAGAGAGCATCGACGAAGACGCCGCGAAGCGCCCGCGCGGCACGGCGCGTCGGCACGTAAATGGTGAGATCGGCCAGCACCAGCGGATCGCCATCATAGGCAAAACCGGGAACAAGGCGCCCTGCAAGCAGCGCCTCGGCCAGCGTCGGCAGGAACGGCGCTCCAGGCGGGATCGAGAAAACGCGGCGGGAGCCGCTCATTTCGACTCGGTAAGAGCGCCGGGTGCCTCAGCAAGAGCATCGGGCGACCCGGCAAGCGCGGCGGCGACCACTGCTTCCGCCCGCGGGATCGCGTCAGGCGTGCCGACAGTGATCCAATGGCCACGCATCGTCATACCGAACAGGCGGCCGGCGGCGATGGCCGCATCGAAATAGGCGTTAAGCGACAGCGGGCCGGCCGGCGCATCCTTGAAGATGCGCGGATGGACGATTGCGGCGCCGGCATAGATCAGGCCAGCCGGATCTTTGTTTGCACGCCGCAAGGCGCCGCCCGGCGCCATCAGGAAATCGGTGCCGCCGCTATGTCCGGTTGCTGACTGGAGATCCGCAAGCATCAGCAGAATGTCCATTGTCGCGCCCTTCCATGCAAGGGCAAGACGCCTGAGGTTGGAAACGCCGCTGTCGATCCAGAAGGTGTCGGCATTGAGCACATAGAAGGGTGCCCGCAAACTGGGCAGTGCCTTGACGATACCACCGGCAGAGTCGAGCAGGCCGCTGCTCTCATCAGATATGACAATTTTCGGCACGCTGCGCTTGGCAACATGGTCCATGATCTGTTGCGGCAGGTAATGGACGTTGACGACGGCCTTGGCGACGCCTGCCTCGGCAAGGCTGTCCAGCCCCCAGTCGAGCAATGCCTTGCCGGCGACCTTGATGAGCGGCTTCGGCATCGTCTCGGTTATCGGCCGCATGCGCTTGCCGAGCCCGGCGGCGAGCACCATGGCGGTCGTGGGCATCGGTCCCTCGTCCGACGCCTTCAGGCCCAAATCCTTAGTCGTCAAATCGACCGTTCCTCCAGCAAGCCGTGGGCGATGTAGAAATCCTGCAGCCCGGCCAGCGCCGGCTGCGCCAGCGCCCGGCGAAGATAATCGCGGATGCGCGGCAGGTGCTTCAGATAATAAGGCTTGCCGTCGCGTTTTTCGAGCCGCACGAAGATGCCGAGTATCTTGGAATTGCGCTGTGCGGCCATGATTGCATAGGTTTCGAGGAATTCGTCTTCGTCGAAGACGCCGGCCGCGCGTCGCGCGGCGATATAGGCGGCGAGCGTGTGCTTTTCGATTTCAGGTGAGATGGTGACGCGCGCGTCCATGGCGAGCGAGGCGACGTCGTAGGCGGACGGACCGATCAGCGCATCCTGGATATCGACGACGCCGAGGCGATCGTGACCGGAACGTTCACCACGCCAGATCAGGTTGGGCGAATGAAAGTCGCGCAGCATCAGTGTGTATTCGCGCTCCTTGAGTCGGTCGAGCACCGCATTCCATTCACTGCGATAGCCGGTGCGCAACGCCTCGCTTGGCGGAGCGCCTGATATCGCCGGCACATACCAGTCGACCAGCAATTCGGCCTCGATCATCATAGCGTCGCGGTCGAAAGGCGGCACCTCGTGGAAGGCGCCGGGGCCGGCCTGCATGCGGGCGGGCCATGTTTTGCCGTGCATCATGGCAAGCAGTTCGGCCGCCGCCGCATAACGCTCAGCCACCGGCTGGCCGCGCTTGCCGAGAAACCCTTGGGAACCGAGATGTTCCAGCAGAAGAAAACCCTGGTCGGGATCCTGGGCATGAATTTCCGGGACGCTGACGCCACCGGCCCGCAAGGCCCGGTCGATGGCGACGAAAGCCGAAACGGATTGCGCGGTGTGAGCGATCTCGGCATAGGGTTTGCCGTCGCGGACTGGCGGTCCGAGCACCAGCCTTGGCGAGTTCATCAGCACGCGTGGCGGAAATCCGGCAAGCGTGACGATCTCGTAAGAGCGGGCCGAGGCATCACCGATGAAATATCGCCGCTGCGCTTCGCCCCAACCGGCCTGCCCGAGAAAATCCCGCATGGCCAGCGATCGCGCCGCGCGCTCGAAGGCGGCGCCCTGTCCCGACAGTCTCGCCAGGCGGCCGTCGCCCTGCTGGAGGAGTTCGACCAGCACCGAAGTTTTCGGCAAATATGCCTCTGCCCGCTCCGGCCATTCGACCAGCGCAGCGCCTTGCGTCAGCGCCTCGTCGAAACCCAGCTCGTCCAGCTCGGATGCCGTGCCCAGCCGGTAAAGGTCGAAATGATGGACCGGCACACGCGTGTCGTAGCTCTGGACCAGCGTGAAGGTCGGGCTCGGCACGTCGAGGCCGGCATCGTCGGCCAGTGCCCTGATCAGCGCCCGCGCCAGGGTCGACTTGCCGGCGCCGAGATCGCCCTTGAGGGCCAGCACGTCGCCGAGGCGCAGCGACATGGCGAGATCCTCGCCAAGCCTTGCCGTCGCAGCCTCGTCGGCGAGAAAACGCTCCAGCACCAATACCGCCATCGAACGCGCTACTCGGCCGCCGCGCGGATGCCGGACGGCGTGTCGGGAAAGGCGCAAATAACCGTGGTGCCCTTATCCCTGCCTGTCTCGATGCGGACGCTGCCGCCATGCAGTTCGACAAAGCTCTTGACGATCGACAGGCCGAGCCCGGCGCCACGGCGGCGACCGCCATTGGTGCGCGGCTCGAAGCGCCGGAACACCGAGTCAAGCAGGTCCGGCGGCATGCCGGGGCCGTCATCGTGAACGGAAAATTCCACGCCGTCGGCAAGTTGGCGGCAGGCGAGCGTTATGGTGCTCGCCTCCGGTGCGTAATTGGCGGCATTGCTGAGCAGATTGTAGAGGATCTGGCGGATGCGGATCTCGTCGCCGTGGAAGGTTTTCGGCGCGGCCGCCGCGTCGATCCTAAGCTTGATCGCATGTTCCTCCAGCCGGTCGGCGACCAGTTCGGCGGCGGCTGTAATGGTTCGATCGATGTGAACTTCGGAAATGTCGAGTTCCATGATTCCGGCATCCACCGTCGCCAGATCGAGGATGTCGTTGACGATGGTGAGCAGGACCGAGGAGGACGAGCCGACATGCCCGACATATTCGCGTTGCTTCTGATTCAACGGGCCAGTCGACGGCAGTGAAAGAAGCTCGGTAAAGCCGATGATGTTGGTGAGTGGCGAGCGCAGCTCATAGGAGACGTGCTGCACGAACTCGTTCTTGATCTGGTCGGACTTTTCCAGCGCCTCGTTCTTGTCCTTCAGCGCCCGCTCGACATTGACGCTGTCGGTAACGTCGACGAAGGTCATCATCACCTGGCCGTTGGGCAAAGGGATTGCCGCGTAGCGCAAAACAGTGCCGTTGTTCAATTCGGTCTGGCCGTGACGGTCGCGGCGCTCGTCGTCGAAGCCGGTGATGGCGGCAACGAACCCGCCCCACGGACTGTCGACGGCACGGCGGTCGCAAAGGTCGCGGATCGTCGAGACATGGACGTTGGGTTTTGAGGCATCGGCATCCAGCCCCCACAGTGCGGCAAAAGCCGGGTTCGACAATCTCAGCCTGCCGTCGGGGCCGAACACAGCGACGCCTTCGGCGAGGTTGTCGAGCGTCTCGCCCTGGACCCGTACCGCGGTCTGGTAGCGGCTTTCAAGGTCCATCTTCTCGGTCAGGTTCTCGAACACCCAGGTCACGCCGCCCTTGGGCTGCGGGTTGGCGACGACGCGAATGGTCTTGCCGTCCGGCAGATGCCACCAATGCTCCTGCGATTCAACCGCGCGGTAAGCGCCGAGCAAGCTCTCTTTCCAGCGCCGCCATTCGGGCTGCTCGGCGATCTTGCCTTCGCTGCGTAGGCGGTCGAGCAGCAAGGCGTTATCCGGCGCGCTGTGCAGGAAGCCGCTGTCGAGGCCCCATAGTTTCTGGAACGCCTGATTGAAAAACCGCAATTTCTCGTCGGTATCGAAAATCGCCACGGCTGTGTTGAGCTGATCGAGCGTATCGGCGTGGCTCTGCACGGTCCGCTCATATTCGCCACGGATGGCCTCGATGGCGCTGATGTCGCAGGCAAGACCAGCCGAACCGTCCGCCCCGGCAAAATCGGTCACGGCAAACCTACGGCGGTCGCCTTCGATCACCGTGGAGAGCGTCTGTTCGAAGACGGGATGCGACTTGTGCTGCGCAGCGATCGTCTCGCGCGCCTGGCCGCCGAGGAATTCCTTGCCATCACGAACCGCCGCTTCGGCATTCTCGGCCTCGACCGCTTCGGCATAGGACCGATTGACCCATTTCAGCCGCCCGTCGACGGTGCGCAGCCATGACGGCATCTTGAGCGCATCCAGAAGCCCGATCAGGGTCTCATGGTCGGCGGCGAGGCGCTGGTTCTCGATCTTCAGCCTGGCCTGGCTTCGCTGTGTCTCCGAAAGCGAGACGAAGCGAACCAGCACATGCGCCGCACTCTTGCGGCCATGAACCTCGAGCGGCTGGCCGGCCTGCGATTCGATGACGAGATCGAAGGGCTTTGCCTTTTCCCGCAGTGCCGCCACGGCGTGCTCGAGCGCCGCCGCCGAACGCGGCATCAGCCAGCGGCCGAACGCCAGGAAGGCAGCACGGTCCTCCGGCGCGCCGCTCTCGATCGGCAATGTCCCGACAAGCTCGGGTTTCTTGTTTTCGGCAGCCCATACGACCACGCGCTGGTCGCGGGAATGGAGCAGCGCCTCTGAGCGCTGCAGCGCGGCATTGACGTCGGCGATGCGGGTCCTGAGTTCGGCATTTTCCGCCGAGGTGCGCGCCCTTTCGCGGATCAGAACGATGGCCGACAGCAATGCCGCCCCCATGACGCCGACGAACATGGCGAGTTGCATGACCTCGACCGTGCTGACCGACAGCCCGGCTTTTTGCGCCACGCGGGTTTGGGCATGTGCTGCAAAGCCAAGCAGCGGACCAGCCAGCGCCGAAGAAGCAAGCAGCACCCCGACGCGGCTGCCGGCGCGCCATAAAAGGCTGCCGCCCCTGGCAGCGGAGCCTGTGGTCTTCGAATCGTTTCGGCCGCCGGAAACGGCCTGTCCCGCGCAAGGCGGGTTATCCCCCGGCATGTCTTGGTCCTCTTCGCCGCCTGAATGCAAGACCGCCCTGATGCGTGCGCCGGGCCTCGTCCCCGGACCGCGAATCAGCACCATAGCGCTTGCGCGAATCGGCGTGAAGAATCAATCAGCGCAAAAATAAAGCCGGGCGAAAAGTCAATCGCCCGGCTTCAATATCTAGTGGCAAGCGCCGCCGTGGTTAATAGCGGTAGTGTTCCGGCTTGAACGGTCCCTGTGGGGTGACGCCGATATAGGCGGCCTGTTCGCCGGACAGTTCGGTCAGGCGGGCACCGAGCTTGTCGAGATGCAGGCGCGCGACCTTTTCGTCGAGATGCTTCGGCAGGACGTAGACCTGGTTCTGGTACTGGCCGGGCTTGGTGTACAGCTCGATCTGGGCCAACACCTGGTTGGTGAAGGACGCCGACATGACGAAGCTCGGGTGGCCGGTGGCGTTGCCGAGGTTGAGGAGACGGCCTTCCGACAAAAGGATCATCCGCTTGCCGTCCGGGAAGGTGATCATATCGACCTGAGGCTTGATGTTGGTCCACTTCAGGTTGCGCAGCGACGCCACCTGGATCTCGTTGTCGAAGTGACCGATGTTGCCGACGATTACCATATCCTTCATCAGGCGCATGTGGTCGAGGGTAACGACGTCCTTGTTGCCGGTGGTGGTGATGACGATGTCGGCCGTCGGTGCCGCGTCTTCGAGCGTGACCACCTCGAAACCGTCCATCGCCGCCTGCAGCGCGCAGATCGGATCGACCTCGGTGACCTTGACGCGGGCGCCGGCGCCCTTGAGCGAAGCCGACGAACCCTTGCCGACATCGCCATAGCCGCAGACGACGGCGACCTTGCCGGCCATCATCGTGTCGGTGCCGCGGCGAATGCCGTCGACAAGCGATTCCTTGCAGCCATATTTGTTGTCGAATTTCGACTTGGTCACGGAATCATTGACGTTGATCGCCGGAAACGGCAGCAGGCCCTTCTTCTGCAGTTGGTAGAGCCGGTTGACGCCGGTCGTCGTTTCTTCGGTGACGCCGCGGATCGCTTCCTTCTGCTTGGTGAAGAAGCCGGGCGATGCCTGCATGCGCTTCTTGATCTGGGCAAACAGGATCTCTTCCTCTTCGCTGCCCGGATTGGACAGCACATCCTCGCCGGCCTCGGCGCGGGCGCCGATCAGGATGTACATGGTGGCATCGCCACCGTCGTCGAGGATCATGTTGGAGGTGCCGCCATCGGCCCACTGGAAGATCTTGTCGGTGTAGACCCAATAGTCCTCGAGCGTCTCGCCCTTGACGGCAAACACCGGAATGCCGGCCTCGGCAATGGCCGCGGCGGCGTGGTCCTGGGTCGAGAAGATGTTGCAGGAAGCCCAGCGGATATCGGCGCCGAGCGCCTTAAGCGTTTCGATCAGCACCGCCGTCTGGATGGTCATATGCAGCGAGCCGGTGATGCGCGCTCCCTTGAGCGGCTTCTTGTCGCCGAATTCCTCGCGGCAGGCCATCAGGCCCGGCATTTCGGTTTCGGCGATCTCGATCTCCTTGCGGCCCCAGCCGGCAAGCGCGATGTCTGCGACCACATAGTCCTTGCTACCCGTCATGGCAGTGCTCCGATCAAGAATTGTTTGCGGGACGCGCCCGCCCCGAAAGGCGTGTCGAAAGGCGCGAGTTGCCGGCCTGACTAGCAGATCGAGAGTTGGACGACAATGGGATATAAAGAAATCTTTATCCGTGCATGTCTTCGGCGACGACCCGGCGCGAGAGGGCGCCGTCAGCTTTCCTCGCCGAAACGGGAAGCAACCAATTGCTCCAGCGCCTCGATGACCTCTTCGGCCTCCGGGCCGCTGGCGGTGACGCGGATCGAATAGCCGGGGCTCGCCGCCAGCATCATCAGGCCCATGATCGAGGTGCCGCCGACCTTGACGCCGTCCTTCTCGACCTGGACCGTGGCATTGAAGCCGCTGGCAATTTGAACGAACTTGGCCGAGGCGCGCGCATGCAGGCCGCGCTGATTAACAATCGGAAAGTCGCGAACGATCTTGTCCTTTTCCGGCAACAGTGCGCTCATTTGCTGCTCAGGAGCTGACTGGCGACATTGATGTATTTGCGGCCGGCAGCCTGTGCCTCATCCAGCGCGGCCGTCATGTTGTCGCCTTTGCGAACGCTGGACAGCTTGATCAGCATCGGCAGGTTCATGCCGGCAATGACCTCGATGCGGCCGGATTCCATCACCGAAATGGCGAGGTTGGAGGGCGTGCCACCGAACATGTCGGTCAAAACGATGACGCCTGATCCCGTATCGACCCGGCCGACCGCGTCGATAATGTCGCGGCGGCGCTGTTCCATATCGTCGTCGGCACCGATCGCCACGGTCTCGAAATTGTCTTGTGGCCCAACGACGTGTTCCACGGCATGGCGGAACTCGGCGGCCAGTTGACCGTGCGTTACAAGCACGAGTCCGATCATTCTTTGGTGGCTCCCGTCATCGCCGCTTCACAGGCGCATTTTATGCTCGCCGACCATCCCAGGTGGCGGGAGCGCTATCTTGTCGACGCAAGGCCCGTTGACAAGCCCAAAATTGCGCCGGCCCAAGCCAATTTGACGCATTGCAGCAAAAAATCGAGATTGGATCACAGGAAAGGCGCAATCGACAGGCGCGACATCACTGCCGGCAGGGCCGCCGCGACGTTGCGCCCGGCAAGATCGATGCGCGGCACTGGAACGCCAGCTATGATCTCTGTCAAATCTTCCTGGAAGCGGACCATCTTGCCGGCCGGCACCAGTCGGATAACGAGGTCGATCACGCAGCTTGGCTCAAACGGTATCGGTTTTGGGCCAAATCCCGGCACTTCGACGAGGCCGGCGATGCTGGCAGGCGCGCGGCAGACCAGCCGCCCCTGGCGATCGGCGGCATAGAGCTGGTCATCGCTGATCAGCCGGGAAAACAGCCCGCGCTGTCTACAATGATCGATCAAGGTGAGCGCCAGCGTAGTCTTGCCTAAACCGGACGGTCCGGTGATGAGAATGCCGCGATCACCTATCAGGATCGCGGTGCCGTGAATGTTTTCAGGCTGCACAATTGAACCAGGCGTGATTGGAATTCATGTGTCAGCCTTCGGCCGGCAGCGTCACCACGAAGCGCGCGCCCTTGATCTCGCCGGGCTTGGTGCCCGGGATGTTCTCGGCGCTCAGCGTGCCGCCATGCGCTTCGACGATCTGCCGGCTGATCGACAGGCCAAGGCCCGAGTTCTGGCCGAACGCCTCACCGGCCGGCCGGTCGGTATAGAACCGCTCGAAAATGCGATCTATGTTGTCGGCCCGGATGCCGGGGCCGTTGTCGTCGACGGTGACGATGTTGAACTTGCCGGCGCGCGCCAGCGATATGGTGATGTGGCCACGTTCTTCGGGAACGAACGAGCGGGCGTTCTCGATCAAATTGGTGATCACCTGGCCGATCCTCAGATCATGGCCGACGACGAAGTAGCCTTTCACGCCCTGCGGCAGTTTGGCGACCTTGAATTCGATCTCGACCGCCTTCTTGTTGCGCGTCGCCTCGCGCGAGACGGCGACCAGATCGGTGATGAACTTCTTCAGGTCGACGGTTCCCGCGTCTTCCCGCGCGAGTTCGGCATCAAGACGGGAGGCATCGGAAATATCGGTGATTAAGCGGTCCAGCCGCCTCACATCGTGCTGGATGATGTCCATCAGCCGGCTGCGCGAATTGTCGTTCTTGGCCAGCGGCAATGTCTCCACCGCGCTGCGCAGCGAGGTGAGCGGGTTCTTCAACTCGTGCGAGACATCCGCGGCAAAACTTTCGATCGCCTCGATGCGGGCGTAGAGCGCATTGGTCATGTCGCGCACGGCGATCGACAGATTGCCGATCTCGTCCTGTCGATCGGAGAAGTCGGGGATTTCCTCGCGGTTCTTGACACCGCGGCGAACCCTGACGGCTGCCGCGGAAAGCCGGCGCAGCGGATTGGCGATGGTGGAGGCCAGCAGCATCGACAGGATGGCGGTAACCAGGGCGGCGATGCCAAACACGCGCAGGATCGCCTTGCGCTCGGCCGCGACGATCTTGTCGATGTCGCCGCCTTCGGTCGACAGCATCAGCACGCCGAGAACGGCACGGAAGCGCTGGATCGGCACCGCCACAGAAACGATCTGCTCGCCCTGCTCCGAGATCCGCACGATAGTCGACGGACCGCCGGTAAGCGCCTTGACCACTTCCGGAAACGCGGCGCCGTTGCCACCCGGCTGCTCGCGATAGACGGGCAGCTGCTTGTTGCGGAAGAAATCGAAGACGAATTTCTGGATGCGCTCCAGAAGGTCGGGCTTTTCCTCTTCGACCGGCGGCAGGTCGTAGCGAAGGATCTGGCCGCGCGAATAGAGATGGCGGGAATCGAGCAGCAGGTTGGCGTCGCGGTCGTAAATGCGGGCGCGCGTCCGCGTCGGCGAGATCAACCGCCTGAGCACCGGCGCCACGCGCTCCGGATTGATCGGGAAATCGAGGTTGTCGAGCTGATCGGAGCCCGGGCCGAGGCTTTCGCCGGCCTGCAACTCGAGCAGCTTCTCCGGATCGATGCTGATCGAATCGGTCTCGACCGTCGCCGATGCCGCGATCGCCCCGGCGATGATCTCGCCCTGGGTCATCAGGCTTTCGACACGGGCGTCGATCAGCCCGTCACGAAAGGTGTTGAGATAGAGAATGCCGGTGACCAGGACAGCAAGGCCGGCAAGGTTGAGAAAGAGGATGCGCCGCGTCAGGCTGGAAAAGATGTGATGGCCGAGAAATCGGCGCATCGGCACCGTGATTTTCGACACGAAGGCGGGCAGAATCCGCGGCGGGCGCCTGGCGGCGCCCGACCGTCTCACTCGCTCTACTTCCACTGCCATCGAATAGCAGCTCCCGCTCGACTCAAGCTTCGCGGAACCGATATCCGACTCCGTAAAGGGTTTCGATCATTTCGAAGTCATCATCGACGGCCTTGAACTTTTTGCGCAGCCGCTTGATGTGACTGTCGATGGTGCGGTCATCGACATAGACCTGCTCATCATAAGCCGAATCCATCAGCGCATCACGGCTTTTTACGACGCCCGGACGCTGGGCCAGCGAATGCAGGATGAGGAACTCGGTGACAGTAAGCGTCACCGGCTCGCCCTTCCAGGTGCAGGTGTGGCGCTCCTGGTCCATGACAAGCTGGCCGCGCTCAAGCGATCGAGCCTGCTGGTTGGGCGCCTTGGCAGCCGCCTCGCGGGTGCTGGCGCGGCGCAGCACGGCGCGGACGCGTTCGACCAGAAGACGCTGCGAGAAGGGTTTGCGGATGAAGTCGTCGGCGCCCATCTTGAGGCCGAACAGTTCATCGATCTCGTCGTCCTTGGAGGTCAGGAAGATCACCGGCAGGTCGGATTTCTGACGCATCCGGCGCAGCAGCTCCATGCCGTCCATGCGCGGCATCTTGATGTCGAGGATGGCGAGGTTCGGCGGGCGCGCCGCCAGCCCCTCCAGCGCCGACGCCCCATCCGTGTAGGTTTCGACCCGATAACCCTCGGATTCGAGGGCGATCGAAACCGAAGTCAGAATGTTGCGATCGTCGTCGACAAGCGCGATTGTTGCCATTTCAAGCGGCTCCCTCATGAGCTGTCCCTTCTTTCGTCGAGAAGGGGCTTTTGCAGGACAAATTAGGTACAAAATGTGGCATAGACTCTATCCGCTGTCACGCGCGGCATGCCGGCGGCCACAATTGTACCTCGATATGGATTGGACGAATGAACATCGCCAATCCTTTGGGCAACCACCAATGTTTTCGCACATATAAACGATTTAAACAACTTTCAAAATATTTAAATCGATTAATGATTTGATATCATTCGCCTTTTCTGATTTTGACGTTTTTAGCTCCTGCAATTGGGGTTCCGGAAATTCGCCGGTAAAGACGCGGTAAATCGAAGAAGGGACACCCATGTCGGAAGCCGGCAAACGCAATCCTGCATGCGCAATCGATCGGATCGGCCTGAGAACCACGGGCGTGGTGCGCTATAATTTCGGCGCGGCTGCGCTGTACGAGGAGGCAATCCGCCGCGGCGAGGCCCGACTCACCGCCCATGGCGCGCTTGCCGCCGAAACCGGGCAGCACACCGGCCGCTCGCCCAGGGACAAATTCGTGGTGCGCGACGAAAGCACCGCACCGCATGTGTGGTGGGACAACAACAAGGCGATTTCGCCGGTCCAGTTCGATGCGCTGCTTGGAGATTTTCGCCTCCATGCAGCCGAAAAGGACCTTTATGTACAGGACCTGGTCGGCGGTGCCGACGAGGAACTGAAGCTGCCGACCAGGGTGATCACGGAGCTTGCCTGGCACTCCTTGTTCATCCGCAATCTGCTCATCCGGCCGGCAGCCGCCGAACTCGAGCATTTCGTGCCCGATTTGACGATCATCGACCTGCCGTCGTTCCGCGCCGATCCCGCCCGCCACGGCACGCGCGGCGAAACGGTGATTGCCGTCGATCTTTCGCGCATGATCGTGTTGATCGGGGGCACCTCCTATGCCGGCGAAATGAAGAAGTCGGTGTTCACCGTGCTTAACTATCTGCTGCCGGCAAAAGGCGTGATGCCGATGCATTGCTCGGCCAATGAAGGGCCGGCCGGCGACGCGGCCGTTTTCTTCGGCCTTTCCGGGACCGGCAAGACGACGTTGTCGGCCGACCCGTCGCGGACGCTGATCGGTGATGACGAGCATGGCTGGGGACCGCATGGCATCTTCAATTTCGAAGGCGGCTGCTATGCCAAGACGATCAAGCTTTCCGCCGAAGCCGAGCCGGAGATCTTCGCCACCACCCAGCGCTTCGGCACGGTGCTGGAAAATGTAGCGCTCGACGCCGGCCGTGTGCCGGATTTCGACGATGGCGGGCTGACCGAAAACACGCGCTGCGCCTACCCGCTCGACTTCATTCCAAACGCCAGCAAGACGGGGCGCGCCAACCACCCGAAGAACATCATCATGCTGACCGCCGACGCATTCGGCGTGATGCCGCCGATCGCGCGGCTGACCCCGGCGCAGGCCATGTACCATTTCCTCTCCGGCTATACCGCCAAGGTGGCGGGGACCGAGAAGGGCGTTACCGAACCCGAAGCGACATTTTCGACCTGCTTCGGCGCACCGTTCATGCCGCGGCATCCATCGGAATACGGCAATCTGCTGCGCGAGCTTATCGCATGCCACGGTGTCGATTGCTGGCTGGTCAACACCGGCTGGACCGGCGGCGCCTACGGCACCGGCAAACGGATGCCGATCAAGGCAACGCGGGCGCTGCTTGCGGCAGCGCTCGACGGCTCGCTGAAAGCGGCCGACTTCAGGACCGACGCCAATTTCGGGTTTGACGTACCGGTGACGGTTGCCGGCGTCGACCGCGCCATTCTCGACCCGAGATCGACCTGGATCGACAAGCCCGCCTATGACCGGCAAGCGGCAAGGCTGGTCGGTATGTTCGTCGACAATTTCGAAAAGTTCGAAGCCCATGTCGACGCCACCGTACTCGGCTCTGCACCACGCATGCAGGTCGCAGCGGAATAGCCCCCGCCACATGGCGACGCTTCAAGGCCCGGTTTCGATCGGGCCTTTTCTTTTTTCGCCTGCCGCGCCATGACTGCGGCATGAACGCCGACGACAAGATCATCATTACCGACGATGCGGTGATTAATCCGGGCGACCTGCACGAGGACTTCATCCGTTCGTCCGGCCCGGGCGGCCAGAACGTCAACAAGGTGGCGACGGCGGTGCAATTGCGCTTCGATGCCGCCAATGCACCGGGCCTGTCGGAGCGCGTGCGCGATCGGACCATCAAGCTCGCCGGCCAGCGCGCCACCAAGGACGGCGTCGTTGTCATCGAAGCCGGACGCTTCCGCACGCAGGAGCAGAACCGGGCCGACGCCCGCGCGCGGCTGACGGCACTGGTCGCCAAGGCCGCCGAACCACCGCCACCGCCACGCAAGAAGACCAGGCCATCCAAGGGCGCGGTCGAAAGACGGCTAAAGGGCAAAGCCGGGCGCGGCTCGATCAAGAAGCTGCGCGGCCGGGTCGAGGATGATTGACGGCCGCGGCGCTGCCGAAGCGGCTTCGGATTCCAGATCGCCGGTGTAAGGTTCGCAGCCACTGTCGGAGGCGGATTTCGGGTCGCCGTCTTCATGAGCTGGTGGCATCATTTTCTCAAAAGACCCAATGAAACGATCAAGCTGATGCTCGTGCTGCCCAAAGGCGTCCGCCATATGCCCGGCTACCTGTCGCGTGCCTCGCAGGAAGCGCTGGTGGAAGATGTCAGGAAAGTCGTGCAGGAAGCCCCGCTGTTCGTGCCGGCAATGCCGCGCACCGGCAAGGAGATGAGCGTGCGCATGACCAATTGCGGCCCGCTGGGCTGGGTCACCGACAAGGAGCAAGGCTATCGCTACCAGCCGACCCACCCGGTGACCGGGAGACCTTGGCCGCCGATCCCGGAGGTACTGCTCGAACTGTGGCGAGACGTGTCTGGCCATGCGCACCCGCCGCAGGCCTGCCTGATCAATTTCTATTCGCAGGACGCCAAGATGGGTCTTCACCAGGACCGTGACGAGATCGATCTCTCCGCACCTGTCGTCTCGGTCTCACTCGGCGACGATTGCCTGTTCCGGGTCGGCCAGACCACGCGCGACGGCGCCACCAAATCGTTCAGGCTGAAGAGCGGCGACGTCGTCGTGCTTGGCGGCGAAGGGCGGCTCTGCTTTCACGGCGTCGACCGCATCTACCCGTCGACCTCGGCGTTGCTCAAGAACGGCGGCCGGATTAATCTGACGCTGAGGCGGGTGACTAAAGCGATGTAAAGCCGATGGAATCGGACGGGCTAGGGGCTGGGGCGAACATAATCGTTACGCAGGTAGATGCGTAGGCGCTTGTCTTCGGCGAGCACGCGGTAGCGGGCCAGAATGGCGTCGAAGCCAAAACGCTCGATCAACTGGCGTGTCCAAGGGCCGTCATCCTGGAAGATGATGACATCGGGTCGCAGTCGCTCAAATTCTTCACGTTTGCTTTCGGCATAGCGCACCATGATGGCTTGGTAACGCGCCGCCTCGCTGGCATCGCCGGAGAGAGCCGCCCGCCGCGACAGATCGAGCGAATACGCTCCGAGCCAATCGCTGACATGCGTCGAAACGAACTGCCCGTCGACCATGCGGCTCAGCGGATGTCCGGCGGAAAGATCCGGGCTGATCAATGCAACGGTTGGTCGATCGGTTGCGGCGCGAATGGCATCAGCCAACACGTAGTCCGTTTGCTCGACGGTCGAGTACGGCAAGAAAGCGGCCGCAACCCCCACCAGCACCAAGGCCCGCGGAGGAACCCCGATACGAGAGAGCAGCCATACCGGTTGCCGCTCGCTTCTCGGCAAAGGCAAAGAATGGTCGCTATGGCGTAAAAAATCGTGGGATAGGCGTGATAGGTCCAGCCTTTGGCCTGGTAGAACAGCGGGAACAAGCCGGCAATCGACGCTGCTAGCGCTACAGCCGCCAGTTCTGGAAAACGCCCAGTCGGCCACAACCACCAGATCAGCAACGGGAGACACCAGCAGGTTATACCGTAGCACGCCACAATCGGCAGAAAGATGCGCTCTTGAGCATAAACGTCCGCCAGCTGCGGATAGACGTCGCGCAGGAATTCCGGATAGATCAGGGTGACCGCTGCCAGGTAGGCGATGCAAACGCCGCCGATCACCCAGTGTTCCAGGGCGAACACCGGTCTTAGGCTGCGCCGATGCGCTGCAACGAGCAGCGCCGGCGCCAGCACCATGATCGCATAATAAGGCTTGATCAGCAGGAGCGCCCCGCCAGAAAGGCCGGCCAGCCCGGCGAGACCTGAGCTTGGTTGCGTGCTTGCCTCTTTTCGCGCCCGCCAGGCATGCAGCGCCAGCAGCGGCATGAACAGCGCGATGCCGATGTGCTCGCGCTCACTGAAGACGTTGCCCGGGAAGATGACCAGCATCGCGTAGAAGGCCGGGCCCAGCGCAAACAGCAAGGGCGTTTCCGTGAACCCGGCGCGTTTGATGATGGCGCCGGAGAATAAAAGCCCGATCAATGCGGCCAGGTATGTCCAAGCCTGAACCAGGATTTCGGGAGCAACCCCCAGCATCCTGGCCGCAGCCACCGGCGGCATATAGAGCCATACACTGAATGGCGGGTTGGTCTCGTGGATTTGCGAGTAAAGCCGCTCACCGGAGAGCATACGCTCGCAGACAGTGGTCAGCCAACTCGTATCCGGAATGGTTCCCCAGCGCATCTGCCAAGCGATTGAGAGGACCGTGATTGCAGCGAAGGCAAAAACACTGCGGCTGGAAACCAGCGATTCTGCCAAATCCTGGCTGCGCCACCGACTCCAGGCGCCGACGTCATCCGAGACGCTCATGATGCTGCCGGCATCTTTGGACCCGGGGCAAACACCCATCGATCGAGGATGAAGTAATTGATTGCCGGCACGGCGACACAGATGATGGCGATCGGCAACACTGGTCGCGTGCCAAGGCAATCGACCAAGACCAGGGGCAACAACCAGGAAAAACCAATGCCCAGCGCAGTCAGGAGGAAAAACCGGGGTGCCTCAAACGCATGCGTCCCCGGCGATACAAAAGTCACATATTTGTGGCCGAGATAGGAAAAGATCGCAGCGATGATGTAGGCGGCAACCGAAGCCAGTGCAGCCGGCAGGACGGGACCCGGAAGCGCGGACAGCAAGAAAGCGCAAACGGCATAGATCAGCGTCGATGCAATGCCAATCAGCGCGAAGCGCGATAGTCGACGATACGAGCCAGTGCCCATTACGCGGTCAAGCTGCCAATTTCTCGTCGAGGCGACCGGTTTCGACGGCGCCCTTGCTGCGGAACACCGCCAGCAGCGAAACACCGAAGGGCAGACTTGCGTTTGGTATGATGCGGCCCTCAGCCGAAAACACAGCCTTCATCGCCGCATTCAGCGGTTTCGGCGGCGTTGCATGGCCGGCTGGCAAGGTTGGCGTACGCAACCTGTCTAGCAGTCGTGCCAGTGCCGCTACAGGAAAGAGCGCGGCATTTGTATAGCTCAGCCGGTCGATGGTGAAGCCAGCCTTCTCAATTCGTTCACGCAGCAGGCTGCGTGAATAGCGCCGCATATGATGCAACCCCACGTCATGCGTGCTCCACAACCACTGGTGTGCGGGCACCGTAAGGACGACGCTGCCGCCTGGTTTCAGCATTTGGCGGATCGCGGCCAGCGAAGCCTCGTCTTCGGCGACATGTTCCAGCACGTCGAACAGGCAGACGAGGTCGCAGCTTTGCGGCGCGACAGGAATGTTGTCCGGCAGGTGTCCGGCAAGGAAGTCGCGGCCGGTCTTTTCCCGGGCGATCCGGCGCGCGAGATCGCTCATCTCGACCGCCGTCACGGCGCCGAACTGCTCGAGCATCCGGATGTTGCCGCCGGTGCCGGCGCCGATCTCGACGATGCGCGCCTTTTCGGGCAGGCCGATGCTGCGAATGACCGCCTCGGCGATGGCACGCCGCCCGCAGAACCACCAATGCTCGTCTTCCGTGGCGGCCATCTGCCGGTAGGCGTCGAGCTCCATCAGTCCATTCCCTCATATTTGCGGCGCACGATGTAGATCGGACGCTGCTTGATCTCGGCGTAGACCCTGCCGAGGTACTGTCCGATGATGCCGATACCGAGCAACTGGATGCCGCCAAGGAAAAGAACACTGACCAGCAGCGAAGCGTAGCCGGGCACATCAACGCCAAAGATCATTGTCTTGGCGATAATCAGCAGGCCGTAGAGGAACGACAGCACGGAAATCATCGCGCCGACATAGGTCCAGATTTCAAGCGGAGCGGTGGAGAAGCTGGTGATGCCTTCCAGCGCGAAGTTCCACAGCTTCCAGCCGGAGAATTTCGACTGGCCGGCGATGCGCTGATCGCGGACGTATTCGACCGTTGCAGTGCGAAACCCGACCCAGGCGAACAAGCCCTTCATGAAACGACGGCGTTCGGGCAAGGAGCGCAGCGCTTCGATGACCTGACGGTCGATCAGCCGGAAGTCGCCGACATCGTGTGGGATCTTCTGCTGCGCGATCCAGTTGTGAACGCGGTAGAACATCGAGGCGGAGCGCTGCTTGAGAAAACTGTCGCTCGACCGATTGGCTCGCTTGGCGAGAACGACCTCGAAACCCTCGCGCCACTTTTCCACAAGCAGCGGAATGACATGCGGCGGATCCTGCATATCGACATCCATGGGGATCGCTGCATCGGCATCGCAGCTGTCGAGGCCGGCGGTCATCGCGGCTTCCTTGCCGAAATTGCGTGAAAGGTCGATTACGCGGATGCGTGGATCGGCCTCTTGGGCTTCGATCAGCTTTTCGAGTGTTCTATCGCTGCTGCCGTCGTTGACGAAGATGAACTCGAGGGCAACGCCTTTATTCTTCAGCGGAGCGGTGCTTTCGCACACGGCCTTCAGAAATGGAGCAATCGCGCCTTCCTCATTGTGGACCGGTACGATCAGAGCAATCGTGGCGGTCCCGCTGCCCGGACGTGCGACGCGGCCAGATGCCGGCCGATCAATATTAAGGAATGGCGCATTCATTGTTTGCCGAGCCCGCAGATCAGGCCCGACAATAGGAAGACTGGGTTAAGATGACTTTAAGGAATGCCTCGGGATTTCACAGTTTTCGGAGCGCCACTTCCTCGACCAGATGGTTGGCGCCCTTGCGCAGGATGAGATCGGCTCGGGCGCGCGTCGGCAATATATTCTCGCGCAGATTCTTCAGATTGATGTTGGCCCACAGGCCCTCGGCGATGGCGCGGGCCGCATCCTCGGAAAGTTGCGAATAGCGGTGGAAGAAGGAGGCCGGGTCGCGGAAGGCGGTTTCGCGCAGCCGCATGAAGCGGGCAATATACCAGTGATGGATCAGCTCTTCTTCCGCATCGATATAGATGGCGAAGTCAAAGAAATCCGATAGAAAAGGCACGATCTTGCCGTCCTTGGGCAAGTTGCCCGGCTGCAGGACATTGATGCCTTCGAAGATCAGGATGTCCGGCCGGTCGATGGTCTGGAACTCGCCCGGGATAACGTCATAGGTCAGGTGCGAATAGACCGGCGCGCGGACGTTGCGCTGCGCCGATTTGATGCCGGACAGGAAGCGCAGCAGCGCGCCGACATCGTAGCTGTCGGGAAAGCCCTTGCGCTCCATCAGGTTGTTGCGGCGCAGGACCTCGTTCGGCAACAGGAAACCGTCGGTGGTGACCAGGTCGACCTTGGGGCTCGACGGCCAGCGCGCCAGCAGCTCCTTTAGGACGCGCGCCGTGGTGGATTTGCCGACGGCGACGGAACCGGCAACACCGATGATGAACGGTGTCTTGGCCACGTCCAGCGCGTTGAAGAAGGCCTGGCGCTGCCTGAACAGGAGTTGACTGGCTTCGACATGAGCCGACAACAGCCGTGACATCGAAAGGTAGATGCGCTCGACCTCATGGAGATCGACCGGATCATTCAGCGACCGCAGACGATGGATCTCGTCTTCGGTGAGCGTCATCGGCGTATCGGCGCGGAACCGCGACCATTGCTCGGCCGAGAAGAACCGATAGGGTGAATACTTCTCGGTAGGAGCGAGCTGGTCCATCGAGTTCCTCCGCAGCGATCAGCCCCGGTCCAGCCGAGACGCCTTTTCGGCGACGCCCGAACGACCGGTGCGGTGTTCGAGCTCCTTGAGCACATCGCTCAGCGGAATGCCCGCTATGCCGAGAACGACAAGCCAATGATAGATGAGATCGGCGCTCTCCGAAACAAGCGCGTCCCGGTCGGCGCTGACGGCTGCGATCACCGTTTCGACCGCCTCTTCGCCGAGTTTCTGCGCCGCCTTGCCTATGCCGCGCTGAAAGAGCTTGGCCGTCCACGAATCCGGATCGCCGGAACGTGCGCGTTCGCCAATGATCTTCTCCAGATCGGAGAGCGAGAACTCAGTCATGACGCCGTTTACAGCCTCTTCTTAGCCGGAAAGGCTCTAGGACCGATTACCCGGCGAGTCCAGCCGCATCGGCAGTCCGGCTCGAGCCATATGCATCTTGGCTTCGGCGATGCTGTAGGTGCCGAAATGGAAGATCGAGGCTGCCAGCACCGCGCCTGCATGGCCGTCGCGAATGCCTTCGACCATGTGATCGAGCGTGCCGACGCCACCGGAAGCGATGACGGGCACGCGTACGGCGTCGGCGACCGCGCGGGTAAGCGCTATGTCGTAGCCGGCCTTGGTGCCGTCGCGGTCCATCGACGTCAACAGGATCTCGCCGGCGCCGAGATCGACGATCCGCCGAGCGAACTCGACGGCATCGATGCCGGTCTTCTCGCGGCCGCCATGGGTGAAGATCTCCCAGCGATCAGCCTCGCCCGCAGCGGACACTTTCTTGGCATCGATAGCGACGACGATGCACTGGTTGCCGAATTTGTCGGCTGCTTCGGCGACAAAATTAGGGGTCTTCACCGCCGCGGTGTTGATCGACACCTTGTCGGCGCCGGCGAGAAGCAGCTTCCTGATGTCGGCGACCTGACGGACGCCACCGCCGACGGTCAGCGGCATGAAACATTGTTCGGCCGTCCGGGCGATGACATCGAAGATGGTCTCGCGGTTTTCCGACGAGGCGGTGATGTCGAGAAAGCAGAGCTCGTCGGCGCCGGCCGCGTCATAGGCCTTTGCCGCTTCGACGGGATCACCGGCATCGACCAGGTCGACGAAATTGACGCCCTTGACGACGCGACCGTTCTTGACGTCGAGACAGGGGATGACGCGGGCTTTCAGCATCAGATTCTCTCGATCGCCGCAAGAAAATCGACAAGCAGTTGGCCGATGACGGGCGGAATCTCGGCCTGGGAATCAAAGGCAGGGTCGTAGGCCGAGAGCGTCACGCCGACGATCGGGATGGACCTGGCCAGCCCGCAGGCAAGTTGCCGCAGCTGTTCCGGGCTCGGACCGCCTGGATGCATGTAGCGGTTCACCTGCAGCACATCCGGATCGAGGACGTCCAGGTCCAGATGCAAATGTGCCCGGGCAGCCCCTGCCGCTGTGAGCTTTCCGACTATATCGAGTGCACCGGCACATTCGGTGCGCACGATCGGCAAAGGTTCCAGCAGGCGCTTTTCGTCGGGATCGAGGTCGCGGGCATCGACCAGCATGCAGCGCACCGGGTCTATCGGCCGGAATCCCGGAATCGCTGCTGTCATCGGACGCCAGCAGAGCCCGAGTGTCGCCGCCAGCGCCATGCCGTCGAGAAAGCCGTAGGCGGACGTCTCCGGCGTGTTGAGATCGCCATGCTGATCGATCCAGATGATCGTATCAGCCGCTTCACCGGCCACCGCACCGGCGGCGGTCAGGCAATTTCCAGCAAGGACAATGGGGAAGCGTCCTCCGTCGCCGGCGAGGCCGACCTTGGCCGCGACGGCGTTGCAGACGGCGAAGCCGGTTGCGATTTCGCGCCCCTGCTCGTCTCCCACCTTGCCGATATCTTCGACGGCGACGTCGTGGCGAGCCATGGTCAGGGCTTCGACGAGCCCACCGGCGATGATGGCGTCCGGCCCCTGGCCGCACCCTTCATGATGGTGCCCGCTGTCATAGGGGGCGAGGATAATCGAGACTTTCATGATCACGCCCCTGCCATCGGCTTGCCGCGCAGGATTGCCAGCGCCTCGGCCGGGTCGATGCGGCCGTCGTAGAGCGCGCGGCCCGAGATCGCGCCTTCGAGCTTCCGCGCATCGGGCATGGTCATGCGCACGATGTCGGCGATCGAGGCAAGCCCGCCCGAGGCGATGACCGGAATCGAAACCGCCTCAGTGAGATCGATGGTGGCGTCCCAGTTGATGCCGGTCAGCACCCCGTCGCGATCGATGTCGGTGTAGATGATGGCGGCGACGCCGGCGCCTTCGAATTTCTTCGCCAGTTCGACGACGCCGAGGCTCGAGGCCTCGGCCCAGCCTTCGACTGCGACCTTGCCGCCCTTGGCGTCGATGCCGACGGCGATCTTGCCCGGGAATGCCTTGCAGGCCTGCCTGACCAGATCCGGATCGCGCACGGCCACTGTGCCGAGGATGATACGGGCCAGCCCGCGGTCGAGCCAGTCCTCGATCTGCGCCAGGGTGCGGATGCCGCCGCCGAGCTGCACCGGGTTGCTGGTCGCCTTGAGAATGGCGCCGACAGCTGCGCTGTTGACGCTCTGGCCCTTGAAGGCGCCGTTGAGGTCGACCACGTGCAGCCATTCGAAGCCCTGCTCTTCGAAGGCGCGCGCCTGAGCGGCGGGATCGTCATTGTAGATCGTCGCAGTCGCCATGTCGCCATGCTTGAGGCGCACGCATTTGCCGTCCTTGAGGTCTATCGCCGGAAACAGGATCACCTTCAGGCGCCTTCGACGATGACAAAGTGGCCGGTCGAGCCGGCGAGCCTGTACTTCAAGGCCTCCTGGTATTCAGGCGAGCCGTAGCATTCCATCGCCTTCTCGTAGGATTCGAATTCCACCAGCACATGGCGATTGCCTGTCGGCCCTTCCGGGCTGGTATGCCGCCCGGCTCGCACCGGGAATTTCGCGCCGTATTTCGCGAAAGCCGCGGCGTTGGCCTCGATATACTGCTTGTAGATCTCGGGATCGCGGACGTCGACCATCGCCATCCAATAGCCCTTCTTGCTCATGATTCAGGGCCTCCATTGCAGGAAGTTGGTGATCAAAGCGAGACCGAGTGCCTGGCTCTTCTCGGGGTGGAATTGCGTTCCGGCGAGATTGCCGCGCGCGACAGCGGCCGTCACCGGGCCACCATAGTCGGCAACCGCCAGCACCTCATCCTCCTTCTGCGCATCGAGATGGTAGGAGTGGACGAAATAGGCGTGCAGTCCCTTCCCGCCCGTCGCAATGCCGGAAAACAATGGGTGCTTGCGCCTGAGATCGAGCGTGTTCCAGCCGATCTGCGGGATCTTCAGCGCCGGGTCGGCCGGCGTGATCTCCTTGACGTCGCCGGCGATCCAGCCAAAGCCCTTTGTAACGGTCTTTTCCAATCCTCGCTCCGACATCAGCTGCATGCCGACGCAGATACCGAGGAACGGCCGCGCCTTGGCGATCGCCACCTCCTCCACTGCCTCCCACATGCCGGCAACCGCATGCAGTCCAGCGGCGCAATCGGCATAGGCGCCGACGCCCGGCAGGACGATGCGGTCGGCGGTCCTGACCCGCTCGGCATCGGCGGTGAGCTCGATCGCGGCGGCGATGCCGGCTTCATGCGCGGCGCGCTCGAAGGCCTTGGTGGCCGAGCGCAGATTGCCCGACCCGTAATCGATGATCGCGACCCGCATCTCAGGGCTTTCCCGGAATATGGGTCAATCCCAGCGCCATACCCATCTGCGCCGGCCGGGCAAGTGCTGCGTCCGGGACGATGCGCTGCGCAGGGGCCTGTGCATTCGAATCCGCATCGGCTTCCAATGCATAGCGGATGTCGGCATCGTCGAGCCTGTCGGCCTCGACGACGCCCCACTCATGCCAGCCGCGGCGGCGAAGGGCTGCAATCCGCAGGCCCTGTCCTTCCAGCCCGACATAGAGCGAGACAAGCAGCGACAAAAGCGAGCCGGCGGTTTCTAGGCCCAGCCTTTCGCCAAGCATCGAAAGCAGGCCCATGGCGACAAAGGCCAATGCCGCCTCGACCCACAGCCGATGCCAAGCCAGCCAGAGCGGCGGCACCAGCAAGCCGAGCCAGGCAAAACCGTCGCGGACAAAGGTAGCGTCCGCTCTTCCGTTGCGGCCCGGCGGCTCCATCACGACATAGATGGCCATGGCGCTACCCTTTCAAGGATCCCTTGGTGGAGGGAACCGCGTCCGGCTGGCGCGGGTCGCGCTCAAGCGCCAAACGCAGCGCACGCGCCACGGCCTTGAAGCAGGTCTCGGCGATATGGTGGTTGTTGGCACCATAATGATTGGTGATATGCAGCGTGATTCCGGCATTCTGCGCCAGTGCGTGGAAGAATTCGCGCACCAGCTCGGTGTCGAAGGTGCCGATCTTCGGCGACGAGAACGAAACATTCCAGACCAGAAAAGGGCGGCCGGAGACGTCGATCGCCGCCCGCGTCAGCGTCTCGTCCATGGCGAGATCGATCGAACCATAGCGCATGATGCCGCGCCGCTCGCCCAGCGCCTTGGCCAGCGCCTGGCCGAGCGCGATGCCAGTATCCTCGACCGTGTGGTGGTCGTCTATGTGCAGGTCGCCCTTGGCCTTCACCGTCATGTCGATCAGCGAATGGCGCGACAACTGGTCCAGCATATGGTCGAAGAAGCCGACGCCCGTCGAAATGTCGGATTTGCCCGAGCCGTCGACCTGAACCGACACGGAGATATCGGTTTCCTTGGTCTTGCGGCTTATCTCGGCGGAACGGGGCGCCATGACCTCATCCTTGTCTCAGGTTTGCACGGTTCAGGCGTTCACATGCCTGAAAACGAAAGCCTTCTAGCAGCATGACCCGGCGATTGCCAGTTACCGCTGCGGAGCGATATCAGACCCTGCGGATGGCCGGTTTGCAATCATCCGGCCTATGCATACATATGGCCGATCAAGTCACTCGTAACGCGCCAATCGCCTTGATGGGATCGGTGCTGATCGGAGCAGAAAATGTCGAATGAACTGACCATGCATGCCACGACCATCCTGACCGTGCGCAAGGGCGGCAAAGTGGTGATCGCCGGCGACGGCCAGGTCAGCCTCGGCCAGACCATCATGAAGGGCAACGCCAAGAAGGTGCGCCGCATCGGCAAGGGCGGCAACGTCATCGCCGGTTTCGCCGGCGCCACCGCCGATGCCTTCACGCTGCTGGAGCGGCTCGAAGCCAAGCTCGAACAATATCCCGACCAGCTGACGCGCGCTTGCGTCGAGCTCGCCAAGGACTGGCGCACCGACCGCTATCTGCGCCGACTGGAAGCAATGATGCTGGTTGCCGACAAGTCGGTCTCGCTGGCGCTGACCGGCACCGGCGACGTGCTGGAACCCGAATTTGGCGTCATGGCGATCGGCTCGGGCGGCAATTACGCGTTGGCCGCAGCACGCGCCCTGATGGATACCGACAAGGACGCCGAGGGGATCGCCCGCAAGGCGATGCAGATCGCGTCCGACATTTGCGTTTACACCAACAACAGCTTCGTCGTCGAAACGCTCGATGCCGCCTGAGCGGAGTCTCCGCTATGATTTTCGGCCGGTGACCGAGAAGGACCTGCCGATGATCGCCGGCTGGCTTGCCGAGCCGCATGTCGCCGAGTGGTGGGACGATCCAGGGACCGAGATTGCAGAGATCCGCGGGCATATCGACAGCATTTCGGTCGAGCCGCTTATTGTCGAGCTCGACGGCAAACCCATCGGCTATCTGCAGAGTTACGATCCGCATCTTGAGGACGGCCATCCCTATAGCGACCAGCCGTTCGGCACGCTCGGCATCGATTTGTCGATCGGCGTGCCGGAGCTTGTCGGGATCGGTCACGGCTCGACGATCGTCCGGCAGTTCGTCGAGCAGCTTTTCGAGGAAGGTGCGCCGCGCGTCATCATCGACCCGGACCCTGCCAATGCACGGGCTATCCGTGCCTATGAAAAGGCCGGTTTCAGGGCTATCGATCGCAGGAAGTCGGAATATGGCGATGCCGTGCTGATGGCGATTGATGCCCACGAGGGTGACGCCGAACAGGGTGATGCCGAAGTGGGCGACGCAGAAGAGGGGCAATAGCAGCATGAGCGTATCCAGCGACAAAACCGTCTCGGCCTATGAAGACAGTTGGCGAATGGGGCTTCTGCTGGTTCTCGGCCTGGTCATCTTCCAGGCCGGGGCCCTTTACGGCATGGGGCGGACGCCGATTTGCACCTGCGGTTATGTCAAGCTGTGGCATGGCATCGTGCAGAGTTCGGAGAATTCCCAGCATATTTCCGACTGGTACAGCTTCTCGCACATCATTCACGGCTTCCTGTTCTATGCGCTGGCATGGTTCCTTTTCCCGCGCTCGCCGATCGGGCTCAGGCTGGCCTTTGCGGTCGTCATCGAGGGCGGCTGGGAGCTGCTCGAGAACAGCCCTTTCATCATCGACCGCTACCGCGCCGGCACGATCTCGCTCGACTATTATGGCGACAGCATTATCAATTCGGTGTCGGACACGCTGGCCATGGTGCTGGGGTTTGTCATGGCGCGAAGGCTCCCTATATGGGTGATCGTAATCCTCGCCCTCATCTTCGAATTCGGTGTCGGCTATCTCATCCGGGACAATCTGACACTCAACGTGATCATGCTGCTGCATCCGTTCGAGTCCATTCGGCAGTGGCAAAGTGGAATTTAGTGACATGAGCACATTCTCTCCCCGCGAAATCGTTTCGGAACTCGACCGCTTCATCATCGGCCAGAAAGACGCCAAGCGTGCCGTGGCGATTGCCTTGCGCAACCGCTGGCGCCGCCAGCAGCTCGAAGGCCAGATGCGCGAAGAGGTGATGCCGAAGAACATCCTGATGATCGGCCCGACCGGTGTCGGCAAGACCGAGATTTCGCGCCGCCTGGCGCGCCTTGCCGGTGCGCCTTTCGTCAAGGTCGAAGCCACCAAGTTCACCGAGGTCGGCTATGTCGGCCGCGATGTCGAGCAGATCATCCGCGACCTGGTCGAGATCGCCATCGGGCTGGTGCGCGAGAAGATGCGCGAGGACGTCAAGGCGCGTGCTCACATCAACGCCGAGGAACGGGTACTCGAAGCGCTCGTCGGCAAGACAGCGAGCCCGGCCACCCGCGACAGTTTCCGCAAGAAGCTGCGCGACGGCGAGCTCGACGACAAGGAGATCGAGGTCGAAGTGGCCGATACCGGCAATGGCGGCATGCCCGGCTTCGAGATTCCCGGCATGCCGGGCGCCAATATCGGCGTGCTCAACATCAACGACATGCTGTCGAAGGCGATGGGCGGCAAGAAAACCAAGATGCGCAAGACGACCGTCAAGGAGTCCTACGGGCTGTTGATCGGCGACGAGTCCGACAAGCTGCTCGATCAGGACGAGGTGGTGCGCAGGGCACTCGAATCGACCGAGAACGACGGCATCGTCTTCCTCGATGAGATCGACAAGATTGCCTCGCGTGAAGGCGGCATCGGTGCCGGTGTTTCGCGCGAGGGCGTGCAGCGCGACCTGCTGCCGCTGGTCGAAGGCACCACGGTTGCGACCAAATACGGGCCGGTGAAGACCGATCACATCCTGTTCATCGCTTCGGGTGCATTCCACGTCGCCAAGCCATCCGACCTGCTGCCCGAATTGCAGGGCCGCCTGCCGATCCGCGTCGAGCTGCGGGCGCTGGAGAAGGACGATTTCGTCCGCATCCTCACCGAGACTGAAGCGAGCCTGATCAAGCAGTACATCGCGCTGATGAAGACCGAGGGCGTCGACCTGGTCTTCACTGATGACGCGATCGACTCGTTGGCCGGCATCGCCGTTGACCTCAACGCAAGCGTCGAGAACATCGGCGCCAGGCGGCTGCAGACGGTGATGGAGCGGGTGCTGGACGAGATCTCCTATGACGCACCGGACCGCAACGGCACCTCGGTGACCATCGATGCCGCCTATGTGGAGAAGCATGTCGGCGACCTCTCCAGAAACACGGATTTGTCGCGTTTCATCCTGTAGGAGACGCTTCATCCTCAAAGAGGCCGGGGAACTGCTCCCGGTCTCCGCCAAATTCAGCCCGGCATCCCCGATGTGTGGCTAAATGGAAGCATCCGGCGAGCTTTCGTCCCGTCGGGTGCAGGCGTCTCTCGACTCCCGTTGGAGCATTACCTAGTTTGCCCGGCGATTATTTGGGCGGCGGCACATGAAAAAACTGATCCTCGTCATTCTCGGGCTGACGCTGGCGGCAGCCATGTTCGCCGCGCAAGCGGCAACGATGGTGCCGCCGGGCAACCGCAACACCGAGCAGCCCGACATACCGGGCGCTTCGAGCCGGCGCACCCAGGCGACCAACACCACCTTCCAGGCGAAATACCGCAAGGTCTTTGCGCTGCTCCAGAACGATGCCGAACTGCGCGGCAAGATCAAGCAGGCAGCCGCGGCCTATGGCATCGACCCGATGCATATCGTCGGCGCCATCGTCGGCGAGCACACCTACAATGTCGATGCCTACGACCGGCTGCAGACCTACTACGTCAAGGCGATCTCGTATCTGTCGAGCAAGCTCTCCTTCGCCTATGACGGCCAAGACATCACCGATTTCGTGCAACGGCCGGAATTTGCCAAGTGCGCCGGCAAATCGGACAGTTACGAGCTCTGGGAATGCCGCGAGCAGGTGTGGAACCGTTCCTTTCGCGGCAAGACCGTCGATGGCACCAGCTTTCCCAACGACCGCTTCGGCGCGACTTTCTTCCAGCCCTATTATGCCGGCCAGACTTTTGGCCTTGGCCAGCTCAATCCGCTGACGGCACTGCAGATGAGCGATCTCGTGCACAAGGTTTCCGGCCTGCCGGAGCTCGACGTCGGCGACCCGAATGCGGTCTACAAGACCATCATGGATCCGGACCTGACCCTGCCTTATGTCGCGGCAACGATCCGGAAGTCGATCGACGCCTATAAAACCATTGCCGGCTTCGACATCTCGGGCAATCCCGGCATCACGTCGACGCTCTACAATGTCGGCAATCCGGAACAGCGTGCCTATGCGCTGAAGGCCGAGAACGACAAGCGCCGCGCTGCGGGCGAGCCGGAAAAGCTGCCTGAGGAAAATTACTATGGCTGGCTGGTCAACGACAAGTTGCCGGAGCTGAAGGCGCTGTTTTAGCCGAGCCCATTCGGCCAATTATCCCCCCGGCAGCTCAAGCCGCCAGCAGCGATTTCAGTTTGACGGTCTGCGAGCCTAGCGCTTCCGGCGCTGGCTTTGCCCGCTTTGCAATCAGCATCTCGGCCAGCCTTATGTCGCGCGCGACCGCATTGCCGGGGCCGATGCCACTTGCCGCAACCAGCCTGCCGTCCTCGGCGAGATGGAACAGGATGAACGCGCCGTCGCCGAGGTCGCGGCGCACGATGCTGCGGCCTTCGTCCGACAGGCCGGCGATCTGCAAGGTCAGGCCGTACTGATCCGACCAGAACCACGGAACCGCCGCGTGGGCCTCGCCGGCGCCAAGCATGTTCCTGGCGGCAAGCGCACCCTGCTCCTGCGCATTGCGCCAGGCTTCGAGCCGCACGCGCCGGCCGCCATAGATGGCGAGCGGAAACGAGCAGCAGTCGCCGGCGGCAAAGATGTCCGGGTCGCCGGTGCGAAGCGCGGCGTCGACGGCGATACCATTGTCGATGGTCAGCCCCGCCTCCGCGGCAAGTCCGGTCACCGGCACGGCGCCGATGCCGATCACGGCAAGATCAGCGACAATGCCCTGCCCGCTGGCAAGCGCCATGCGCACTTCGGCGCCATCATCAGCGATGGCGGCGATGCCCTCGCCGCACAGGATTTTCACGCCTTCGGCCTCGTGCGCCGCGTGAATGATTTGCGCAATCTCGGCCGGCACGCCGCGCATCAAGATGCGCGGCTGCGCCTCGATGACGGTGACCGCCGCACCCAGTCTGCGCGCCGCCGCGGCGAGCTCGAGCCCAATGAAGCCACCGCCAATGATGGCGACGCGATTTCCGGCGCTGAGATGAGCACGAATAGCCAGCGCATCGTTGAAGGTCCGGAGATAGACGCAGCGCCCGCCAAGACCCGGCATCGGCAATTTGCGCGGCACCGACCCAGTGGCCAGCAAGAGCCTGTCGTAAGGCAGGACCGAGCCGTCCGACAGGCGCACGGTATGCGCAGCACGGTCGATCGCGACCGCCCGAACTGAATGGATGTGCCTGATCGACCGCTCGGCAAAGATCTCGTCACTGGCGATTGCCGTGATCACCGGCGCTTCGGCAACCATCGCGTTCTTCGACAGCGGCGGCCGCTCATAGGGCAGATGCGGCTCGTCGCCGACCAGCGTCACCGGGCCATTATAGCCGAGATCGCGCAGCGCGAGCGCTGCCCGCCCGCCGCATTCGCCGGCGCCGATGATGACTATTCCTTTCGCCATCACCGTCACCCAATCTGGATCAGAACTTTGCCGGCATCGACCTTGACCGGATAGGTCCTTAGATCGACACAGACCGGCGCGCCCCTGGCAGCCCCAGTCTTGTAGTTGAAGCGGCCATTGTGCTTCGGGCACTCGATGATGTTGTCCATCACGAGCCCGTCGGCCAGATGCACCTTCTCATGGGTGCAAAGGCCGTCGGTGGCGAAATAGCCGTCGTCGGGGCTGCGATAGACCGCAAAGGTGCGGCCGCCATGATCGAACCGCATCACGTCCTCTTCGTCGATGTCCCCGGCGTCACAGGCCTCGATCCAGTCGCTCATTTCTCCCTCCCGGCAGATTTTTTGGCCCGGCATGGGCTTGGCTCATTCGGCTGCCGCGGCGGCAGCAGCGTTGTCGTTGTGGAAGTCCTCGCGATAGGGCCTCGCCGTCGGCGGCAGTTCACGCTTGATGAAATAGTCTTCATTGCGCAGCTGCCGCAGGAAGGCCGGTATCATCTCGCGGTAGCCGGCCAGGATAGACGGTGTCGGCGCCGGCAGATCGTGCTTGATCAGCTCATGCAGCCTGGGCAGCGCATGATAGGGCACCATCGGGAACATGTGATGCTCGACATGGTAGTTCATGTTCCAGTAGATGAAACGGCTCACCGGGTTCATGTAGACCGTGCGGCTGTTGAGCCGGTGATCGGTGACGTTTTCAGCCAGGCCGCCATGCTGCAGCAGGCCGACCATCACATGGTGCCATGCGCCGTAAAGCCTGGGCAGCCCGACCAGCATCAGCGGCAGGAACGAGCCCGTGTAGAGCGCCAGCGCGATAGTCGCGGCATAGATCGCCGTCCAGATGCGGGCAATGCGGATGGCCTTCGGCTGCTCCTGCTCGGGAATGAAGGTTCTTTCGGCCGGGCTGATGATGCCGGCTGCATTGCGCAGCATGTCGCTCATCGCATGCCAGGCGTCGAGAATGCCGACGAAGTTGAGCACGACGCGCAGTAGATCGGGCGGACGCATCACCGAGATCTCCGGATCGCGGCCGACGATGATGGTATCGGTATGGTGGCGCGTGTGGCTCCAGCGCCAGGTTACCGGGTTGCGCATGATCATGAAGCAGGCGATCTGATAGACCACGTCGTTCATCCACTGCGTCCTGAAAGCGGTGCCGTGGCCGCATTCGTGCCAGCGGGAATCGGTGGAGGAACCGTAGAGGACGCCGTAGATGAAGAAGAACGGCACGCACCACCAGCTGCCCCAGAACCAGGCGCCGCCGGCGCCGCTCAGGACCAGGGCGCCGAGCCAGATGATGGTATCGCGGATCGCCGGACCGTCGGAGCGCTGCATCAGCTCCTTCATCTGCTTGCGCGACACGTCGGTGTGGTACCACTCGGCCGCCGTCAGCCCGCTCTCGACGGCGAGTTTCGCGTCGCGGCCGATCAGGCTGTAGTCACGCCGGGACGCTGCTACAGAGGTAATGTTCCCGGTTCGGAGTCCAATGTCCACCATGGCGGAGGCCTCGATTAGGTTTCTGCCATACTGAAATAACGCTTGGGCTTGATAGGCTCAATATCACAAAGATAGTTTCTATCATTTTCCATCAGAATGGTGTAAAAGGGGCCGGATAGTGGAGTAAGGCAGCGATGGCGAAACGGCCGACGATCACCGACCTGGCACGCATTTCGGGGGTCAGCGTTGCCACCGTCGACCGGGTGCTGAACAACCGCTTGCCGGTGCGCGAGGAAACCGCGCGCCGCGTTTATGAAGCGGCGACCAGCATCGGCTATCACGCAGCCGGGCTGATCAAGCAGCGGATGCGCCATGAATTGCCCGAATACCGGCTCGGGTTCCTGCTGTTGAGGCGGGAGGACGTCTTCTACAGCGAATTCGCCCGCGAGCTTGAGCTGGCGGTGTCGCAGTCGCCGCGCTTTCGCGGCGTAGCGACCATCGACTTCGCCGCTTCGCTGGCGCCGGACGAGATCGTCGAGCGAATGCGCAAGCTGGCCGCAAAATCCAGGGCTGTCGCCCTGGTCGGACCTGATCACCCGACACTGACGGTCGCCGTCGAGGCTCTCAAAGCCAAGGATGTGCCGGTATTTTCCCTGCTTTCCGACTTCGCGTCCGGCATTCGCGAGGGCTATGTCGGCCTCGACAATCGAAAGGTCGGCCGCACCGCTGCCTGGATGATCTCGAAGGCCGCGAAGAAACCGGGCAAAGTCGCGCTCTTCGTCGGCAGCCATCGCTTCCATGGTCACGAGCTCCGCGAGATCGGCTTTAGATCCTTCTTTCGCGAGCAGGCGCCAGAATTCACCATACTCGAGACGCTGGTCAATCTGGAAGCGAACCAGATCACGCATGATGCAATGATCGAGCTTCTGGCCCGCCATCCTGATCTCGCCGGTTGCTATGTCGCCGGCGGCGGCATGGAAGGCGCGATCTCGGCGCTGAGGGAAGCGATGCCGGCAGAGATGCCGGCGGTCGTCTGCAACGAGATCACGCCTGACTCCCGTGCGGCGCTGGCGGATAACATCCTGACCATGGTGATCTCGACACCACTGGCGGCGCTTTGCCGGGAGCTTGTAGCGCTGATGGCGCATGCCATCGAGACCGGTGCCGCGAATGCGCCGGGTCAGACCTTTCTGCCCTTCGACATTTATCTACCGGAAAACATCTGAGGTCGCGGCCATTGCCGCTGCATGATGTAATCTATCAGGACGGCTTTCAGGCCTGGCTTGCCTGAGCGTTCGTCTAAAAGAGCTCGAAATGCCGAAAATCCATTCCTCACGGCGAAATCTCGCTTGACGCCCTCACGCGAAATGGAATAAATATTTCACTAACTGAGCATTTTGGTTCTTTCGTTCCGGAACACCTGTTTCAGGCAAAATGCCTTCCGGAACTGAAGCGGGCAATCGGGAGAGATTCCCTGGGAGATCGGGGATTCCGGGTAGATCGGTGCAGCCGGACACCAATGTGGAGGAGACATAAAATGAAGAAACTGCTTTTGGGCGTCGCGTTTACGGCGCTGATGAGTTCGTCCGCTCTCGCTGCCAAGATCGGCGTGTCGATGGCGTTGTTCGACGACAATTTTCTCACCGTGCTGCGCAACGGCATGATCGAGCAGGCCAAGGGCATGGACGGCGTTGAGCTGCAGGTGGAGGACGCGCAGAACGACGTCGCCAAGCAACTTGACCAGATCAAGAATTTTGCCGCCTCGGGCGTCGACGCCATCATCGTCAACCCGGTCGACACCTCGGCCACCCAGGCGATGTCGGACGCAGCCGCCGCGGCCAAAATTCCGCTGGTCTATGTCAACCGCGAGCCGGTCAACGTCGACACGCTGCCCGACAACCAGGCCTTCGTCGCCTCGAACGAAGCCGATTCCGGCACGCTCGAGACCAAGGAGGTCTGCCGCCTGTTCAAGGAGGCCGGCAAGAAAGAGGCCAATGTCTACGTGATCATGGGCGAGCTGTCGAACCAGGCAGCGGTGCAGCGCACCAAGGACATTGACGACGTGATCGCCACTCCGGACTGCAGCTTCATCAAGATCATCGACAAGCAGACATCGAACTGGAAGCGCGAAGAAGCGCAAAACCTGATGACCAACTGGCTGTCGACCGGCAAGCCGTTCGACGGCGTCATCGCCAACAATGACGAAAGCGCCATCGGCGCCATCCAGGCGATGAAAGCTGCCAACATCGATATGAAGTCGGTTGTCGTCGGTGGCGTCGACGCTACCCAGGACGCGCTTGCAGCGATGCAGGCTGGCGATCTCGATGCAACCGTGTTCCAGGACGCGGCCGGCCAGGGTGCCGGCGCGCTTGACGCAGCGCTCAAGCTAGCGAAGGGCGAGAAGGTCGAGCACAAGGTCTACATCCCCTTCCAGCTGGTCACGCCGGCGAATATCGACAAGTTCCTGAAGAAGAACTGAGGCCGCGGACCCATTCGAAACGGAGCGGCGCGCCAAAATAAGACAGCGCCGCTCCTCCTTTCCCTCTCGGCCTGAAGAGCGGCCGAGTGGAGACCGTGGCTGACGGAGGAAGCACGATTGGCACAGACATCTCACGGCGTCGGCGGGCTCAGCTATGATGCGAAGCGGCGCGCATGGCCGGCCGAATTCAACGTCTTCCTGGCGCTCGTCATCCTGGTCGGCGCTTTCGAGCTGATCGGCCGGGTTTTCCTTGGCGACAGCTTCCTGTTCAATACCCGCGACAATATCGATGCAATCTTCAATGAGGCACGCCTGCAGATCATCATCCTGCAGGTGTCGATCGTCGGCATCATTGCCATCGGCGTGACGCAGGTGATCATTACCGGCGGCATCGATCTGTCCTCGGGTTCGATCGTCGGCGCCACGGCGATGATAGCCATGAGCTTCGCCCAGGTGGCGACGGTCAATGGCAACCCGAATCCCAAGGCAATGTTCATCGCCCAAGGCTGGACCGATCTGCCGGTAATCGTTCCGGTGCTGGTCGCGATCGGCTGCGGTCTGCTGGCCGGCCTGGTCAACGGTGCATTGATCGCCTACACCCGCATTCCGCCGTTCATCGCCACGCTCGGCATGATGGTCACCGCGCGGGGCATCGCCAAATGGTGGTCGAAGGGCCAGCCGATCTCGTTTCCGACCGAGAGTTTCGCCGCCATCGGCAAGGGGCTGATGCCCGTCATCATTTTCATATCCCTGGCAGTGCTGTTCCAGCTGATCCTGAGCTACACCAAATATGGCAAGCACTGTTATGCCATCGGCTCCAATGAGGATGCCGCGCGCATGTCCGGCATTAACATCGCCAACCACAAGATCCTCGTCTACGTCATTGCGGGCGTCCTCGCCGCGCTCGCCGCCGTGGTGCTGAGCTCCAAGAATCTCACCGCCCAGGCCGGCATGGGGGTGATGTATGAACTCGACGCGATCGCCATGGCGGTGATCGGCGGCGTCTCGCTGTCGGGCGGCCGCGGCTCGATCATCGGGACGGTGATCGGCTCGCTGATCTTCGGCGTCATCATTTCCGGCTTCACCTTTTTGCGCCTCGACGCCTATTACCAGGAGATGGTCAAGGGCGTGATCATCGTCGGCGCAGTCGTTCTCGACCAGTGGCGCCAACGCTTGCGGGCAATGAGGGCTTGATCATGTCGGACATCGTCCTGAAGACCGAAAACCTGACCAAGTATTATGGCGGCGTCCATGCGCTGGAAGGTGCGAACTTCGAACTGCGTAAGGGCGAGCATGTCGCCATTATGGGCGACAATGGCGCCGGCAAATCGACCTTCGTACGCCAGATTACCGGCGTCGAGCAGCGCACCAGCGGCAAGATGTGGTTCGACGGCAAGGAAGTAAATTTTGCCGGCCCTATCGAAGCGCGCGAGGCGGGCATCGAGACGGTGTTCCAGAATCTGGCGCTGGCCGACGATCTCGACGTGCCGTCGAACCTGTTCCTCGGCCGCGAAAAGGTGCTGTTCAATCTCGGGCCCTTCTCGATCCTCGATCGCAAGTTCATGCGCAAGGCGACCGAGGCCGCCTTGGTCCGGACCGCGGTCAAGATCCCCAACCTTTCCAACACCATCCGCCACATGTCGGGCGGCCAGCGCCAGTGCGTGGCGATCGCCAGAACCGCGACCTTTGCTTCCAAGCTCATCATCATGGACGAGCCGACGGCGGCACTCGGCGTGCAGGAAACGATGCAGGTCGAAAACATCATCCGCACGCTGAAGGAAAATGGCGAACCGCTGATCCTGATCTCTCACAACATGCGCCAGGTGTTCGATTTGGTCGACCGCATCGTCGTCTTCCGGCGCGGCCGCATCGTCGCCAATTTGCGCAAGCAGGACACCGACGGCAACGATATCGTCTCCTATATCACCGGCGCCAAGACCGGGCAGGCGGAACTTGCGGCCTAAAGGCCAACGCCGGGCCACAGGCGCCGACACGCCTTCCCTTCCGAACCATCCTCAAAGGAAAATCTTCATGCCTCTTCGCTTTGCTCTTCTCGGTGCCGGCCGTATCGGCAAGGTCCACGCCCGTGCGGTCGGCTCCAATCCGCAGGCCAGGCTGGTTGCGGTTGCCGACGCCTTCGAGAAGGCGGCGACCGATCTGGCCACAGCCTATGGCGCCGAAGTGCGCAGCATCGACGCCATCGAGAAGGCCGGGGATATCGACGCGGTCGTCATCTGCACGCCGACCGACACCCATGCCGATCTGATCGAGCGCTTCGCCAAGGCGGGCAAGGCGATCTTCTGCGAGAAGCCGATCGACCTCGATGCCGGCAGGGTGGAAGAATGCCTGGCCGTCGTCGACAAGGCCGGCGCGACCTTGATGGTAGGCTTCAACCGCCGCTTCGATCCGCATTTTGCCGCCGTGCGCAAGGCGATCGACCACGGCGCCATCGGCACCGTCGAGATGGTGACCATCACCTCGCGCGATCCCGGTCCGCCGCCGCTCGACTATATCGGCCGCTCCGGCGGCATCTTCCGCGACATGACCATTCATGATTTCGACATGGCGCGCTTCCTGCTTGGCGAGGAGCCGGTGGCAGTCAGCGCGCATGCTTCGGTGCTGGTCGACAAGAAGATCGGCGAGGCCGGCGATTTCGACAGCGTCAGCGTCATCCTCGAAACCGCCTCCGGCAAGCAGTGCGTCATCTCCAACTCGCGCCGCGCCACCTATGGCTACGACCAGCGCATCGAGGTGCATGGCTCGAAAGGCATGATTGCGGCCGAGAACCAGCGGCCGGTGTCGATCGAACTGGCCAATGAAAAAGGCTATACGCGGCCGCCGCTGCACGACTTTTTCATGACCCGCTACCTCGACGCCTATGCCAACGAGATCGCTGCCTTCATCGCCGCGGCGACGACAGGCAACAAGGCGGCGCCGAGCGGCAAGGACGGGCTGGTGGCACTGAGGCTGGCGGATGCGGCGCTGAAATCGGCCAAGGAAGGCAAGACCATTCGCCTCGACAAGAGCCACTGAACATCAAGCACAGGAGCAAGGCGATGAACGGTTCCGCCGGTCGCAATTCCGAAACACGCGCCATCGTCACCGGCGGCGCGCAAGGCATCGGCTTCGCCGTCGCCGAGGCGCTGGCCGATGAGGGCTGCCGGGCGCTGGCGCTGATCGGCCGCTCCCAGCAGAAAGGCGACAAGGCTGTCGCCGCTCTCAAGCGGGCAGGCGTCGACGCCATCTTCATCAGTGCCGACGTCTCAGAGGTGGCCGACTGCAAGCGCGCCGTCGAAACGGCGATCGCCCATTTCGGCACCGTCAACGCGCTGGTCAACGCCGCCGCCACTTCGGCCCGTGGCTCGCTGGTCGAGACCTCCCAAGACCTCTTCGACCAGATATTCCAGACCAATGTGCGCGGCCCGTTTTTCCTGATGCAAGGCGTGGTGGCGCATTTGCTGGCGCGCAAGGCGCCGGGCTCGATCGTCAACGTACTGTCGATGTCGGCGCATTGCGGCCAGTCGTTCCTGGCGCCCTATTCGTCGAGCAAGGGGGCGCTGGCGACGCTGACCAAGAATGTCGCCAATGCCTATCGCGGCAGCCGCATCCGCTGCAACGCGGTGCTGCCCGGCTGGATGGACACCGAGGGCGAGGCGATCGTGCAGAAGAAATGGCATGACGCGCCAGACGACTGGCTGGAAAAGGCCGAAGCCGCGCAGCCGATGGGCCAATTGGTGAAGCCGGCGCAGCTTGCCCGGCTGATCAGCTATATGATCAGCCCGCAGTCCGGCGTCATGACCGGGTCGCTTGTCGATTACGACCAGAGCGTCGCCGGGTCGTCGCCTGAGTAGCATCAGTTGAAAACGTCGGGGCCTCAGGTCCGGTGTGCATTGTGCAACCCCGCCAACTCGACCTGAACGTCGGCCAGCTCTTGCTTCCAGTAGGCAATATCCTCCGGCGTAGCTGGCGTCCCGAAGGCGTTGGCCTCGTAGGCGCTCAACATAGCTTTGGCTGATCTTAGGCGTGCGTCTGCCGCCGCTCGCAGCAGCGCATAAACATCGACGGGTTCTTCGGGATCTTGGTCCATATCGTTGAGCGTATAAGAGTTCGGGCTGGATCGCGACGGGCAGGGCCGTCAAAATTCAAACTGAGGGGAGCGTGACAAGCACCTCGGCTTCGGCTATAGGGCTGGCATGATCAACCCGACCGCCTCGTTTTGGTACTTTAGCTACTCGCTGGCGGCGGGAGGATTGCGCTCGATCTGAAGATTGCAGCATCAACATCCGAACGCCGCCAGACCTGGCGGCTTTTTTGTTTCAGCCGGCAGGTCTCCCAATCAGGAGCAGAAAGCCGTGTTGACCACCACAGATGATCTTCGGGTCAAGGAACTCAAAGAACTGAGCACGCCGGAAGAGGTGATGCGCGAGATACCGCGCACGCTGACGGCGACGCGCACCGTTACCGCCTCACGCAACGCGATCCATTCCATCTTGACCGGCGCCGCCGACCGGCTGGTGGTCATCGTCGGCCCTTGTTCGATCCACGACCCGGTCGCCGCCGTGGACTATGCCAGCCGGCTAGCGGCGCTGCGCGAGACCCTGTCGGACCGGCTGGAGATCGTCATGCGCGTCTATTTCGAGAAGCCGCGCACTACGGTCGGCTGGAAGGGCCTGATCAACGATCCCGACCTCGACGGCAGCTTCAACATCGACAAAGGACTGAGGATGGCCCGCAACGTGCTCTCGGCGGTCAACAATCTCGGCCTTCCCTCAGCGACCGAGTTCCTCGACATGACAACTCCGCAATACATCGCCGACCTCGTCGCCTGGGGCGCGATCGGCGCGCGCACGACAGAGAGCCAAATCCATCGCGAGCTCGCATCGGGCCTCTCCTGCCCGGTCGGTTTCAAGAACGGCACCGACGGCAATCTGCGGATTGCCGTCGAGGCGGTGAAGTCCGCCGCCCAGCCGCATCATTTCATGGCGGTGACGAAGGGCGGGCGCAGCGCCATCGCGACGACCACCGGCAACGAGGACTGCCACGTCATCCTGCGCGGCGGCATTGTGCCCAACTATGACGCGGCAAGCATAGCTGCTGCCTCCGCTGAGCTCGGCCGGATCGGCGTGGCACCTCGGCTGATGATCGATGTCAGTCACGCCAACAGCAACAAGAAGCCGGAAAACCAGCCGCTGGTGGCGGCTGACGTGGCGGGCCAGATCGCGGCGGGCGACGAGCGCATCATCGGCATCATGATCGAGAGCAACCTGGTCGCCGGCCGGCAGGACGTCGTGCCCGGCAAGCCGCTCGTCTATGGCCAGAGCATCACCGATGGCTGCATCGACTGGGAAACCACCGAGACAGTGCTGCTCGGCCTTGCCGACGCCGTCGAGCGGCGCCGGTCGGCGCGACACGCCATGATCGCCGATCGCCCGGGAGCCGCCTGAGACCGGCACTGCCCCCTTCTCCCCTTGCGGGAGAAAGGGAAACCAGCGCCCGGCTTACTACCGCACTGCGATCCAGCGCTGTTCCGCGAACGAGCGCGCCATCGCGTGCACGGTGCGCTCGATCTCCAGGCCTTCGTCGAAGTCGATGATCCGCGCCGGCTTGCCGGCAAGGCGCGTCAACAGTTCGCGGCATTCGATGATCTTGAGATCGTTAAAGCCGAGGCCGTGGCCGGGCGCCGGCAGGAAGGCGTCGTAAGGCCTGTGGTGCGGCGCCACCAGGATCGTGCGGTAGCCTTGCTCGGTCGGTCGATCGGCCGTCAGATAGAGCTGGAACTCGTTCATCCGCTCCTGATCGTACAGGATCGAACCCTTCGAACCAAAAATCTGGATGGCGATCCGGCCCTTGCGGCCCCACGCGGAACGGTTGACCAGCAAGGTGCCGGCGATGCCATTTTCGAGATGCATCAGGATGCTGGCGATATCGTAGGTCTCGACCGCGCGGCGCCCGCCTGAGGCGACGCGGCGGTCGGCATAAGGCTTGGCCATGTCGCACATGACGCGGGCGACACGACCGAACAGGACCGCAATGAGCGACAGCGGGTGTACGGCGAAATCGTCGAGAGCGCCATAGCCCGACACCGCCTCGTGCTTCCAGAAGAACAGCGCCTGCGGATCGGCCATGAAGTCCTCGTCCATCTCGATGCGCAGATGGTTGACCTCGCCGATGATCTTCTCATCGAGCAGTGCACCGATATGGCGGATTGCGGGGTTCTGGATGTAGTTATAGCCGAGCGCGGCGACTTTGCCTGACTTTTGGGCCGCCGCCGCCATTGCTTGCGCCTCGGCGAAGCTCGGCGCCATCGGTTTTTCGCACCACAGATGCTTGCCGGCTTCGAGGATGGCGATGGCCATTTCCGGGTGGAACTGGTTCGGCGTGGTCAGCGAGACGACATCGACTTCCGGGTCGTCGACAACGGCGCGCCAGTCGCCGGAGGCCTTGGCGAAGCCGAATTCGGCCGCACGGCGTTTGGCAAGGTCCTCGTTGACCTCGCCGAGATGGACCAGCCTTGGCTTGGCCACGTCGGGAAAGACGGTGCCGACCGCATTCCAGGCAATGGCGTGGCACTTGCCCATGAAACCAGTACCGATAAGACCTACCCCGACCATCTGCTTTGCCTCCGCTACGTGCAAATTTGTGTGGATGAATTAGTCCATTTTGTTTGTAAATGGAACGCTTGTCTCATTTTTTATGGTGTTCTTGCACAGGCCCGCTATGATGGGGCACAGAGGGAACCGACGATGAGCCTGGGCGGAGCGACGATGGACGAACGGGTGCCTCGCGATTTCGAAACGCTGCGGGCGACGATCCTGGAGCGGCGCCAGAGCCTGCCGAAACGCATCGCCCAGATCGCCGCCTACGCGCTCGACAATCCCGACGATATCGCCTTCGGCACCGCTGCCAGCATCGCCGCCTCCGCCGGTGTACAGCCTTCGACCCTGATCCGCTTTGCCCAGCAGCTTGGCTTCGACGGCTTTACCAGCCTGCAGCTGGTATTTCGCGAGCGCCTGCGCGAACGCAACTCGTCCTATGACGAGAGGCTGGCGGCGTTGCGCGCCAAGGCCGAGGAAGGCGCCGGTCACCGGGCGATTTTCGACGGTTTTGTCGCCGCAGCCAGCACCTCGCTCAACGACATTTCGCGCACGCTGAACGAAGACCATTTCGAAGATGCGATCGCCGTGTTGGCCAAGGCGGAAACCATTTATGTGCTGGCCAAGCGGCGCTCTTACCCGGTCGCCTCCTACATTGCCTATGCATTGGGCAAGCTCAAGATCCGCAACCAGCTGATCGAATCGGCCGCCGGCCTCAATGCGGAGATGATCGGTTTTGCCTCTCCAAGGGACGCCGTCATCGCCATCAGCTTTTCGCCCTATGCCCCGGCCACCATCGAGGAGGCGCGCGTCATTTCGGAGCAAGGCGTGCCGATCGTGGCGATTACCGACAGCTCCTTTTCGCCGCTCGCCCAATTCGCCAGGGTCTGGTTCGAGGTCGCCGAAGCCGATTTCGCCGGCTTCCGCTCGCTGTCGGCGACGATGGCTTTGGCCATGGCGCTGACCGTTGCCGTCGGCGAGAAGCGGCGCGACGGCGGCCGCAAGCGGAAGGCTTAGATCACCTCTATTGCCGTTTCGCCTTCTGCCAAAAGCCGCGCTGCGTCGCGGGCAGGCGGCGATCCGAACTGGCGGGCATACTCCCGGCTGAACTGGGAAGCACTCTCATAGCCGACAGCGAAGGCGACACGCGCCACGTTGCCCGGCTGGGCAATCAGCAGATGGCGGGCTTCCAGCAAGCGGATTTGCTTTTGATACTGGATTGGGCTCATGGCCGTCGCCGCCTTGAAGTGGCGATAAAACGCAGCGCTGCTCATGCGGGCGATTTCGGCCAGATCCCCGACCCGGACCGGCTGATGGGGATGCGAACGGATCCAGGCGATCGCCCGGCCAATCCGGGACAGATGGCCATCGGCGCGCGCAAGCTCACGTAGCTTTCCGGCCTGGGGGCCTTGCAGAAGCCGAAACAGTATCTCCCGCTCGAGCAAGGTTGCGAGCACGGGAATCTCCGCTGGCCGGCCAAGCAGCCGCATCATTCGACGCAACGCGTCGAGCAGGTCGTCATCAACGGGAGAGGTGGAGAAACTGTCGCCGCCGAGGGCCGGCCGGTGGTCGACGAGGAGCGCGGCGACGGCCTGCAGGTCAAGGGTCAAGCCAATGGCCAGGTAAGGGCGCGCGGCGCTCGCTTCGACTATCTGGCTGATAGTGGGCGTCTCGACAGTGTAGATGAAATAGCTGGCCGGATTGTAACGAAGTGCCCGGTCGCCGATCAGAACCGTCTTCGCGCCCTGCAATACGAATAAGATCCCCGATCCCCACACCCCCGGCAATGGCGCCGTGGCGACTTCGCTGCGGCCGATCGAAACGCGGGGAATCGCCGTTCTTGTTCGTCGCCCGCGCGCATGGCGGCCGGCGATCTCGATCAACTCCTGCAGCGCCTCGCTCATTGCACCAGCATCGCGCATTCGCGCCAACCGTGCAACAGCGTGAGAGGATTAGGCAAGAGCTGGAGAGTTTCCGGCGCGCGGCGCCCGCTGCGTCGCGCCATTTGTGGCTCGTCCACAAGGAACATGGAGACACCGATATGACGACATCGAAAAGCGCGCTGGTGACCGGCGCCAACAAGGGTATAGGCCGCGAAATCGCCCGGCGACTGGCGACGATGGGCTTCAAGGTCTGGCTCGGCGCCAGAGACGCCGAACGCGGCATGGCGGCAGTGCAAACCTTGCGCGCCGAAGGCCTCGACGTAGAGTGGCTTGAGATGGACGTCACGCAGGATGAGAGTGTGAAGGCGGCCGCCAAAGCCGTCAGCGCGGCCAACTCCTGCCTCGACGTGCTGGTGAACAATGCCGGCGTCGCCATCAACTACGACCTGCCGCCGAGCCGGCAGCGGGTTGCCGACATCCAGGCCACCTATGACGTCAATGTCTTCGGCCCGATCCGCGTGACCCAGGCATTCCTGCCGCTGCTGCTGGCAGCTCCTGCTGCCCGCATCGTGATGGTGAGCAGTTCCACCGGGTCCATCGGCCGGGCGCTCGATCCCGCCAGCGCGAACCACGCCGTCAATATTATGGGCTACGGCAGCTCCAAGACGGCCTTGAACGCCATCACCGTGGCCTTCGCCAGGGAGCTTGCGCCGCAAGACATCAAGGTCAACGCCGCGGCGCCCGGCTATACCGCCACCGATCTCAACGGGTACAGAGGTCACCGCACGGTGCAGCAGGCGGCCGAGATCGTCATTCACCTGGCGACCCTGGACGCCGATGGCCCGACCGCCGGGTTCTTCAACGAAGATGGCCCGCTTCCTTGGTAAATCAGCTGGTTTCAGTGGTAGGGACTTGACGTTCGTCTGACTTCAAAGTTTCTCAACGCGCGGGCCTTTGCACAGCACTTTTCGGCGAAGGAACGCGCGTTCCATATTGACTATGGATTGGAATTATTATTTCATATTGCCGGCGCCACGCTGCCGCTCGCGCGTGTTACCCAAGACAACAAAGCCGATGGGAGGTTCGAATGGGCGAAGCCGTGGAAGCGAGATATGCGCCGCTCGACGTTATCACAATCGGCCGCGCTTCCGTCGATCTCTATGGCCAGCAGATCGGCTCGCGCCTGGAAGATATCACCTCCTTTGCCAAGTCGGTCGGCGGCTGTCCGGCCAACATCGCGGTCGGCACTGCCAGGCTCGGCCTGCGCTCGGCGCTGCTCACCCGTATCGGCAATGAGCAGATGGGCCGCTTCATCCGCGAGCAGCTGACCCGCGAGGGCGTTTCCGTCGACGGCCTCAGGACCGATCCTGAGCGATTGACCGCTCTGGTGCTGCTGTCGGTCGAGGATGAAGGCGTCTCGCCGATGATCTTCTATCGCAGCGATTGCGCCGACATGGCGCTTTCGGAAGACGACATCGATGAGGCGTTCATCGCTTCGGCACGCGCGGTCGTCGTCACCGGCACGCATTTTTCGCGGCCAAACAGCGACGCCGCGCAGCGCAAGGCGATCCGTGTCATGAAAGCCAAGGGCGGCAAGGTGGTGTTCGACATCGACTACCGCCCCAACCTATGGGGCCTCGCCGGCCACGCCGAAGGCTTCGAGCGCTATGTGAAATCCGACCGCGTCTCGGCGCAGTTGAAGACGGTGCTGCCCGACTGCGATCTCATCGTCGGCACCGAAGAGGAGATCATGATCGCCTCCGGCGCGGACGATTACCTGAGCGCGCTGAAAACCATCCGGTCGCTGTCGGCGGCAACCATCGTGCTGAAACGCGGCGCCATGGGCTGCATCGTCTATGACGGGCCGATCAGCGACGACCTCGAGGACGGTGTCGTCGGCAAGGGGTTTCCGATCGAGGTCTACAATGTGCTTGGCGCCGGCGACGCGTTCATGTCGGGCTTCCTGCGCGGCTGGCTCGGCGAGGAAAGCCTGGCGACGGCGGCGACCTGGGCCAATGCCTGCGGGGCATTTGCCGTGTCGCGGCTGCTCTGCGCGCCGGAATACCCGACCTTCGAGGAATTGCAGTTCTTCCTGAGGAACGGCAGCAAGCATCTGGCGCTGCGCAAGGACGAGGCGATCAACCACATCCATTGGGCGACGACGCGCCGGCGCGACGTCCCCTCGCTGATGGCATTCGCCTGCGACCACCGCGTCCAGCTGGAGGACGTCGCGGCAAAAGTCGGTGCCGATCCGTCGCGAATCCCAGCTTTCAAGGTGCTGACGGTCAAGGCTGCGGCCAAGGTCGCGGCTGGTCGCGCCGGCTACGGCATGCTGCTCGACGAAAAATACGGCCGCGAGGCGATGTTCGAATTCGCCCACCATTCCTTCGCCTGGCTCGGCCGACCGGTGGAGTTGCCGGGCTCGCGGCCGCTTCGCTTCGAATTCTCGCAAGATATCGGCTCGCAACTGACCGAGTGGCCGGTCGACCATTGCATCAAGTGCCTGTGCTTCTACCATCCTGACGATCCGGCGGAGCTGAAAACCGAACAGCAGCGGAAGCTGCGCGCTTTGTTCGAAGCGGCGCGCAAGGTCGGCCGGGAATTGCTGGTCGAGATCATCGCCGGCAAGCATGGCAAGCTCGACAACATGACCATCCCGCGGGCGCTGGAGGAACTCTATGCGCTCGGCATCAAGCCCGACTGGTGGAAGCTCGAACCGCAGGCGTCGGCCGGCGCATGGGCAAAGATCGAGGCGGTGATCCTGAGGAACGATCCGTGGTGCCGCGGGATAGTGCTGCTTGGCCTGGAAGCGCCGCAGGACGAACTGGAAGCGGCCTTCGCCGCCACCGCCAAGGCACCCATCGTCAAGGGTTTCGCCGTTGGTCGCACCATCTTCATCAACGCGGCCGAGCAATGGCTTGCCGGCAAGATGTCGGACGACGAGGCGGTGGCCGACATGGCGTCGCGCTTCGAGAGACTGACCGAGGCATGGCTTGCCGCGCGCGGCCGCAAAGCAGCATAAGAAGGCGCGGCATAAGGACTGCGGAGGAAAACGACATGACCAAAACAATCCGCCTGACGATGGCGCAGGCGCTGACCCGCTTTCTTGCTAGACAGATGACCGAGATTGGCGGCAAGAAAGTGCCGATCTTCGGCGGTGTCTGGGCGATCTTCGGCCACGGCAATGTCGCCGGCGTCGGCGAGGCGCTCTATCAGGTCCGCGACGAGTTGCCGACCTTCCGCGCCCATAACGAGCAGGCGATGGCGCATGCGGCGATCGCCTATGCCAAGGCCAATTTCCGCCGCCGTTTCATGGCGGCGACCAGTTCGATCGGCCCCGGTGCGCTCAACATGGTGACGGCGGCAGCCCTTGCCCATGTCAACCGGCTGCCGGTTCTGCTTCTGCCCGGCGATGTCTTCGCCAATCGCATCCCGGACCCCGTCCTGCAGCAGGTCGAGGATTTTTCCGATGGCACGGCGACGGTCAATGACTGCTTCCGGCCGGTATCGCGCTATTTCGACCGCATCACGCGGCCGGAGCAGATCATACCGGCGCTAAATCGCGCCATGCAGGTGCTGACCGATCCCGCCGAATGCGGCCCGGTGACGCTGGCGCTGTGCCAGGACGTGCAGGCCGAGGCCTATGACTACCCCGAGAGTTTCTTTGCCGAACGGCTCTGGACTCAGCGCCGGCAGCGCCCGGACCGTAGGGAATTGGCGGCTGCGGTGGCGGCGCTGAAGAGCGCGAAGAAGCCATTGGTGATTGCCGGCGGTGGCGTGCTCTATTCGCAGGCGTCGGGTGAACTGGCCAGACTGGTGCAGGACGCCGGCATTCCGGTCTGCGAGACGCAAGGCGGCAAATCCTCGCTGCCGGACGATCATCCGCTGAACATGGCTGCGGTCGGCGTTACCGGCACTTCGGCGGCCAACAGGCTGGCCGAAGAGGCCGATGTCGTGCTTGCCGTCGGCACTAGGCTGCAGGATTTCACCACCGGCTCCTGGGCTTTGTTCAAGAATTCCGGCAAGACCATCATCGGGCTCAACGTCCAGCCTTTCGATGCCGGAAAGCACCAGGCGCTGCCGCTGGTCGCGGATGCGATGGAAGGGCTCGCCGAATTCGCTGCGGCGCTGAAGGGCTGGAAGGCTCCTTCAGGCTGGACCGACAACGCAGTCAGTGGCAAAAAGGACTGGCAGGCGGATGCCGGCAAGGTGACGGCGTCGACCAATGCCGCCTATCCGTCCGACGCGCAGGTGATCGGCGCCGTGCAGCGCGCCATGGGCTCCGGCGTGGTACTGCTCCATGCCGCCGGCGGCCTGCCGGGCGAATTGCACAAGCTGTGGCAGGCGGGCGCGCCCGGCTCCTATCACGCCGAATACGGCTTCTCGACAATGGGCTACGAAATCGCCGGCGGGCTCGGCGCCAAGATGGCCAAGCCGGACGAGGAGGTTGTCGTGATGATCGGCGACGGCTCCTACCTGATGCTCAATTCCGAGATCGCGACCTCGGTGATGCTCGGCCTCAAGCTGACCATCGTGCTGCTCGACAACCGCGGCTATGGTTGCATCAACCGGCTGCAGATGGCAACCGGCGGCGCCAACTTCAACAATCTGCTGAAGGATGCGCGTCACGAGACCTTGCCCGATATCGACTTCGCCGCGCATGCTGCGAGCATGGGTGCGATCGCCGAAAAAGTGCCCTCGATCGCTGGGCTGGAAACGGCGCTGGCGCAAGCGAAGAAGAACACGCGAACGACGGTGCTGGTCATCGACACCGACCCCCTGGTTTCGACCGACGCCGGAGGAAGCTGGTGGGATGTCGCAGTGCCGGAAGTCTCGGCGCGGCCACAAGTGAACGCGGCGCGCAAGAAATATGAAGAAGCGTTGCGCGGGCGGGGTCTTTAAGCCCTGCGAAGACCGCCTCGAATGTCTGAATTGGAGTGACGACTTGAAAGCCAAACTGGGCATGTCCCCCATTGCATGGTGGAACGACGATCTTGTGGAACTCAGCGACGACGTATCGCTGGAGGAGTGCTTGCGCCAGTCGCGTTCGGCTGGTTTCACCGGCATGGAGATGGGCCGCCGTTTTCCCAATGACCCAGAAATCATGCTGCCGATCCTCAGGCAGGCCGACGTGACGCTTTGCGGCGGTTGGTTCTCCGGGACGCTGGTCGATGAGGATACATCGGGGAATAAAGATCGCATCCAGCCGATGATCGATCTGTTCAAGGCGGTGAATGCGCCTTGTATCGTCTATGGCGAGGTCGGCCGCTCCATCCAGGGCGACCGTTCCAAGCCGCTCGCCAGCAAGCCCAGGCTTTCGGACGACGAGATGAAAGCCTACGCCAGGCGGCTCACGCAGTTCGGCGAATGGTGTGCCGAGCAAGGCATGCCGCTCTCCTATCACCATCATATGGCGGCGGTGGTCGAGACAGAGCCCGAATTGGATGCCTTCATGCGCTATTCGGGAGAGGGCATTCCCCTACTGCTCGATGCCGGTCACCTGGCCTTTGCCGGCGGCGATGTGCTGCGCGCGATAGACAACCACCACCGGCGCATCAACCACGTGCATGTGAAGGACGTACGCATGGAAGTGATCGAAAGACTGGATCGCAACAAGCAGTCTTTCCTCGACGCGGTGGCGCTTGGTGCCTTCACCGTGCCGGGAGACGGCTCGCTAGACTTTGGCGCGATTGTGCAGAGGTTCGCCGAACATGGCTATGAAGGCTGGTTCGTGGTCGAGGCCGAGCAGGACCCGAAGAAGAACCCGCCGCTCAAGATGGCGCAAGTCGGCTACAAGGAGTTGATGCGGGTGATGACGGCCGCGGGCTATACGGTGGAGACACAGGGCTTTCCGAATGCTTGAGAGTTTGCGAAGAAGGGCTGATCCGATGCCGGGGTTGATTGGATGAAAGACTCTGAGCACCCGTTCTTCCGGCCGCTATGGCGCCGCGTTGCCATTGTCGCGGTCTGCCTGGTCTGGTCGGTGATCGAGTTCGCCACCGGCACGCCGTTCTGGGGCGTGATCGCGCTCGGCTTCGCCGGCTATGCCGTCTGGCAGTTCTTCTATCTCTATAAGCCAGCTAATGAAGACAAGGCATCGGCGGACGCCGAACCGAAGGAATGACCATGTCGAAGCTGCTCGTCAAAGCCAATAAAGGCCACGGCCGCATCGCCCATGTGACGCCGCAAAGCGCGGGCTGGAGCTATGTCGGCTTCGATCTGCATCGGTTGAGGCCAGGCGAGAGCGCTTCCGGGCAAACCGCGGATCGTGAGGTTTGCCTGGTGTTTCTCACCGGCAAGGGCAAGGCCAAGGCCGGCGGCAGGGATCTCGGCCTGCTGGGCGGACGCATGTCGCCGTTCGAGGGCAAGCCGTGGTCGGTCTATGTGCCGCAGGGCTCGGAGTGGTCGGTGAGCGCGGATACCGATCTCGAACTTGCCGTCTGCTCGGCGCCGGGGCTTGGCGGCGGCCTGCCGGTCCGCGTCATTGCGCCGAAGGACCTCGGCCAGGAGGTTCGCGGCAAGGGCACCAACACGCGCTATGTCACCAACATCCTGCCGGAGGGCAAGCCGGCCGATTCCTTGCTGGTGGTCGAGGTCATCACGCCCGGCGGCCACACGTCGAGCTATCCGCCGCACAAGCACGACCAGGACAACCTGCCGGCCGAATCCTATCTCGAGGAAACCTATTATCACCGCCTCAATCCGCCGCAGGGCTTCGCTTTCCAGCGCGTCTACACCGATGTCGACCAGAACGGTGCTCGTTCGCTCGATGAGGCGATGGCGATCGAGGACGGCGACGTCGTGCTGGTGCCCAAGGGCTATCACCCCTGTGCCGCCTGCCACGGTTACGACCTCTATTACCTCAACGTCATGGCCGGGCCGAAGCGGACGTGGAAATTCCACAACGCGCCCGAGCACGAATGGCTGATGAAGGCCTGATAGCGGCCCCGTCCGCGTCGGCAAACTGGCCCAAGGCGAAAAAATCGTCGGCTAATGACCCGCCTGGACAACTTTGTTATCAGGAGCGATCACCAGCTTCGTCATTTCGTCATGCAAATCGCCTATGGCAGCGGGCTGACGAGGACTTTCGATGCGCTACGCGATTTATTTCACCCCCCGGCAGGACGAACCGCTGGCACGGATCGCCGCCAATTGGCTCGGTCGCGACCCATTCGGCGCCGCCACAAGGCCGGTTGAGGCGGTGGGCGAACTGTCGGCGGCGGAGGTCGCCTTCCATACCGCCTCGGCGCGCCGCTACGGTTTCCACGCAACGCTGAAGGCGCCCTTCCGGCTGGCCTCGAACGAGACGGAAGCCACGCTTCGCGCGGCACTGGACAACTTTGGCGAGGCGATGCCGGTGGTGATGATCCCGCGCCTCGTCGTCAGCCAGATCGACGGCTTTTTCGCGCTGGTGCCGGAAGCACCGCTGCCGGCACTCAATCGCTTCGCCGACGACGTAGTGCGGGGTTTCGACCGCTTTCGCGCGCCGCTGACCGAGGCCGAGATCGAACGGCGCAGCCCCGATTCGCTGAAGCCCGACGAATTCCGCAATCTTTGCCAATGGGGCTATCCCTATGTCTTCGAGACGTTTCGTTTCCATATGACGCTGTCCGGCCGGGTCTCGTCACAGGAAAGCCCTCGTCTTCGCTTAGCAATCGACAGCCTGTTTGCGGACGTGCTGCAAAGGCCGGTGCCGGTGGACGCGCTGACGCTGTTTGTGGAAACTGAACCTGGCGCGCCGTTCATGGTGCTGTCTCATCACGCGCTCGGGTGTCGCCCGGCCAGAAGAACCGCCTGAAATGACTATTTGTTTTAACCGCAAGCGACGCGAATTGATTCCAATTGGCTGCAAAAATGCTGCAAGGACTGCCTGAAATGACCGCCGAGACCGTTCTTGACAACGCCCGCATCGTGCTCGCCGACCAGATCGTCGAAGGGTCGATCGTGCTGCGCGACGGCATGATCGCCGCCATCGATCCCGGTCCCGGCCGCAGCGGCGAGGACATGGACGGCGACTTCATCATTCCCGGCCTGGTCGAGCTCCACACCGACCATCTCGAAGGCCATTACGCGCCGCGGCCGAAAGTGCGCTGGAACCCGATCGCCGCTGTGCTCGCCCATGACGCGCAGGTGGCGACCGCCGGCATCACCACCGTGCTCGATGCCTTGCGCGTCGGCATGGACGAGGACGCCGACCTAACGGCTGCCGACATACGCAAGCTGGCCGACGCGATCGAGGACAGCGTCCAGCAGGACCGGCTCAGGGCCGACCATTTCATCCATCTGCGCTGCGAGGTTTCGGCGCCGGACTGCCTCACAGCCTTCGCCAATTTCGACGGCGACGAGCGGGTCAGGCTGGCGTCGCTGATGGACCATGCGCCGGGACAGCGCCAATTCGTCGATCTCGAAACCTATGCCTATTATTACCAGCGCAAGCTGAAGCTGACCGATCGCGATTTCCAGAAATTCTGCGAAAAGCGGATGGCGGAATCGGCGAGGAATTCGAGCCCGAACCGCAGCTTCATCGCCGCTGCCTGCCATGAGCGCGGCATCGTGCTCGCCAGCCATGACGACGCGACCGTCGGCCATGTCGACGAAGCGATCGAGCAAGGCGTGCGCGTCGCCGAGTTCCCGACCACCGAGGAGGCAGCACGGGCTTCGAAAGAGGCAGGGCTCGGCGTATTGATGGGCGCGCCGAACGTCATGCGCGGCGCTTCGCATTCGGGCAATGTCTCGGCCCGCACGCTGGCCGGCGACGGCCTGCTCGATATACTGTCGTCGGACTACATCCCCTTCAGCCTGATCCAGTCGGCCTTCTTTCTCGGCGACGTGGTCGAAGGTATCTCGCTGCCGCAGGCGGTGGCCATGGTTTCGAAGAACCCGGCCGAGGCGGTCGGCCTCACCGATCGCGGTGTCATCGAGCCCGGCCGGCGCGCCGATTTGGTTCGCGTGCGCGTCGACGACCATGTCCCGGTTGTCCGCACGGTCTGGCGGCAGGGACGCCGGGTCGCATGATGGTGTCGGCGTCGATCGAGCGTGAATTGTCCGCGGCGGCGTTTCCGATCCGCGACGGCGTCTTTGTCGCCGTCGTCGGGCCGAGTGGTGCCGGCAAGGACACGGTGATCGGCTATGCGCGCACTGTGTTTGCCGACGAAAGCCGGCTGGAGTTCGTGCGCCGGGTGATCACCCGGCCGAGCGATGCGGCCACCGAGGATCACGACACGCTGGCCGACGCGGCCTTTGTCGAGGCCGAAGCGGATGGTGCCTTCGCCATTTCCTGGGAGGCGCATGGCCTGCGCTACGGCATCCCGGCCGAAGTCGACTGGTCGGTCTCCAACGGCCGTGTCGCGGTCGCCAATGTCTCGCGCGCGATTATCCCGGCGCTGCGCGAGCGTTACGCCAATCTGGCTGTCGTCGAGATCACGGCTACACCGGAGATCCTGGCCGAGCGGCTGGCATTGCGCGGTCGCGAGTCGCGCGGCGAAGTGCTGGCGCGGCTGGCGCGCAGCGCCAATGTGGCGCTGTCCGGACCGGGTGTCACCTCGATCGACAATAGCGGCCCTCGTGAAGCCGCCGGCGAGCGCTTCGCCGAGGTGCTGCGCAAGGCCATGGCCTTCTCCGACGTGTCGGGCCTTATCTAGAGCCTGCCCATCCCGATGCATCGGGATGGGACTCTATCTTCTTGTTTGACCAATATCTTTCCGGAAACCGGTATTCACTTTTCGGGATTATGGCCTCATGCGGCGTGCCGGTCCCGACCGGCGTGACGAGTGTCAGTGGCGTTGGTTGCCGAAGGCCGCACCTGCGTATCCGCTGGCGTATCCAGAACTGCAACGTGATGCCGATACACCATTTCCCACCCCTTCCAGCCGGTAAACAGCAGTATGCAGACCACTATGAACGACAACAGCGCGCCCCATGGTCGGACCGCGGCTTCGGCGCCTTGGGCATAGCGAAGATAGAAATTGATCAATGCCACAACGACCGCGGTCAAGTTGCCCAGCATGTGGTACCAAGCGTCGGGCAAGGCGCGGATGCGCGGCTCGTTGAGGAAGTCGATAAAACCGGCTGTGGCAGCTAGAAGTGCCATTACGACGGCTGCCCCGATCAGCCACATCGATGCCCGTGCCCAGAAGGCATCAGTAGTCCCCCAGAAAACCAGATCGGTGACAAACGCACCGACAAGAAAAGCGACAGGAAAAGGAATCAGCATCGGGTGGAGGGGGTGACTTCCTACTTTGGCGGTGCTTACAGGATTCGTGGCCATTGGATGCCTCCAATAGAAAAGCCTAAATCAACGCTCAGATACGAGTTTCGTTCCAAATAGAGATTGATCTGAAACTGCCGTCGCGAAGCTCAGCACTGATTTTTCATGCCACCTGCCAATGGCAATTGGCGTGCTTCATCCAGTTATTTTTGCGTCACTCCGCGGCAGCACCCGCCACACTTTTGCGGGTGGCCTCGAGCATTAGCCGCCGCGCCCGGAACACGCCCCATTGCTGGTCGACCAGCACGCCGATGAGGATCACCCCGCCCATGACAGCGAAGTTGAGCGAGGAGGGGATGCCGAGCAGGTTGACGAGGTTCTGCAGCTCCTGCAGCAGCACCGTGCCGAGGATGACGCCGATCAGCGAGCCTTCGCCGCCACGCAGCGAGAAGCCGCCGAGCACCGCCGCTGCAATGGCGTAGAGTTCATAGAATTGGCCGTGGCTCGCCGGCGAGATCGAGCGTGTGTACATGGCGAAATAGATCGCCGACAGCGCCGTCAGCACGCCGCAGATGACATAGGCGGCCATGACGATGCGGCCGGTGCGGATGCCGGAATATTTCGCCGCTTCCTCGTTCTTGCCGATGGCGTAGAGATAGCGCCCGAACACTGAGCGGTGCAGCACCACCCACATCACGACGGCGATGACGATCAGCGCGATGAAACTGTTCGGCACGCCCCAGGACCGCCCGGCGGTCAGGAATTCGAGTTCCGGGAAATTCTGTCCGAAGGCAAAGCCGGCGGTGCCGTCGGCGGTGTAGAAGCGCGCCACGCCGCGATAGATCAACAGGCCGCACAAGGTGACCACGAAAGGCTGCAATTTGAGCCGCGTGATCAGCCAGCCATGCGCCAGCCCGATGATGCCGCCGAGCACCAGGATCAGCGGCAGGGCGACCGGCCAGGCCATGCCGCGCGTGGCGATGAAATCGATGAACAGCACGCCGAGCAGCGCAACCACCGAACCGACCGACAATTCGATGCCTCCGGTGATGATGACGAAGGCCTGGCCGATCGACAGAATGCCGAACAGCCCGATCAGGTTCGACGTGTTGGCGAGATTGATCGGCAGCAGGAAGCGTGGATTGATGATCGCCACCGCCGCGCCGACCACCAGGATCAGGATCAGCAGGCCGAGATCTTTCTTGCTCATCGTCGTCTCCCCAATGGCCGCTGCCTATTTCGGCTGCTTGCCCACCGCCAGCAGCAGCACGTTTTCCTGGCTGAACTGTTCCTTGTCGAGAATGCCGGAGATCTGGCCCTCATGCATGACGGCGATGCGGTCGGACACGCCGATCACCTCCTCCATGTCGCTGGAGATCATCAGCACGGCGACGCCGGCATCGGCCAGCCCCCGCATCAGCCCGTAGATTTCGGCCTTGGCGCCGATATCGATACCGCGCGTCGGCTCGTCGAGGATCATCACCTTCGGCTTCATCGCCAGCCATTTGGCCAGCACGACCTTTTGCTGGTTGCCGCCGGACAGCGTGCCGGTGCGCGTCTGGACGGAGGGCGCCCTGATGCCGAGATTGGTCTTCTGCTTCTCGGCGGTAGCAGCTTCCGCGCTGGCCGAGACCAGCGAGCGCCGCGAATGCGCCGGCAGGTTGGGGAGCGAAATGTTCTGGGCAATCGACAGGTCGAGCAGGATGCCGGTCAGCTTGCGATCCTCGGGGACGAGGAAGATGCCGCTTGCCACCGCATCCGCGGCTTGCGCGACGACCAGTTCCTTGCCGTCGAGCAGCATGGTGCCGCCAAAGCTCTTGTCAATGCCGAACAGGACGCGCGCCAGCTCCGTCCGGCCGGAGCCGACGAGACCGGCGAGGCCGAGGATCTCGCCATGCCTGACATCGAGGTCGACGGGCCGGTCGGGATAGGCAGCGGTGCGAATGGCCTTGACCGACAGCGCGACTGAGCCCGGCGGGCGCGCCGATTCCGCGGCCTTCTCCCTCTCCTTCAGCATGCGGCCGATCATCAGCTTGACCATCTGGTCGTGATTGATGGCGCTCTTCGGCAAGGTTCCGGCGAGCATTCCGTCCCTGAGCACGACGACGCGGTCAGCGACGCGCTCGACCTCGTGAAGGCGGTGCGAGATGAAAATGACGCTGATGCCGTCCGCCTTCAGCGCCTTGATGACGCCGAGCAGCTTGTCGGTTTCGGCGATCGGCAGGCTCGAGGTCGGTTCGTCGAGGATGACCAGCCTTGCCTTGATCGACAGCGCCTTGGCGATTTCGACCATTTGCTGCTGGGCCAGCGACAGCGCCGACACCGGCGTATCGGCCGAGAAATTGGCGCCGACGCGTTTTAGCAGCGGCGCCGCCAGCGCTCGCAGCCTGGCGCGGTCGACGAGCTTGAGCGGGCCGGCACGCAGCGGTTCGCGGCCGAAAAAGATATTGGCGGCGACGTCAAGGTTTTCGAACAGATTGAGTTCCTGGTGGACGAAGGCGATGCCCGAACCGATGCTGGCCTCGACGGTCAGACCGTCATGGTCGAGGCCATCGACGGTGATGGTGCCGGTGTCCGGCCGGGTCACGCCGCCGAGGATCTTCATCAGCGTCGATTTGCCGGCGCCGTTTTCGCCGACCAGGCCGATGACCTCGCCGGGCCTGACCTCGATCGAGAACCCGTCCAGCGCGACGACGCCGGGATAGGTCTTGCGCACGCCGTCAAGGCTCAGGAACGGAGCGTCCGTGGATGCAACGATGGATGGGTCGGAATAATTCATCACGCCTGACAGCAGTCGGTGAGCCGTTTTGGCCTCAGACTGACGGGCCTCGCAAGGCGCGTCAATAGAATCGCCGGCGCCGGGGGGGCCCCCGGGCGCCGCCCCGAAATTTTACTGCAATATCCAAAACACCATGTGCGTGGGGGGCGTGGTGGGGACCTACTCCGAAGGGCGTAGAGTGGTGGGGCCCGGCATACA